>JAGBAI010000069.1 GCA_017939025.1 Oscillospiraceae bacterium
GTAGGCTTCCTCCTGCTTTCCTTCTCCCAGGAGCTTGCCAATGATCACAGCGGCGGCTTGGGATAAACCGCACAATGCGCCGATCATTAACCCCTGAACAGGATTTGTCAAGGTCATAGCTGCACAGGCATCGGTTCCCAGATGACCGTAAACAGCAGCATATACATTCTCTCCAAGGCTCCAAAAGAATTCACAGGCAAGCATGGGCAGTAGAATGGCAGCATATTGCTTCCAGTGAAAGCCGGTTTTCTGCATCTTGGTGCCGATCAGAGGAAACTCCCGGCGGTGCAGCCCGTACAGCCCCAGCATCAGCAGGAAATTCAGCAGTTGAGAAATCACCGAGGCAACGGCAGCACCCTCTGCTCCCATGGGTACAAAGCCAAGTTTACCGAATATCAGGATATAGTTCAGCACTGTATTTGCCAGAGCCGCTGCAATGCTGGCATACAGCGGATAGCTGGCCTTTTCCATACACCGGAACAGGGTCGCCAGCAGTGTCGCACCCGCCACGGGGAAAAAGGTTCCGGAGAAGATGCACAGATACTTTGCTGCCGCAGTCCTGGTTGCCGCATCCGCAGTATACAGTCCCATGATCTGCTCCGGCAACAGCATGCAGCCCAGAGTAAAGATACCGGCAAGCACAAGGGCAAAGAGCAGATTCAAATAATAGCTCCGTTTTACCTCTCCCCTGTTTTTCTGTCCCAGATATTGAGAGATCATAATACCGGCCACTGCACCAAAGGCCGCCACCACGACACTGTATATCCCGGCAAATTTGCCTGCCAACCCTACGCCAGCCACATTGACACTTCCCAGCTGTCCAATCATGATCTGATCCACGATGCTGAAAGAGGATTGCAGCATGGATTGCAGGGCTACGGGAATCGCCAGATTGCAGACACTTCGGAAAAAGCTGTCATTTCGTTTCATAGGAATCCCTCCCAAATTGGTATGGCACCATTGTAGCGGCTATAATCTTGTATTTCAAAGGTTAAATGTGTAACCCTGCACAAAAATTCAAGCTGGTACTTGTACAACATAACAAGTACCAGCTTTCTTACTTTGTACTGGATCGAACCACCAGGGATACCGGCAAACGGATCTCGTTTTGAATCGGCTTGCCCTCCTTCAATTCCCGCAGCGTCTTTACTGCAATTTTTGCCCGCAGGGCACCGTCCTGCTTTACCGTAGTCAGTGTGGGACAAAACATCCGGCACATGGGAATGTCATCGAATCCGGCAACGGAAATCTGTTCCGGCACCCGGACTCCCTGTTCCTGCAGGAAGCAGATTAAATCCATGGCATAATAATCCGACACTGCGAACACAGCAGTTATGCTTTGAAACATAGAAAGATTCCGCCGGTAATATTCCCACCGTTCCTCTTTCCTCATAGGAATCATGACGAACTCTACCGTTCCGGAAGCAAATCCATCCCGGAAACCCAGATACCGCTCCATATCCACACAGATATCATTATCCGCAATACACAGAGCCCGTTTGTGTCCCCTCTCCCGAAAGTAAGTACCTGTCTGAAAACCGCCATCATAATTATCGATGGTGATATTCAGTATCCGTTCCGGTTTTTCACAGTAACCGTCGTAGACCACGAAGGGGATCCGCATATGGTTTCGCAGGTACATATAGTCCTGATCACAGAAGCCGATGACCACGGCCGTCAGAGGCGAGAAGCATGTCAACGCCGAAATATCCCTCATAGGCATCCCCAATAATTTCAGCAAGAACCGAAGGAAGCACCTTACGTATCGCATGAAGATGTGCCCGTGAA
>JAGBAI010000070.1 GCA_017939025.1 Oscillospiraceae bacterium
GGATGCCACCATCGGCGGAGCCGAATTTGTAGTGGAATTGCCGCTGGTTTAGAGGTAGTTTAGAGATAGCAGGATTATACTGGTTCCATCTTCAATAAGGAGGAACGACACATGAAGATAAAACGAAGGTTATCCGCTCTGCTGACTGTGGTCCTTATGATGGGCTGCTTAGCAGGCTGCGGAAAAGAGAAAAACGCGGAAGCTGAGGAAATGGCCCTGATGCCTTCCATCAGCACCGCTGCAACTGGTCGGTATGTGGAAAAAGAAATCCAATTGCCTGCGTGTCAGTATGCCGAGGATATGGTTATGCAGTCTGATGGAAGATTGCGCCTTGCTCTGAAGGAGGAATCGGGAAAGATTATGATCTGTACCCAGGGACAACAGGAGAATACCTGGGAAACCGATTTTTTGCCTGATGAAATTCTGTCCAGCGGCAGCGTGGAAAACGTTGCCTTGCACAGTGATGGCACGATCTTCTGTGATACGATTGAAGACTTGGGTGACGGCACCTATCAGCCTCATCTTTGGGTGATCGACCCTGATGATAGTTACCGGGAGCTTCCCGTGGTTTTCTCCGATCTGGATGCGACAAAAGGCTACTTCATTGCATATGCAGATTATACAGACGATGGACGCCTGATGGCGGAGGTGTATGTCGGCGGACTCCATGAAATCGATCTGACCACAGGCGCCTTCAGTGAAAACTTAAACGAATATGAACGGATTCTTTCCCGTATCGGCTGTGCAGGAAGCAGTACCTATTTGCTTGGCATGGAGAGTGCAGGGTATTACTACGATGGCGAAATCAAAGCCCTGCCGGATGTGCTGAAGGCCCAGCTCAGTGCCGAACTTGAAGAAAACCTTGGCAATACTCCCAAAATCACATTTTGGGAAAATCAGGATGGTTACCTTTTCTTCACGACCTCCGGCGGTCTTTACAGCTACATCCCCGGTGGCAGTGTCACGGAAGAATTGATCAGTGGCAGCAGAAGCACCCTGGGAGATCCCAGAAGCTGGCCAATCGCCTTGACGGGCTGTGATGACGGCAGCTTTTATATGCTGGCAGCAGTCGATGGCAAGCCATCACTGTGCTATTTCACCTTCGATGATGGTGCCCCTGTTACCACAGATACCCAGTTGAACATCTATAGCCTGTATGAGGATGAGGACATCACCCAGATGATTGTTCAGTTCCAAAAGGCCAACCCCAACATTACGGTGGAACACGAAGTAGGCCTGTCCGGTGATGATGGAATGACTGAAGCGGATGCCATCCGGACCCTGAACACGGAGATACTGGCAGGGAACGGCCCGGATCTGATCTGTCTGGATGGGTTCAACCTGGAAAGCTATCTGGAAAAGGGTGTGCTGGCAGATGTAAGTCATGTTCTGGATCAGGGGGATCCTCTGCTTCGGAACATCACTGATTGCTATGCTGAAGATGGAAAAATTTGCGCTGTGCCCACCACCTTCACATTCCCGGCCATTTATGGTAAGGAAGAATATGTGTCCCAGATCCACGACCTTGCCTCTTTGGTGGAAGCAGCCAAGCAAGCTAAATCGATAATTGCCCCGGAAAGCCGTGTTGTTAACGGCGTGTACCCGGATATCATGGCCGATGACTACTATGACAGCTGCTCTGCAGCCTGGATGAATCCCGACGGTACCCTGAATAAGGAAAAGCTGACAGAGTTCTACGCTGCTATGACGGAGTTATATGCCCTGGATGAACCCTTCCGTCAGGCTAACGAAGAATGGATGGCGGAAGTGAGGGCTGACTATGCAAATGGAGAGGCGTGGCTCATTCCCGGTCAGTATACAAACCTTTCTGGTGCCAATGCAGTTCATGGGGATATCTGCTTCCTGCCTGCAGGTACCCTGGACGGCATGTACTGCTATTCCATGGTTCTGGCAGGTGAAGCTGAATACTTAGGTGACGGCTATATCACAAGGCCCTTGGACGGTCAGGCATCTAATGTATTCCTGCCTCGCAGGATCATGGGTGTCCTGAACACTGCCCAGCATCCTCAGGCAGCGGAAACCTTCCTTGCTTTCATGCTCAGTGATGATGTCCAGTCCAAAGATCTGACCACAGGCTTCCCGGTGAATCAGGCAACATTTGACCAGGAATTGTCCGAAGACCGGTATGTGGATAGCGTTTACAGCGACGGTCCCGACAGAAGCTATCACGCCCAGTGGCCCGATGCAGCCCAGCGGGAGGAACTGCGCGGCTGGGTAGAAAACCTCTCCACCCCTGCCAATACCAACCGCACTATCCGCTATATGGTTATGGAGCCTATGTATGACTGCTGTACCGGCGCA
>JAGBAI010000071.1 GCA_017939025.1 Oscillospiraceae bacterium
AAATGAAACTATTTCAGTTTCATTTGAAAGACACCGCCTTTTGGCGTTGTCGATTCTGATATTTTCGGAATAGAAAATATCAGAATCCCGTCTCATTATGATCTTCATATTAAAAACTTCAAGCCTTCGGCTTAAAGTTTTTAATTGAATATCAGTATTAGTACTGAGCAGCCAGATCCTCGTAGAAGGCCATCATTTCCTCTTCGGTGTCGAAGTTGGCAACGTACATCTGGTTTGCCATGGCGCCGGACAGAGCGTCGGGGATGCGGCCCCACATGACCATCTTCTGACCATACTTCATCATGACTTCGTAATCATCCAGCTTGTAGGCCTTGCCGTCGCGGCGGCCGTAGAAGGCGCAGTAGTGGTGGTTGCCGGTGCCCTTGGTGTCGCAGTCGAAGGCGATCATGTCAGCCCAGATCTTATAGACGTCGGTCTCCTGGGAGTAGTTGTACATCTCGGGAGTGAAGCCGCCGGCGGGACGCATGTTGACTTCCAGACCCAGCACATCGCCCTTCTTGCCCAGACCCTCCTGATCCTCGTTCAGGACGAAGAACTCCAGATGGATGAAGCGGGACTTAACGCCGAAGGACTTGACGGTAGCCAGACCAGCCTGACGGATCTTCTCGGGCAGCTCCTTGACCAGATAGTAGACAGAGTCGCCGTTCTCGTTGACGATGTCCATCAGAGACAGGGGGGTGATGTTGCCGGACTCGAAGAGCATGTTGCCCTGAGAGTCCACGATGCCGTCAAAGGTCTGAACATAGCCGTTGACGAACTCTTCCATGATGTAGACGTTGTTGTCCTTGGTGTTGATGAACCACTGGACATCCTCATCGGAGCGCAGCTTGTAGGTGTTGTTGGCGCCGACACCGTTGTCGGGCTTGACGACGACAGGATAGCCAACCATGTGAGCGAACTCCAGAGCATCCTCCAGACCCTCCACCAGATGATAACGGGCGGTGGGCAGACCGGCCTTGGCGTAGTATTCCTTCATGGCGGACTTGTACTTGATCTTGTCCATCTCATGGAGCTTGGGGCCGGTGGTGATGTTGAACTCGGTCCGGAGCCAGGCGTCACGCATCAGCCAGTACTCGTTGTTGGATTCCAGCCAGTCGATCTTGCCGTACTTGAAGGTGAAGAAGGCGACAGCCTTGAACACTTCGTCGTTGTTCTCCAGAGAGGAGACCTTGTAGTACTCATGCAGGGAATCCTTCAGCTCGGGCATCAGATCATCGTAGGGGCAGTCGCCGATGCCCAGAACACGCATGCCGTTGTTCTTCAGCTCACGGCAGAACTTCCAGTAAGTCAGAGGAAAGTTGGGGGAAATGAAAATAAAGTTTTTCATTGGAGTTTGCTCCTTTTCTGTTTGATTTCAAATACGTTTGCGTAGGGGCCGATGCCCACATCGGCCCATGACAGGGATTGGAATTTATGGAAAAGGGGCGATGTGGGCATCGCCCCCTACGGATTACATGGTCAGATCAGCCCAGCAGCCAGGGCAGGTAGGTAGGCACCATCTTGTGCCACCAGGGCCAGTCGTGGTTGACATCGTGGCCCCAGTAATCGAACCGGGTGGGGATGCCCTTCTGGGCGCAGACGGTGTCCAGCTTCCGGGTGGACTCCAGCAGGGGTTCCTCCCAGGCACCCTGACCGATGACGATCAGGCTCTTCTGGTTGCGGTACATATCCATGTAGAAGTGGTCATGGGGCATATTGGCCAGGTAGAATACGGGGCAGTTGTTGTAAACCAAATCATCACAGTAATCGCCAAAGAATTCCTTGTTATCGTACAGGCCGGAGATGGCAAAGCAGCGGTCGAACAGGTCGGGACGGCGGTAGTACAGATTGCCGGCGTGCATGGCACCCATGGAGGCACCGAAGGTCATAATGCCCTGATCGTAGCCGTTGGCCAGACCTGCGGTATGCTTGATGGCGGGAACCAGTTCCGTGGTGATGTAGTTGAACCAGCGCTCGTGGTTCTCGATACGCCAGCGGTTGTCAGCACCCTGTGCGGCCCAGGCCTCGTTGTCGATGGTATCGCAGGAGAAGACCATCACTTCGCCGGACTCAATCCAGGGAGCCCAGGTCTGGTGCATATTAAAGCCCTCGAAGTCCATAAACCGGCCGGCCTGGCAGGGAATGAACAGAACAGGCTTACCGGCATGGCCGTAGACCTTGTACTCCATCCAGCGGTTTAGGTGACCGCTCCAATGCTTTTCGTAACGAATTTCCATAAAATTATATTTCTCCTAAAAATTTTAGTTTTTTGAGTCAAAGCCTTCCCCCTCGGGGGAAGGTGGCACGGCGAAGCCGTGACGGATGAGGGGCCTGCATGGTGCGTATTTGCCAGAGGCAGGCAACATGAAGAACTGGGGACGGCACCTCTCATCAGTCAAAAATCAAAGATTTTTGACATAGGGGGAAGCTTTGGGCGCTCCTGCACCATTAAAGGCCAAGGCAGTCCATAAAAATGGGGATCTGCTTTTCCCAGCTGGCTTCACTATGGTTGCCGCCGGGGACGATCCGCAATGCCAGGTTGACTCTCTTGGCCAGCAGCAGGTGAGCGGTGGAGATCATGGATTCCTGGGTGGCGGCGTGGTTGAACATCTCATTTTCGCCGTAGTCCATATAGATGGCGGTATCCCGGCGGATATGGGCCCGGGCCACCATTTCCAGCACCTTACCGGGGCTGACCCAGAGGCTGGGAGACAGGCAGGCTGCCCGCTGGAAAATGTGATTATAAGTGGTGGCACCGTACAGGGCCATCAGGCCGCCCATGGAAGAACCGGCGATGATGGTGTTTTTCCGGTCGGGAAGGGTACGATAGGTTTCGTCGATATAGGGCTTCAGGGTGCGGATCAGCCAGTTCATCATAATGCTGCCTTTGCCCTTGATGTGGCCGTGCTCGGAATTGGTATAGGTCAGAGGGGAGTATTCCACCAGGCGGCGGTTGCCCTCGTGATTGCATTCAATGCCAACGATGATCAGATCGTGGTGATTCTCTGCCATATATTTTGCCATACCCCAGGACTTGCCGAAGGTGGCATCTTCATCGAAGAACACATTATGACCGTCGAACATATACATGACGGGGTAGCGCTTGTCTGTGTTTGCTTCATAGTCATCCGGCAGACAGATATAAGCCCGGCGGGGCTTGGCACCGGAAAGTTTGGGAATGGTCACATCCCATTTTTTAACCATTTGGTGATTTCCTCCGAAATTTGCATAGATATTCAAAATACATCCCTTAGTATAATTGGAAATTTACGGATTGTCAATAATTTAAATCAGAAAAAGTGCTTTTATACAAAATACATTTGTCCGTAATAGGCGGATGGGTGATAATGACGATAAAACGGAAATGTAGGGCGGAGATTCCGCCCTACAACATCACAGTTTATGGAAGACTGGTTGCCTGCCTTCAAATGTGCAGACATATCCGAAAATATCCTTCAGAAGATTACAGGCTTCAAAAGAATACTGTCCTACCCGGTCTATGTTATGAGCATCGGAGCCGACGGTGACAATCTCGCCACCCAGTTCCTTGAAACGCCGGAAGAAGTCTGCCGTTGGCAAAAAGCCGCCGCAGCGGTCCACGCCACTGGTATTCATTTCCAGTCCTTTTCCTTTTGCGGCCAGAACCTTCAGAATCTCATCCACCACTTCCCGGTGCTCGGCATAGGGCAAAGGCCGGGGAGCGGGATGACATTTGGTTTTGCTGATATAGGTCAGATGCGCCAGCACATCAAAGTCATCGTGAAGGTTTACGCATTCCAAAGTGGCTTCCAGATACCGCTGCTCTGCCTGGAAAACAGTCTTGCCGCTCCACCAGGGCTCGAAATACACATCCAGATCATCCACAAAATGAATGGAGCCCAGTACGAAATCAAAGGGACGGCGCTTCAGATCCTTCTGAAACTGCTCCCGGTTGTCCACGGTCATGCCAAATTCCATCCCTAAGCGTATGGTCAGACCGGGAACGTCCAGCTGATCATATTCTGCATGGTAGGCCTTTGTGTCGAAGGCCATGCAGCCCATCTGATCCAGAGGATCATAGTCCAGATGATCCGTAAAGCAGATCTCCTTCAGACCGGCATTAAGCGCAGCCTTCGCCAGATCCAGACCGGTATCGTGTCCGTCAAAGGAGACACGGGAGTGCATGTGAAAGTCATACATTTTATAAATCCTCCCGGAATTGGCGGAATGCCGTGGGCAGGGCCGCCTCATTTTTGATCTCTTCTTCTGTAAGCCACTGGAAATTACCGCCCTTTTCCGTAACTTCCAGATAAATTCCTTTCATATTCCACTGAATATGGGTAAAAATATGCTTTTTTTCCGATTCCCGCAGGATATTCTTTGGGTGAAGGCCCCAGCTTTCCACCGTTGCCAGTGCCGCGGCGGTATCCAGTGTTCCGGTTACATTGGGATATTGCCAGAGTCCTGCCAGCAGACCCTTATCGGGGCGCTTTTCCAGGGCATAGGCATCATCACAGTTGAGAATGAATACCGTCCGATCCTCCTGACGCTTGGGCTTTTTGGGGGACTTTACAGGCAACTGCTCCGCAGTTCCGTGCCGGTAGCCCAGGCAGATTTCGCAGCAGGGACAATGTTCACAGTCCGGTGCCCGGTTGGGGCCGCAGAGGGTGGCGCCCAGTTCCATCAGAGCCTGGGTAAATTCTCCGGATTCGGATGGATAAATCTCTGCAAGAGCCTGCTGTACCTTCTTTTTTGTGGCGGGCAGGTCGATGGGGGAGGGATCATCTGCCAGCCGGGAACAGACCCGGAGCACATTGCCGTCCACTGCCGGGGTAGGCAGGCCGAAGGCGATGGAGCAGACAGCGCCAGCCGTATATTCCCCGACACCTGGCAGGGCCAAAACCTCCTCATAGGTGGTGGGAAAGCAGCCTCCATGCTTTTCCAGAATGACCTGGGCAGCTTTTTTCAGATTCCGAACCCGGCTGTAATAACCAAGACCCTCCCAGAGCTTGTGCAAGGCATCGTCGTTACAGTTTGCCAGAGCATCGATGGTGGGCAGAGCGGTCAGAAACCGGGCGTAATATCCTTTTACTGCTTCCACCCGGGTCTGCTGGAGCATGATTTCCGAGACCCAGATTCTGTAAGGCTCCCGGGTCTCCCGCCAGGGAAGCTGCCTTCGGTTTTGATGATACCAGGGCAGCAGGACTCCGGGGAGTTGTGCGAAACAATCTGTCATTATTATAAAAGCTCCTTGTTTTCGCTTATTTTACTATAGGATCCGGAGGCAGTCAAGGCGGCTTTTTCCCTAAAGAAAAGATAAAATAAAAATTTTTGAAATTTTTGAAAAAAAGACTTGCTTTTTTAAAAAGGATGTGCTAATATATCCAAGTCGTAAGGACATGCGCCGATAGCTCAGTTGGATAGAGTGACTGACTACGAATCAGTAGGTCGGGGGTTCGAGTCCCTTTCGGCGTATATAAAAAAGAGGAAGCACAAAAGTGCTTCCTCTTTTTTATATCATCGAACGGGACTCGAATAATAAAATGTAAATGTCCGGTGGACATTTGCCCGATGCGGGCTGGACCGCATCGGCACCGAAGTGTAACGAGTCCCTTTCGGCGTACGTCCGGATAAGGAAGCACAAAAGTGCTTCCTCTTTTTTATACCATCGAACGGAACTCGAATAATAAAATGCAAATGTCCGGTGGATATTTGCCCGATGCGGGCTGGACCGCATCGCCAACAGCGTGCAAAAGATCCCTTTCGGCAAGGTTACCTTACGCTTGCTTTCTGGTGAGATCTGTGATAGAATAACCAAAATATCGAAATCTGCGCAGAAATACAAAGGATGTGCTGTTATTTATGAAAAAACTCAGCCGGGGTGCTTATGAGGACACCAAGGGCTTCCTCCGGGTGGCGGAAACGCTGCTGGAGGTGGCGATCCTTACGGTGATCTATTATATTGTATGGAAAAATGGATATGAGTTCTTCTCCTTTGCCTATATGGGCAAATATGTGCTCATGGGCATCTATGCGATCTTGTTGTATGCTTTTTTCCAGAACTCGGAATGTACCATGTTCGGCCAGCTGAACCGGGTGGATCTGTTTATCGGACAGGTGATTTCTCTGTTTATCGTGAACTTTGTCACCTATTTCCAGCTCTGCCTGATTGAAGAGAAGCTGTTGGCGGTTACACCGATGCTGATTCTGTTCGGCATTGAACTTGTTGTGGCACTGCTGTTGATCCTGGCGTATACCACGCTGTATCATAAGCTCTACGCCCCCCACGATATGCTGCTGATTTACGGCAACAAACGGGGTGTGGGGCTGAAAATCAAAATGGATTCCCGGAAGGATAAGTATAACATCAGCAAGCTGATCTGCGTGGACGAGGGGTATGATAAAATCGTCCAGGAGATTCCCAAGTATGATGCGGTGATCCTCAACGATGTGCCCGGTGCTATCCGCAATGATATTCTGAAATTCTGCTACCGCTGGCGGATCCGAACCTATGTGGCACCGAAGCTGACGGACATTATGATTCGCGGTGCAAAGAATATCACCCTCTTTGATACTCCGCTGCTGCTTGTGAAGGGTACCGGCCTGACTCCGGCCCAACGGGTGGCTAAGCGGGCTATGGACATCCTTCTGTCCAGCCTGGCGCTGCTGGTGTTTGCCATTCCCATGGTACTGGTGGCAATTGCAATCAAGCTGGAGGATGGCGGCCCGGTATTCTTTAAGCAGAAGCGTATGACCCGGGGCGGACGGGAATTTGATATTCTCAAGTTCCGCAGCATGATCGTGGACGCGGAAAAGTACCAGGGTGCGGTGCTGGCTACTGAGGACGATCCCCGGATCACCAAAGTGGGCAAGTTCATCCGGGCTACCCGTCTGGACGAGATCCCACAGATCCTGAACATCTTCAAGGGTGATATGAGCATTGTGGGTCCCCGGCCTGAGCGGAAAGTCATTGCGGACGAATACTGCAAGGATATCCCGGAATTTGCCTACCGGCTGAAGGTACGGGGTGGACTGACCGGATACGCCCAGATCTACGGAAAATATAATACCAGTCCCTATGACAAGCTGCGGCTGGACATGATGTATATTGAAAATTATTCTCTGATGCTGGATATCAAGCTGATCATTCTGACGCTGCGGATCATTTTCAGCAAAGAGAGTACCGAGGGCATTGATGTGGCAAAGGAAAACGAACGCCTGGCAGAGCAGCTGCTGAAGGATATGGAAGAAAAATAAGCAAACAGGGGGCCAAAATTGGCCCCCTGTTCTGTATTTTCATATGCAGAGTGTCCATTACGGGGAAAGCAGTGCCCAGACAAAGGAAGTAATGTCCATGATGGTATGGCGAAGAAAGGGCTTGTGACAAAATTGTATACTTTCTGTGTACATTTTTTGTTTTTCTGGAAATTTATATCGATATGCGGTATAATAAAAACAGAAAAAGGAGGAAATGGAAATGGTTGGAAAAGACAATCGGCCCACCGGAAACAGCATTATCCGGGTGGCGTTGGTGGCGGTATCCTTTCTGGTGCAGGTAGGGTGGATCCTGCTGCGGGCCCAGCGGCTCAATGCGTATTCTGAGACCATCTCCCGGCTGACAGGTCTGCTGGTCCTTGTGGTGCTGCTGAAGCTCAATGCCAAGCATACCAATGCTGCCATGAAGATGCCCTGGATCATGCTGATTATGGCCTTTCCTGTTATGGGTTTGACGATGTACCTTCTGATGGAAATCATGGGAGATCCTGGTGTGGGCAGACGGCTCCGGGCTGTCCGCCGGGAGATGGAAAGTCAGACGCCGGAAAATGCCCGGCGGGCTTTTGCCCATCTGGAAGCTCAGGACGTATCTGCAGCAAATCAAAGCCGGTATCTGTGGAAACAGGCGGGGTATCCCGTATATGAAAACACGCTTGTCAAATACTATGCAGAAGGGAAGGACGCCTTTGCAGATCTGAAAAAGGCTCTGGAAAATGCGGAGAAATTCGTATTTATGGAATACTTCATCGTGGAGGATGGCTCTGCCTTCCGGGAGGTGGAGGAAATCCTGGCCCGTAAAGTCAAGGCAGGCGTGGAAGTACGGCTGATGTATGACGATCTGGGCAGCGTTGGAAAGGTAAATATGACTTTTGCCAAACGGCTGAATGACCTTGGCATCCACTGCGTACTGTTCAATCCGGCCCTGCCGGTGCTGAACCTGTTTCTGAATCACCGGGATCACCGGAAAATAACGGTGATTGACGGAAAAGTGGGCTTTACGGGCGGCTATAATCTTGCGGATGAATACTTCGACCGAACGCGGCCCTACGGCAAATGGAAGGATACAGGTCTGCGGCTGGAGGGTGAAGCGGTTCGGAGTCTGACCGCCATGTTCCTGGAATTGTGGCGTGTTCAAACGGGACAGAAGGAAGAATACGGAAAGTATCGGGATATCCTCCACAGCGTACCTGCCCGGGGATTTGTGCAGCCCTATGCCGATAATCCACTGGAGCCGGAGCGGATCGCGGAAAATGTATACATGAATCTGATCAACCGGGCAGACAAAAGTTTGTATTTTATGACGCCTTATCTGATTATTACCGATGAAATGAGCCATGCCTTGGGACTTGCTGCCATGCGGGGTGTGGATGTACGGATCATTACTCCGGGGATCCCGGATAAGAAAACAGTGTACGCGGTGACCCGGTCCTATTATGCCGGGCTGGTGCAGCAGGGCGTGCGGATCTACGAGTATACCCCTGGCTTCTGCCATGCCAAGCAGTGCATCTGCGATGGAAAACTGGTTTCCATCGGAACATCCAACCTGGATTACCGGAGTCTTTATCATCATTTTGAGAACAACGTATTGCTCAGTGGCTGTGATGCGGTGAAGGATATCGCAGCGGATTTTGAAAAGGTTTTTGCTCAATGTAAAGAAGTGACGCAAGCCTATACCCAGGGCCGGGGAGCTGTCCTGCGAACCTGGCAGTACATCCTGCGGCTGTTTGCGCCGCTGCTGTAGGGAACCCCCTGCGTGTCTGCGGAAGATATGCGGGGTTTTCCTTTGTAGCGGGAAAAGCCACTTGCAAAACCTCTGAAAGCTGTTATAATAAGAGAAATGTAACATGGCGGAGTATAGCCGTCAGAAGGGAGCGTTTATGTCACTGCGCGGGAAGCTGTTTTCCCTCTGGATCAGGAAGAAATCCAAAAACTTAAGTGCGGCGAAGATCATTGCGGTGGCCTTCGGAGTGATCATATTGCTGGGAGCAGGGTTGCTGACACTGCCGGTGGCATCCCGTGACGGGGTCAGCTGCGGATTTCTTCCGGCGTTGTTTACAGCGACCTCTGCTACCTGCGTGACGGGGCTGGTGCTATACGATACCTTTACCCAATGGAGTGGATTCGGACAGGTGGTGATCATAAGTCTGATCCAGATCGGCGGGCTGGGCTTCATGTCTGCGGCTACCTTGTTTGTATTTGCGCTGAGAAAACGGATCGGTCTTAAGCAGCGTCTGGTTATGGCCCAGGCCCTCAGCGTGGGAGATATGGATGGCATTGTGCGGCTGCAAAAAACGGTGCTGATGGGTTCCTTTGCTATTGAGGGCATAGGTGCAGCTGTTTTGTTTGTGCGCTTCCTGCCGGAATTTGGTTGGATTACCGCACTGAAATGGGGTATTTTTCATTCTATTTCCGCTTTTTGCAATGCGGGCTTTGATATTTTTGGCTGCATCACTCCTGGGGCAAGCCTCATGGAATTTCAGTCAGATCCGGTGGTACTGCTGACGCTGGGCGCGCTGGTAGTGCTGGGCGGTCTTGGATTTCTGGTCTGGCAGGATATTGCGGAGCACCGGCGCTTCCGGAATTTCAGCGTTTATACCAGACTGGTGCTGCTGGCTACATTGGGACTGCTTCTGGCGGGATGGGTGCTGACATGTCTGCTGGAATGGAACAATCCCGGCACTTTGGGCAG
This sequence comes from Oscillospiraceae bacterium, assembly GCA_017939025.1. Next base: position 9,944 of record JAGBAI010000071.1, read on the forward strand.
TATGCCGGTAGGAGATAAGATTCTCAACGGCCTGTTCCAGTCCATAACCTTACGTACAGCTGGTTTTGCGGCTATTGACCAGGCCCTGCTGACAGAAGGCGGAAAAGCTGTATCCATGGCTATTATGCTGGTGGGAGGATCCTCCGGCTCTACAGCTGGCGGCTTGAAGACGGTTACCTTTGTGGTGCTGATCCTGTTTATGTGGTCCCGGGCCAGAGGCCGCAGTTCTGTTTGCGTATTCAAACGGACCATCCCTCAGGCGCAGGTACTGGATGCCATGACCATTGCCTTTGTAATGATCGCAATGGCTATGTTTGGCGGTATTTTCATCAGCGCCACCTCACCTGTTGGGTTTACCGATGGGCTGTATGAGGCGATTTCTGCCATTGCTACGGTAGGACTGACCGCAGGTGCCACGGGAAGCCTGAGCTGCCCGGCCCAGCTTCTGATCATTGTGTATATGTATTTTGGCAGAGTGGGCGTGCTGACCATCAGCATGGGCTTCCTGACAGGAGACAGGGCGGAGGAACGTTTCCGCTATGCCCAGACCAATCTGCTGATCGGATAAAGGAGAATCCTATGAAATCTTATATTGTCATCGGGCTGGGCCGGTTCGGTCAGACGCTTGCCCGTCAGCTTTGCGCTCTGGGAGCGGAGGTGCTGGCCATGGATGTTCATAACGATCTGGTGCAGCAGGTAGCCGACGAAGTGACGCATGCGGTGGTTGGCGATGCCCAGGATAAGGACGTGCTCCGGGCTCTGGGGGTTCGGGACTTTGACTGCGCCATTGTAGCCATCGGCACCGATCTGGCGGCTTCCGTTCTGACGGTGATGAACCTGCAGGAACTGGGCGTGCCTTATATCATCTGCAAGGCTCACGATGAGACGCACCGGCGGGTACTGGAAAAGCTGGGCGTTCACCGGGTGGTGATCCCGGAGCAGGAAAACGCCGCCCGTCTGGCAAGAAGTCTGAACAGCCATAATGTGCTGGATTACATCGAACTTTCTGAGGACTACGGTATTCTGGAAATCCCCGCGCCCAAGAGCTGGATCAGCAAATCTCTGAAAGAACTGAACGTCCGGGCAAAGCTGGGCGTGAACATTATCGCCGTGGAAAGCGGCAAGACGACCAATGTCTCTCCCTCCGCTGACTACCGGATCCAGGAAGGGGATGTAATGGTAGTCCTGGGTGACAATTATTCCCTTGAGGCGGTGCAGAAGCTGTGACGGAACTGAAAATAACTTCCCGGAAGAACCCGCTTTTACAGCAGGTAAAAAAGCTGCTGTCTTCAAAGAAGGCAAGGGAAGAAGCAGGACTTTTTGTTTCCGATGGTACAAAACTGCTGCGTGAAGCAGTGAAACATTACCTTGGACTGGATACCGTGATCCTCTCCGAAGGGATTGAGGCGGAGGTTCCGGAATCTGTGCGGTTGATCCGGGTGCCGGGAGATGTGATGGAATCCATTTCCCCCATGGCAAGCCCCCAGGGGGCGCTGTTTCTGTGCAAGCTGCCAGAGAAAAAGACTTTTGTACCAGTTCCAGGTATGCTCTTGCTGGATGGAATTCAGGATCCGGGCAACATCGGCACCATTTTGCGTACGGCAGATGCCCTGGATATTCCGGTAGCACTGCTGGAAGGCTGCGCGGATCCTTATAGCCATAAGGTAGTCCGTTCCTCCATGGGTGCGGTGTTCCGCACGGACATTATTCAGACCAGCTGGGAAGGGGCAAAAACTGCCTGCGCTGCGGCCGGGATTCCCATTGGTGTGACGGCCCTGTCTGACCGGGCCAGGGATCTGCGCCAGGCGGATTTAAAAAATATGGCGGTTGTCATCGGCAGCGAAGGCCAGGGCGTTCGGCAGGAAATCCTGAACAGTGCCGGTGCGGAACTGATCATCCCCATGAATCCCCATTGCGAATCCCTGAATGCTGCTGTTGCAGCTACCATTGTCATGTGGCAGATGAAACAATAACCAAAACAGAAAGAAGGAAGAAAAATGCTCAAGCACTGGATCTGGCTGGCTCACCGCAGTGGTGTCAGCGACCGTATGAAGGTAACCCTGCTGGAGCATTTTTCTGATCCCGAGGAAATATACTACGCCGATGGCAGTGCCTATGATCAGGTGGAGGGATTGAGTGCGGAGGCGAAGGACGCTCTCCGTGACAAGAATTTGCTCCCGGCCGAGGAAATCCTGGAGCAATGTGCAGGAAAGAAACTGCGGATCCTGACCATACAGGATGCCCAGTATCCCCAAAAACTGAAAAACATTCCCGACCCGCCTGTTGTTCTCTACTATAAAGGACAACTGCCGGACTGGGAAGCTGTTCCTGTTATCGGCATTGTGGGAACAAGAAAAGCGTCCACTTACGGTTTGCAGACGGCAAAACGGATGGGGTATCAGATCGGTAAGTGCGGCGGTATTGTGGTTTCCGGCATGGCTTATGGTATTGATGGCCTGGCCATGTCCGGCGCGCTGACAGCCGGGGCTGTAACAGTGGGTGTTCTGGGCTGTGGTGCGGATATTGTCTATCCGTTGTCCAACCGCTCCCTGTTCCGGGATGTGGAAAGCTATGGCTGTATCCTCAGCGAATTCCCACCGGGAACACCGCCTGCAAAATGGACCTTTCCCAAACGCAACCGGATCATCAGCGGCTTAAGCAACGGTGTTCTGGTGGTGGAAGCGCCGGAAAGAAGCGGCGCGCTGATCACAGCCCGTCTGGCGGCGGATCAGGGACGGGATGTGTTTGCCGTCCCGGGAAATGTGGATCAGAGCGGCTGCGTGGGCAGCAACCGGCTGCTGCGGGACGGAGCCATTGCCGCTTTAAGCGGCTGGGATGTATTGGGAGAATATGAAGGGCTGTATCCGGGTAAGCTCCGTAAAGAAACCAGCCCCTCCAGGCTGACGGTTTCACCGCAGGAGCAGGAGGAATCCCGGGAAAAACCACTGGAAAAGGTGGCCCAAAAGGCTGAAATACCGAAGAAAAAGCCGGCTCTTAAGAAAAACTTAGAGAAAAAAACCATTGACAACGGCGGTGATGCGCCGTATAGTGACGTAAATACCCCCAAGCCGAAGCTGTCAGAAGAGGAACAGAAAATCTTTGCTGCCCTCCGAAATGGTGAACGGCTGGTGGATGATGTGATCGCGGAAACCGGCATGACCACCGGTAAAATCCTGGGCCTGTTGACCATGATGGAGCTGAAAGGGCTCCTTAAGCGGCTTCCTGGTAAGCGCATCACATTAAAGTAGCTAACGAAACGGAGATTTATCATACATGGGCAAACTTAACAATCTTGTGATCGTGGAGTCGCCCTCCAAAGCGAAGACCATTGGCCGTTATCTCGGCCCCAATTATACCGTCAAGGCCAGCATGGGCCACCTGCGGGATCTGCCCAAAAGCAAAATGGGTGTGGATCTGGAAAACGACTTTACACCCCAGTACATTGCTGTCCGGGGAAAGGAAAGCTTAATTAAAGAACTGAAGGCGGATGCAGCCAAGGCTGATACTGTGTATCTGGCAACGGACCCTGACCGGGAGGGCGAAGCCATCTCCTGGCACTTAAAGGAACTGCTGAATCTGCCGGATGAAAAGGCCCGGCGGGTCACGTTTAATGAGATCACTCAGAAGGTAGTACGGGAATCCATCCAGAATCCCCGGGAAATTGATTACGATCTGGTGGATGCCCAGCAGGCCCGGCGTATTCTGGACCGGATCGTGGGTTACCAGCTGTCTCCGCTGCTGTGGAAAAAAGTGCGGAGGGGTCTGTCTGCCGGACGCGTCCAGAGTGTTGCCACCCGTCTGGTGGTGGATCGGGAAAATGAAATCCGGGCCTTTCAGCCGGAGGAATACTGGTCTCTGGATGTGACACTGAACCGCATGGGTAAGCCAGGCTCCTTTGTGGCCCATTATTATGGCAGCCCCAAAAAGCAGGAGCTTACCAACGAGGAAATGACCCAGGCTGTCATCAACGACATCGAAGGTTCGGTCTTTACCGTTACCAATGTAAAAAAGAGCGAAAAGAAGCGCTCCTCCGCACCTCCTTTTACCACCTCCACCCTGCAGCAGGAGGCATCCCGAAAGCTGGGCTTTACTCCCAAAAAGACCATGATGATTGCCCAGCAGCTGTATGAAGGCGTGGATGTGGAAGGCGAAGGCACCACCGGTCTGATCACCTATATGCGTACCGACTCCCTGCGCCTTTCCGATGAAGCTATGGATGCTGCTGCGCAGTTTATCCGAAACCGGTATGGTGATCCTTATTATTATGGTAAGCACCATGTGTTCAAAACCAAATCCGGTGCCCAGGATGCCCACGAAGCCATCCGGCCCTCCCATGTGGAGCTGGAGCCGGAGCGTGTCCGGGGCAGCCTGACCTCTGACCAGTACAAGCTGTATAAGCTGATCTGGAGCCGTTTCCTGGCAACTCAGATGGCAAACGCCCTTTTTGATACCGTATCCATCGACACGGAATGTGCCGGACATGTATTCCGCAGCAGCCATCAGAGTATGCGCTTCCCGGGCTTTATTGCGGTTTATGAAGAGGGGAAGGATGACGAAGAGGAAAAAATGGGCTCTCCCTTGCCGGATCTGACCGTTGGAGAGAAGGCCGCTTCCTCCAAAATCGAAAAAGAGCAGCATTTTACCCAGCCCCCTGCCCGGTATACCGAGGCAACTCTGGTCAAGGCCATGGAAGAAAAAGGTGTTGGCCGGCCTTCCACCTATGCGGCTACCGTTTCCACCATTCAGGACCGGGAGTACGTCATCAAACAGGACAAGCGTCTGGCTCCTACCCCCTTGGGTGAGATCGTAACCGGGCTGATGGTGGAACGGTTCAATGATATCATTGATGTGGAATTTACCGCCAATATGGAATCCCGGCTGGATGCTGTGGAAGAAGGTAAGCAGCACTGGAAAGCGCTGCTGGCAGAATTTTATGGCGGCTTCAAGCAGGAGCTGGAAGCTGCGGAAACTGCTCTGGAAGGCGTGCGGCTGAAGGTTCCCGAGGAAGAGACCGACGAGATCTGCGAGCTGTGCGGACGGAATATGGTCATCAAAATGGGCCGCTTCGGCAAATTCCTTGCCTGTCCCGGATTCCCGGAGTGCAAGAATGCCAAGCCTCTTGTGGAAAAGATGCCGGGCCGCTGCCCCAAATGCGGCAGCACGATCCTTAAGCGCAAGTCGAAGAAGGGCTATGCTTATTATGCCTGTGAAAAGGGTGCTGAGTGCGGCTTCATGACCTGGGATGTGCCGACGGCAGAGGACTGCCCGGAGTGTGGATTTACTCTGTTCAAAAAGTCCGGTAAGGGCCGGATGAAGCCCTTCTGTATCAACGAGACCTGCTCTCACTTCCTGCCGGAAGATCAGAGAGGCTACTATAAAAAGAAAACTCCGGCAGAAGGGGAGGAAGCCTCTGCCGCGGAAGAAGCCAAGACCACGAAAAAAACGGCGGCAAAGAAATCTGCGGCAAAGAAATCTGCGGCAAAGAAATCTGCCGCGAAGAAGACTGCCCCCAAGAAAACCACGACCACCAAGAAGACCACTGCCAAAAAGACAAAGGAGGCAGCAAAATGACCGTAAAAGTAATTGGTGCCGGCCTGGCTGGCTCGGAAGCTGCCTGGCAGCTGGCTAACCGGGGTATTGACGTAGAACTTTACGAAATGAAGCCCAAAAAAATGAGCCCTGCCCATCACAGCGAAGATTTTGCGGAACTGGTGTGCTCCAATTCCCTCCGGGGTGACCGGCTGGAAAATGCGGTGGGTCTTCTGAAGGAAGAGCTGCGCCGGGTGGGAAGCCTGATTTTGGAATGTGCCGAAGCTACCCGGGTGGAAGCCGGCGGCGCGCTGGCTGTTGACCGTCAGGGCTTTGCCAGAATGGTCACGGAAAAGATCCGCAATCATCCCAATATTACCGTGATTTCCGAAGAAGTTACAGAAGTTCCGGAGGGCCCTGTCATCATCGCCACCGGCCCCCTGACTTCTGATGCCATGAGCGAGGCCATCGGCAGCTATTTTGGAGAGACGGAATATCTGCACTTTTTCGATGCAGCTGCCCCTCTGGTGACGGCGGAGTCCATTGACATGAGCCTTGCCTGGTGGCAGTCCCGCTATGACCGGGGCACACCGGACTATATCAACTGCGCTCTGAATAAAGAACAGTACGAGGAATTCATCAAAGAGCTGACCACCGCCGAGGAAGCGGAGGTTCATGGCTTTGAGGATAAGAATGTGTTTGAAGGCTGTATGCCTGTGGAGGTCATGGCCCGCCGTGGCTTTGACACGTTGCGCTACGGCCCCCTGAAGCCTGTGGGCCTGACGGATCCCAACACCGGAAAAGAGCCCTATGCGGTTGTGCAGCTGCGGCAGGACAATGCGGCAAAGAGCGTATTCAATCTGGTGGGATTCCAGACCCATCTGAAATTTGGCGAGCAGAAGCGGGTATTCTCCATGATCCCGGCGCTGAAAAATGCGGAATTTGTCCGCTACGGTGTCATGCACCAGAACACCTTCCTGCAAAGCCCCAGGCTGCTGGATAAGTACTATGCCGACCGGCGAAATCCCCTGGTTGCTTTCGCTGGTCAGATGACCGGTGTGGAGGGGTATGTGGAGTCCACGGCTTCCGGTTATCTGGCAGCAGTCGCCATGGCGGCAAAGGTGCAAGGACGGGAACTGCCGGAATTCCCCAAGACCACGGCCATTGGCGCTCTGGGTCTGTACATCAGCGATAGCAGTATTGAGAATTTCCAGCCTATGAATATCAATTTCAGCATCATTTCCCCGCTGGAAAAGCGGATCCGTAAGAAGGCAGAAAAGAATCTGGCCATTGCCAACCGCTCTCTGGAGATTATCGACGAGCTGGTTGCCAAGGGCATCTGACAGAAATAGAGGTGCACATATGAAGATCATTCTCGATGCAATGGGCGGCGATTTTGCTCCGGAAGCTCCCGTAATGGGTGCTATCGATGCAGCCAAAGCTTACGGTGCCCAGATTGTGCTGGTGGGCCGGGGTAACGAGATCCTGGAAGTATTGGAGAAGAACAATATTGAGAATTTGCCGGAAAATATTGAAATCGCCCATGCAGATGACGTGGTGGATATGCACGACGATCCTGCCAAGGTGATTCACAGACGGAAGAATTCCTCTATGGTTATCGGTCTGCGGATGCTGGCCGAAGGGAAGGGCGATGCCTTTGTTTCCGCCGGCTCCACCGGTGCGCTGCTTACCGGCGCTACTCTGATCGTCAAGCGTGTTAAGGGCATCCGTCGTGCCGCCATGGCACCCTCCATGCCCACCAAGGCAGGCGGTAAGGTCATTATCTGTGACTGCGGCGCCAATGCCGAGTGTACACCGGAATTTCTGCTGCAGTTTGGCCTGGTTGGCTCTGCTTACGCAAAAAATGTTTACGGCGTGGAAAATCCCCGGATCGGTCTGCTGAACATCGGCACCGAGGACTCCAAGGGTACCCAGTTGCAGAAGGATGCCTATGCTTTGCTGACGGATGCGAAGGAAAAGGGCCTCATTAACTTCGTTGGCAATGTGGAAGCCCGAGCTGTGCCTCTGGGCGAGGTGGACGTGGTGGTCTGCGACGGTTTCAGCGGCAACGTGATGATCAAGACCATTGAAGGCACTGCCATGTTCATGGGCAGCATGCTCAAGCGGATGTTTAAGAAGAACCTGGGCAGCAAGATCGGCTATCTGCTGTGCAAGTCCGGTGTCAGCGATATGATGAAGCTGATGGACTCCCGGGAAATCGGCGGTACCCAGTTCTTAGGAATCAAGCAGCCAGTCATCAAGTGCCACGGCAACTCTGACCGTCTGGCTTTCCGCAACGGCATCAAGCAGGCCATGGTGGCGGCAGAAAGCAACTTTACAGAGCAGCTGGAGAAGGATCTGGCGGTTCTGAAGGAGCGTGCAGGGGAATGATCAAGGATTTGGAGACTGCCATTGGCTACCATTTTAAGAATATTCAGCTGCTGCAAAACGCGCTGACCCATTCCTCCTATGCCAACGAGCGATGGCACAACAGCCTGCTCAGCAACGAGCGGCTGGAGTTTCTGGGAGACAGTGTGCTGGGTATGCTGGTGGCAGAGTATCTGTATAAAACCTTCCCCAACCGTCCGGAGGGAGAACTGACCCGGATGCGGGCAGATATGGTCTGCGAGCAGACTCTGGCGGCGGCAGCCAACCGCATCGGGATCGGAGACCATCTGCTGCTGGGCCATGGTGAAGAACAGGGCGGCGGCAGAAAGCGCAATTCCATTCTGGCTGATGCCATGGAGTCTGTCATTGCCGCCTGTTTCCTGGACGGCGGCATCGAAGCGGCCCTGAAGGTGGTGCAGAAGTTCATTCTGGTGGAAGTGCCTGTTAAGAAGATGCACAATGTGGACTATAAGACCCAGCTGCAGGAGCTGGTGCAGCAGAAGAAGAATCAGGTGCTGAGCTACACTCTTGTGGGTCAGTCCGGTCCCGACCATGATAAGCAGTTTGATGTGGAGGTTACCTTGAACGGAACCGTCGTGGGACAGGGCAGCGGCAGCAGCAAAAAACGGGCCGAGCAGGATTCTGCCCGGGCGGCCATTGAAAAACTGTTTCCGGGAAAAATCTGAAACAAGTCACTGCGGATCGGAAATCGGGCCGCAGTGATTTCTTTGCGTCTTTACCAAAATCACCTCATTTTGACCGATTGTTGACAAAAGGACAAAAATAAGGTAAAATAAAAAAGATGAGCATAGTATCATTCAAAATAACAGAGAGGAGAAGAGCCATGGATCTTCATGATAAGCTGCTGGAAATCAGCAGACTCTTCCGAATCGAATACGATTATTTGGGTTACGAGACCATTCAGATGGGCAACGTGAACCGTACCTATAAAGTCAACTTTATGCTGCCCGAGGGAAAGCCCAAGTCTTTCCTGGTGCAGAATGTCAATACTTACGCTTTCCGCAATCCTGTAGGCCTGATGGATAATATCGACAAGGTCACAGAGTTTATCCGTGCAAAAAAGCCCGGTCAGCTGGCGCTGCATTTCCACCACACTGCTGACCGTAAGACCTATGTGGAGGATGGCAGCAACTTCTGGCGGATGACCAATTATGTGCCATCTGTTACCTTCAACACCGTTACCGACCTGCAGATCATCCGGGATGCGGGCAAGGCCTTTGGTGAGTTCCAGATGGATCTGGAGGACTTTGATATTTCTGAACTGATCGAGACCATTCCCGGTTTCCACAATACCCGTCAGCGTTATGAGACGCTGAAAAAATCCGTTGCGGAAAATAAGGCCGGCCGTGCCGCTGAGGTGCAGGAGGAAATCGATTTCCTCCTGAGCGTTGAGGATCTGGCCTGCAGGCTGACGGATCTTCAGCAGGAGGGGAAACTCCCTCTGCGCGTTACCCACAACGATACCAAGATCAACAATGTGCTTTTCCACCCCGAGACCTGCAATCCTATGATCGTCATTGACCTGGATACGGTCATGCCCGGCCTTATGGGTCACGATTTTGGCGATGCCATTCGCTTTGCTGCCAACTATACCGAGGAGGACAGTCGGGAGCTGGATAAGGTTGGTGTCAATATGGAGATTTTCCAGGCTTTCACGGAAGGTTTCATGTCCATGACTGCCAAGACTATGACAGAAACGGAAGTGGAGACTCTGGCACTGAGCAGTTTCGTACTGACTGCAGAGCTGGCTACCCGGTTCCTGGCAGACTATCTGGACGGTGACCTGTATTTCAAGATCAACGCTCCGGACCATAATCTGGTGCGTACCCGCTGCCAGATCGCTTTGGCAAAGGATATGCTGAAGAAGATGGATCAGATGGAGGCTGTAGTTCGCCAGTGTGCCGCCGCAGCAAAATAAGAAAAAATGTGCCTACAGCTTTCGCTGTGGGCACATTTTGCGTTACATGGGGAAACTTCTGCTTGCTGTAGCCGACATATTATGTTATAATAAAACGAACTATGCAGACAATAGGACTGTGACAGTGATCTTTTCTTTGATACAAAACGATAATAGAATTAGGGTGTGAAAATAATGGGATTCAAAAAGCCATCCGGGCATAATCCTTCTTCTTTTTATAAAGCCGTTCTGATCATGCTGCTGGATGTGCTGGCAACGATGGCCTCCTTCTTTTTGGGCATGTGGTTTCGGTATGATTTTGCTTTCCAGGAGATTCGTGTTGACCATATCAACGGCTACCTTTCTGCCATTGGCCCCTGGTGTGCGATTACCATTCTGGTGTTCCTGGTATTCCGGCTGTATAGCAGTATCTGGGCCTTTGTCAGTACGTCGGAGGTATTCCGGATCATTGGTGCCTATATTGTACTGGCAATCATTGGTGTTGGATTGTTCCATTTTGATGGTAATGTCATGCCCCGTTCCAGTATGGTTATGGGTTACATGATCAGCTTTGTATGTACCGTGGGCATCCGTTTTGCCTACCGCCTCTGGCGGACAGCGTTGCGGAAGCTCAGTCACATGACCCATGCTTCCGGTGTCAAGAATGTCATGCTCATCGGAGCCGGCGATGCTGGCCGGGCACTGGCGATGGAATTTACAAACAGTGATTATGTCCGGGATCATCTGGCATGTGTCATTGACGATAATCCCGTGAAGATCAACAAGTACCTGTGCGGGGCACCCATTGTGGGAAACCGCTATGATATCCCCAATATGGTAAAGCAGTACAAGGTGGACAAGATCATTTTTGCCATCCCCAGCTGCACAGCCCGGGTTCGGAAAGAGATTCTGGATATCTGCACTACCACCGGCTGTGAGGTGCAGATGCTGCCCGGTATTTTCCAGATGGTCAACGGCGATGTCAGCGTCAGCAAGCTGCGTAATGTGGATCCTCAGGATCTGCTTGGCCGGGATCCCATCAAAGTCAATCTGGAAGAGATCTTCGACTACATTAACGGAAAGACCGTCATGGTCACCGGCGGCGGCGGCAGCATCGGCAGCGAGCTGTGCCGTCAGATTGCCAGTGCCAAGCCGGAACAGCTGATCATTTTTGAGATCTACGAAAACAATGCCTACGATATCCAGATGGAGCTGCGCCGGACTTATCCGGAGCTGAACCTGCAGGTGCTGATCGGCTCCGTCCGCAATACAAACCGGGTCGATTATGTGGTGGGCAAGTATAAGCCTGACCTCATTTTCCATGCCGCTGCCCATAAGCATGTGCCGCTGATGGAGGATAGCCCCAACGAGGCCATCAAGAATAATGTTTTTGGCACCTACAAAATGGCAAAGGCTGCCGCCAAATATGGCGTCAAGCGTTTTGTGCTGATCTCTACGGACAAAGCGGTCAATCCTACCAACATCATGGGCGCGTCCAAACGGCTGTGCGAGATGGTTGTGCAGATGATGAACCGGGAGGCAAAGACAGAATTTGTGGCAGTGCGTTTTGGCAATGTGCTGGGCAGCAACGGCAGTGTCATTCCGCTGTTCAAAAAGCAGATTGAGGCCGGCGGCCCGGTGACTGTTACCCACCCGGATATTATCCGCTATTTCATGACCATTCCTGAGGCAGTCAGTCTGGTGCTTCAGGCAGGCTACTATGCCCGGGGCGGTGAAATCTTTATTCTGGATATGGGCGAACCGGTCAAAATCGATGATATGGCCCGGAACATGATCCGCCTCAGTGGATATGAGCCGGATGTGGATATCAAGGTGGTCTACACGGGTCTGCGGCCCGGTGAAAAGCTGTACGAAGAGCTGCTGATGAAGGAAGAGGGAATGCAGGAAACTGCAAATAAGCTGATCCACATCGGTAAGCCCATTGAAATGGATGATGACAAATTCCGGGAACAGTTGCGGCGTCTGGACGAAGCCAGCCGCAGTGAGGTCGGCAACATGAAGGATATTGTTGCGGAAATCGTACCGACATATAAGAGAAAAGTGGAAGTTTGATAGAAAAGAGGAGAATTTCATGTATCGGAAATTTGGAAAGAGGCTGGTGGATATTCTGCTGTCCGGATGCGGAATTGTGGTACTGGCTCCGGTATATCTGCTGCTGGCCGTTGCCATTAAGATCGATGATCCCGGTCCGGTGTTTTTCCGGCAGAAGCGGGTGGGCATCCATAAGACCCATTTCCAGATCCTGAAATTCCGTACCATGAAGATGGAGACACCCCGGGATGTACCGACCCATCTGCTGGAGAACCCCGAGCAGTATATAACCCGGGTAGGCAGGATCCTGCGCAAGCTTTCCCTGGACGAGCTGCCCCAGATCTTCCAGATCTTTACCGGCGAAATGTCCATTATCGGTCCCCGGCCTGCCCTGTGGAACCAGTTCGACCTGATCGAAGAACGGGATAAATACGGTGCCAACGATGTGCGCCCCGGCCTTACCGGCTGGGCACAGATCAATGGCCGGGACGAGCTGCCTATTGATGTGAAGGCAAGGTTTGACGGCGAATATGTGCAGAAACTGAGCTTTTTGTTTGACTGTAAGTGCTTCTTTGGCACCATTACTTCGGTGCTGAAGTCCGACGGTGTGGTAGAAGGCGGCACCGGACAGCTGGAGAAGGAGAAGAAGGATAAATGAAGCACATTCTGATCACCGGTGCGAACAGCTATGTTGGTACCAGTGTGGAATCTCATCTGAACCGGTGGCCGGAAGATTACCAGGTGGACACGCTGGATATGATTGGTGACGGCTGGCGGGAGAAACGTTTTTCAAGCTATGATGCGGTGCTGCATGTGGCGGGTATTGTCCATCAGCCTCAGAGCAAAGATGATCCTGCCCAGGCAGAGCTGTATGACCGGGTGAATCACCGGTTGGCAGTGGAAACGGCCCAAAAGGCAAAGGCGGAGGGCGTGAAGCAGTTCCTGTTTATGAGCTCCGCCAGTGTGTATGGGCTGACTGCTTCTGTTGGAAAAGAAATTATGATTACCGCAGATACGCCGTTGGTGCCTGTGGATAATTATGGTATCAGCAAGAAAAATGCCGAAGAATCTCTGAAGCTCCTGGCCGATGATAATTTTAAACTGGCCATTTTGCGCCCGCCTATGATCTATGGCAAGGGCTGTAAAGGTAACTATGTGACGCTGGCAAAACTGGCAAAGAAATTGCCGGCATTCCCCTGGGTAAATAACCGCCGCTCCATGCTGTATATCGAGAATCTGGCAGAATTTATCCGGTTGCTGATCGATGATGTGGCTGAGGGCGTGTTCTGCCCCCAGAACGAAACGTATGTTAATACCAGTGATCTGGTGAATTTGATTGCCCACGCCAATGGAAAGGGGATCCTGCTGGTAAAGGGGTTTGGATGGATGCTGAAAGGAATGTCCCGTGTTACGAGCCTGGTGGACAAAGCATTTGGCAGCCTGTGTTATGATTATGAATTAAGCCGGTATCCCCGTAATTACTGGCTGAAAAGCTTAAGTGAGTCTGTAGTAGAAACAGAGCAATGAAAAAAGGAGGGAGAAAAGTTGAAAAAGAAAAAGGATATTCTGTTCCTCTGCCAATTTTTCTACCCCGAATATATCTCCTCCGCCCAGCTGCCCTATGACACGGTTCTGGCGTTGAAGGAGGCGGGCTTCCGTGTGGGAGCTCTGTGCGGCTATCCCCGGGAGTATTCCGAGGGGGGCGACATCCCGCTGCGGGAGAACGTGAATGGAATCGAAATTCACCGGCTGAAATATATCCAGACAGGCCGGGCGGGCTTTTTGGGCCGGATCGTGAATTATTTCTCTTTTACCCTGATGGTGCTGCTGCGTATTTTTGAAATGGCACAGTACCGGGCGGTGGTGGTGTATTCCAATCCTCCGATTCTGCCCTGGATCGCTTCCTGGGCCAAGGTGCTGTTTGGTACCAGGCTTGTGTTTGTTTCTTATGACCTGTACCCGGAGGTGGCGACCGTAACGGGAACATTGGGAAGTGGGAATCCGATTTGCCGTCTGATGAACCATATCAACAAGTGTGTGTTCAAAAGGGCAGATGCCATCGTTGCCCTTTCTTCGGAAATGCGTGACTATATTGCAGAAAACCGGCCTGTGGATCGGGAGAAAATTGTTATCATCCCAAACTGGTTTGCGGATAAAGGCGTGCAGCCGGAAAACCGGGAGACAAACCGGTTCCGGGATGTGGTGCAGGATCGGTTTGTGGTGTCTTACTTTGGCAACATGGGCACGATGCAGGATATGCAGACGCTGCTGGAAGCGATCCGTATCTTAAAAAATGATGAAAAAACCTTCTTCCTCTTTGCAGGACACGGCAACAAGATGGAAAAGCTGAAAAAAATCGTGGAGGAAGAGGGTATTCATAATATTGCCATCCATGCCTTCCTTCATGGACAGGATTTTCAGGATGCCCTGACAATCAGTGACTGTGCTTTTGTGACGCTGGAAAAAGGTGGGACGGGACTGTGCGTTCCCAGCAAAACCTACAGCTACATGATGCAGGGTTTGCCTTTGCTGGCGGTGATGGACGAATGTGATATCGTCCGGGATATCGAATCCGGTGCCGGAATGTGGGTACGCAACGGCGAAGGGGAAAAGCTGGCGGCTGCGATCAAACAGCTGCAGGATGATCCGGAAATGTGTGCGCAAATGCGCAGCACCTGCCGCCGCCTTTACATGGAAAACTACACTACGGAAATATGTACGAATAAATATGTGGCCTTGTTCCGGACACTTCTGTGAGGAACGGGGAAAGGAGTATGTAATATGAGCATTTTTGAAGGAAAGACACTGATGATCACCGGTGGTACCGGTTCCTTCGGTAACGCTGTTCTGAACCGTTTTCTGGATACGGATATCAAAGAGATCCGTGTTTTTTCCCGTGATGAAAAGAAACAGGATGATATGCGTCATGAATTCCAGGCAAGACTGCCTGAGGCTGCCAATAAGATCAAGTTCTTTATTGGCGATGTCCGGGACATCGCCTCTGTCCGCAATGCCATGCACGGCGTAGATTATATTTTCCACGCAGCGGCTCTGAAGCAGGTGCCTTCCTGTGAGTTCTTCCCCATGGAGGCGGTGAAGACCAATGTCATCGGTACCGACAATGTGCTGACCGCTGCCATTGATGCCGGTGTCAAGACTGTCATCTGCCTGTCCACCGACAAGGCAGCCTATCCTGTCAATGCTATGGGCACCTCCAAGGCCATGATGGAAAAGGTCATCGTGGCAAAATCCCGTACCGTTTCCCCGGAGCAGACCAAAATCTGCTGCACCCGTTATGGCAATGTGATGTGTTCCCGCGGCAGCGTGATCCCTCTGTGGGTGGAGCAGATCAAGGCCGGCAATCCCATCACCATCACAGAGCCTTCCATGACCCGGTTCATCATGAGTCTGGAAGAGGCTGTGGATCTGGTGCTGTTTGCATTTGAAAACGGTGTCAGTGGTGATATCCTGGTTCAGAAGGCTCCAGCCTGCACCATCGAGACTCTGGCAAAGGCCGTCACCGGCCTCTTTGCGCCGAACCATGAGATCAAAGTCATCGGCATCCGTCATGGCGAAAAAATGTACGAGACGCTGCTGACCAACGAGGAATGTGCCAATGCCATTGACCTGGGTAACTTCTACCGTGTGCCCAGTGATAAGCGTGATTTAAACTACGATAAGTATTTCAAGGTGGGCGACAAGGAGCGCAATGTGCTCACGGAGTTCAATTCCAGCAATACAGAGCTTCTGAATGTGGAGCAGGTGCAGGAAAAGCTGCTGAGCCTGGCTTACATCCGGGAAGAACTGGCTGCCTGGAAAAAATGACAAACAGAATCTGGTTACAGGGAGGAATGGAAACATGGATATTCTGATCACCGGTGCTGCCGGTTTTGTGGGAAAGAATCTGACTGCCGCGTTGGAATGTATTCGGGACGGAAAAGACCGTACCCATCCCGGTCTTGAGATTGGAAAAATCTACTGCTATGATATCGATTCCTCTGAGGCATTACTGGAAGAGGCCTGCCGCAAGGCGGACTTTGTGTTCAATCTGGCAGGCGTGAACCGTCCGAAAAGCCAGGAGGAATTTATGCGGGGAAATTTTGGTTTTGCCTCAAAGCTGCTGGATACCTTGAAAAAATACCATAATACCTGCCCGGTGATGTTGTCCTCTTCCATCCAGGCAACCTTGGTGGGCCGTTATGCGAACGGTGAATACGGCAAGAGCAAGAAGGCGGGGGAAGAACTGTTCTTCTCCTATGCTGCCGAAACAGGCGCGAAGGTGCTGGTCTACCGGTTCCCCAACCTGTTTGGCAAATGGTGCCGCCCCAATTATAACTCTGCGGTGGCAACTTTCTGCCATAATTATGCCCATGATCTGCCCATCCAGGTCAATGATCCTGCTGTAGAGCTGGAGCTGCTGTATATCGATGACCTGGTGGATGAAATGATTGCGGCACTGGAAGGGAAGGAGCACCACTGTGAATTTGACGGGGTGCAGACCGTTCTGAAAGAGGATGGCCGATACTGCGCTGCACCCATTTCTCATAAGGCGACTCTTGGGGAAATCGTTGCACTGCTGGACAGCTTCAAGGCGCAGCCTGCTACATTGGTCATGCCGGAGATTCCGCACAATAGCTTTGCGAAGAAGTTGTATTCCACCTATCTTTCCTATCTTCCCAGAGAGAAGGCCGCCTTTCCGCTGAAGATGAATGTAGATCCCCGGGGCAGCTTTACGGAACTGCTGCGTACAGAAAAATGCGGACAGTTCAGCGTCAACATTTCAAAGCCCGGCATCACTAAGGGTCAGCATTGGCACCATACCAAATGGGAGTTTTTCATTGTAGTATCCGGCAAAGGGCTGATTCAGCAGCGTAAAGTTGGCACCGGTGAGGTCCTGAATTTTGAAGTCAGCGGCGAAAAAATTGAGGCAGTCCATATGCTGCCCGGTTATACACATAATATTATCAATCTGTCCGATACGGAGGATCTGGTGACCCTGATGTGGGCCAATGAATGTTTTGATCCGGGGAAGCCCGATACGTTCTTTGAAAAGGTGGAGTGACCATGAAATTACTGATTCTGGGCAACGGCGGTTATGGCAAGACGGTTGCAGATGTGGCGAAGCAGTTGGGATGCTTTGAGAAAATTGCCTTTCTGGACGATACCAAATCCGGTGGCGGAATCTTGGGCAACTGTGATGAATATGCCATGTTCTGCGATGAGGATACTGCCGTTTACCCTGCGTTTGGCAACAATACCATCCGTATGGAGTGGCTGGAAGTGCTGATGGAAGAGGGGATAAAGGTTCCCACGCTGGTGCATCCTTCTGCCTATGTTAGCCCCACGGCTGTCGTTGCAGCCGGGTCTGTAGTGCTGCCGAAGGCGGTGGTCAATACCGGTGTTACCGTGGGTATGGGCTGCATTATCAACATTGGTGCCCTCATTGACCACGATTCTGTCATCGAAAACGGCGTCCATCTGGCACCTGGTGCCATAGTCAAGGCGGAAAACCGCATTGCCGCCGGAAGTAAGATCGAATCCGGTGAAGTGATTGAAAACAGACAATTTCCTCTGTAAAGGCGTCTTAGGAGAAGTGGCTATGGAATGTTGGAATACTGAAGAGCCTCTGGTAAGTGTGATTGTTCCCGTTTACAACGCCCAGCTTTTTTTACGGGCCTGCTTGGATAGTTTGCTGCGCCAGGAGCTTACTTCTTACGAGATACTATGTATCAATGATGGATCTACGGATGCTTCCGGTGAAATCCTGAATGAATATGCTTGTAAGTATCCTCAGGTGCGGCATATTTATCAGGAAAATGCCGGTGTTTCTGCGGCAAGAAACAAAGGGCTTTCGATGGCACGCGGAACATATGTATCGTTTTGCGACAGTGACGATTTCCTGAAGGATGGGCTGTTGGGACTAGTAGCCAGACATATGATTGAAAGAGATGCAACAGTGGGTCTTTATCATGAAATTTGGGTTGGTGAAGATTATTCCTACGACGGAAGCCATGTGTCTGCGGATGCAGAAGTAACAGTCGGTATAGATGAATATGTAAGTAACGTTGTACAGATAGTGCAGATGTTGATTAAACGGACGTATTTGCAGCAGCATGGAGTATCTTTTAATCGTCAGATCAGCTATGCTGAGGATGCACTGTTTATGGTGGACATCATGCGGCATATGTTGCCGGAAAAAGTGATACACATCCATCAGGAGGGCTACTATCACCGCAATAATTCTGCCTCTGCAATGAACGCAAATAAAACAACGCGGATCCCACGACATTACCAGTCTATGCGTCTTCTGGCGAAGGAACTTCAACATAGACTTGTCTCTGAGGAAGGGATAATGCACCCGGTAGTGGAATCGCATATGCGCAGTCTGCTGAATATTGCGGTCTGCAATGCCATGCATGATGGTTTCTTCTTGTTAGATAGAAGTCCGGAAGACATTCTGCGACAGTTACGGGAGGATGGTATCTATCCTCAGCCTTTTAACTGGAAATACCTGAAAATTCGGAACCCCAGGGAAATGGCCTATAATTATTTACGCTTTTTCTTTCCCGTTCCGCTGTATTATTCAATTGTGTCCAGACTGATTCGTGTAGTGCTAAAATTGAAAAATAGGTGAAAATATGGAAATGAAGATTGATTATTCCGATGTTTCTTTCAAAAACAATGGCAAGCTGAAGCTGCTGATTATTGTGGGAACCCGTCCGGAGATCATCCGGCTGGCTGCGGTGATCAACAAGTGCCGCAAGTATTTTGACTGCATTCTGGCCCATACTGGACAGAACTATGATTACAACTTAAATGGCATTTTCTTCCGGGACTTGGGGTTGGCGGACCCGGATGTGTATATGAATGCGGTGGGAGATGACCTTGGCGCAACTGTGGGCAACATCATCAACTGTTCTTACAAGCTGATGGCTGCCATCAAGCCCGATGCCATGCTGATCCTGGGCGATACCAATTCCTGCCTGTCTGCGATCCCTGCCAAGCGGCTGCATATTCCCATTTTCCACATGGAAGCCGGTAACCGCTGCAAGGATGAGTGCCTGCCGGAAGAGACCAACCGCCGGATCGTGGACATCATCTCCGATGTGAATCTGGCCTACTCTGAGCATGCCCGGAAGTATCTCCATGATTGCGGTTTGCCCAAGGAGCGTACCTATGTCACCGGCAGCCCCATGGCAGAAGTGCTGCATCAGAATCTGGCAGCCATTGAAGCCTCCGATGTCCATGCCCGTCTGGGTCTGGAGAAGGGACGCTATATTTTGTTGTCTGCCCACCGGGAGGAGAATATCGACACTGAGAAGAATTTCTATTCTCTGTTCAATGCTATCAATGCCATGGCTGAGAAGTATGACATGCCTATCCTCTATTCCTGCCATCCCAGATCCCGTAAGCGTCTGGAAGCTACTGGATTCCAGCTGGATCCCCGGGTGCGGATGAATGAGCCTCTGGGCTTCCATGATTACAACTGCTTACAGATGAATGCCTTCTGCGTGGTCTCTGATTCCGGTACCCTGCCGGAGGAGAGCAGCTTCTTTACCTCTGTGGGCCATCCGTTCCCGGCAGTGTGCATCCGTACCTCCACCGAACGGCCCGAAGCGCTGGACAAGGCCTGCTTTATTCTGGCGGGCATTGATGAAGGCCATCTGCTTCAGGCCGTGGATACTGCTGTGCAGATGAATCTGGACGGCGACCATGGCATTCCTGTGCCGGATTATGTGGAGGAAAATGTTTCCACCAAGGTGGTCAAGATCATCCAGTCTTATACCGGCGTAGTGGACAAGATGGTTTGGCGCAAGTATTGATCCATATCCTGTAGGGCGGGCTGCCCTCAGCCCGCCGCATCCGCTGGTATTTGGCAGAGCGGTGGCTTGAGGGTAAGCCGCCCTGCTTTGATATTATAAACAATAAAAACAAGGAGGCGTGGTGCATGAAGTACCTGTTCATTAATTCCGTTGCGGGCTTTGGCAGTACCGGACGGATCGCGGCAGATCAGTGCCGCCAACTGATGAAGGAAGGTCATCAGTGCGTTCTCGCCTTTGGTCGTGAAGTGGAAAATTGTACAGATGTTCCGACGGTACGGATTGGAAGCGGGGCAGATACAAAGTGCCATGCGCTGCGCTGCCGTCTGCTGGATGATCACGGGTTTGGATCTAAGGCTGCGACCCGGAAATTTTTGCAGTGGGTCAGAAGTTATGACCCCGATGTGATATGGCTGCACAATATCCATGGATATTATATCCACATTGGCCTGTTGTTTGATTATCTGCGGATCTGCGGAAAAGAGATTCACTGGACACTGCACGATTGCTGGGCCTTTACAGGACACTGCGCCTACTTTGACATGGCTGGCTGCGAAAAATGGAAGACTGGCTGTTATCATTGCCCACAAAAGGGGACATATCCTGCCAGCTACGGTCTGGATGGCAGCCGCCGGAATTACGGAGAAAAAAAGCGCCTGTTTACCGGTATTCCCAATATGCAGCTGCGCGTGCCTTCTTTCTGGCTGAAAAAACGGGTCGAAGCCAGCTTTTTACGGGAGTATCCCATAGAGGTTGTTTATAATACCATCGACCGGGATATCTTCAAACCGACTCCAGGTGATTTCCGGAAACAGCATGGCCTGGAGGGGAAAATTGTCCTTTTGGGTGTTGCCAGTGTTTGGGACAAGCGAAAGGGCCTGGATGATTTTCTGGAGCTTTCCCAAATGCTGCCGGATACTTACACAATCGTTCTTATTGGCTTGTCGGAAGCGCAGAAAACGGGACTTCCGGGCAATATACTGGGTCTGTGCCGAACCAACAGCCTTAAGGAGCTTGTGGCGGCATATTCGGAAGCGGATTTGTATCTGAATCCCAGTGCAGAGGAGACATTTGGCATGACTACCCTGGAGGCATTGTGCTGTGGAACAGAGGCAGTGGTGTATCAGGATACGGCCTGTGAGGAAATTGTAGAGCGTTTTGGCGGTGTGGCAGTGCCTAAAGGCGCAAAAAATCTGTATGATGCGGTAATGAAACTGACAAAAGAGGTGCAAGCGTGAAACAATATGCGATGATGGATACAACTTGGGGGAAGTTTCTTTTTGGTGTGTTCCTGTTTGCGATGCTTTTGCTGGCCCGGGATACGCTGGTTACCTCCTGCCTGATTGGCTTTACCAAATCTCAGTTTCTCATGCTGGGATTGATCTGCGTGTTTGGCCTGGTTTTCGTGATATACAACCGCAAGCATTGGAAACAGATATTGCTGAACCAAAGAATGGTGGCGTTTGGCATTTCTGCACTGGTGCTGCTGGTACCAATGGTTGGAAAGCGGGATTGGCAGATCATGTATTTCAGCATTCTGCTTTGCCTGTTCTTTGCGGTATTTCTGACTTACCTTACCTCTTGGCAGACGGTGGCAAAGTATTATGTAGTCATACTGGCGGTTTTGGGGCTCTATTCGTTGGTGGGTATGTATCTGCTGAAACCGCAGGCGATGGCAGGTGTGGTGAAAGCCCCGGTTTTTGTCAATTCTACCGGCATGGAATTTTACAACTTTGGCCTGACCTTCGTAGTGACCTGGGAATTTTGGCACCGGAACTTTGGTATTTTCCGGGAACCGGGTGTTTACCAGTTTTTTCTGATTCTGGGAATCTATCTGAACCATTATGGCGTTTCCTGGAAAAGAGAGTGGTATAGATGGCTGGTGACGGCTGTTATGATGGCAACGATGCTGTCAACCTTCGCCATTGGCGGTTTTATTGAGCTGGGCTTGCTGGCGGTTTTTCTGTATTTTGACAAGCATTATTACCGGACGAAACCGGGCAAGATTCTGGGGACGGCTGTGGTGGCTGCTATGATCGCACTGGTGTGCCATGTTATTTCAGAAATCCGGAAGCCTTATTTTGAGTATACAGTTTATTATGAATTCTATGATATGTTCCGCCGGCTGACAACGGATTCAGATTCACTGGTGGATCGGCTGGATGCGATTTTTACCAGCATGACACTGTTTTTCCGGCATCCACTGTTGGGGGAAACCATTGCCAATGTACTCCATGGTACGACCCACAATACCAGCTCTACCCTAATCCTGTTCTCTGCTTTAGGTATTGCAGGCGGTGTGCTCCATGTGGCATCCTGGGTCAGTTTAACCTGGAAAAGGGAGCGGAATGTGTTTGGCAATCTGTTTTTGCTGATGATCCTGTTCATGTCCTTTAATACCCAAAATCTGACAGCAGATGTGTTTTTCTGGCTGTTCCCTTATATGGCACTGACGGAAGCTCTGCTGCCCAAACTGAAATTGCCTGGAAGGAAGGTTTGACCTATGGAAAAAGAACTGTTAAGAAAGGTACAGCTGACCCAGCTGGAAATTGCGAAAGAAATCCGACGGGTCTGCGATGAGAATAATATCCGCTATTTTCTTGCCTGCGGAACCTTCCTGGGTGCTGTGCGGCACCAGGGGTTCATTCCCTGGGATGATGATATGGATATCGGAATGCTCCGCAGCGATTATGAGAAATTCTGCCGGATTGCCCCTCAGAAACTGAAGCCCCAGTATGCCTTGCAGACCTGGTATGTTGATCCCAACTACAGCCTGCCCTTTGGCAAGGTGGTCAAGCGGGGGACGGTCTATATGGAGAGCAAAAAAACCCGCCGTCTGAAGGAAAATGGCTTCTATGTGGATATTTTTCCCTATGATTTTGCCCCGGAGGATTCCGTGGAGCGGGACAGCTATGTGGCAAAGCTGCTGAATATCTACCGGGTGAAGCTGATGAAATCCGGCTATAAGCCCTGGATGGAGAATGACCGGATCATCTGGAAAAAGCGCATCGGATATCTGTACTATCAGCTGCAGTCCCTGTTCTCCGGGCAGAAGGAACTGGCAAGGAATTATGATACTCTGGCGGTGTCGATACACAACAGCCCGGTGATTCTGGAACAGAATGCACTGCCCAAGCCCTACTGTTTCCCGGCGGAAACATTCTCGGAATTGGCAGATTTCGTCTTTGAAGGGGAAATATTCAAAGGCCTCAAGGACTATGATACCTATCTGAGGCTGTTCTATGGCGATTATATGCAGCTGCCCCCGGAGGATCAGAGGGAGAACCGGCACCAGATTGTGGAGATCGACTTTGGCGAGGAATCAGCTTCATGAAAAAAGTTCTGTTTCTGACTAATTTTGCTTCGCCTTACCGGGTGCATTTTTTTGATGAACTGGGAAAATATGTGGATGTGACGGTGCTCTACTCTGACCGGGTGGAGGATATCACCCATCGGGACAAATCCTGGTTTGAAGAGGGAGAGGGCGGCTTCCATCCGGTTCAGCTGACCAAAACCGCTGGTGTTAAGGACGAAAACCTGTGCATGGATGTGCTGCCCTGGCTGAAAAAGAAGTGGGATGCCATCGTTATCGGTGGTTATTCGTCTCCCACGGCGATTTTGGCCATGCTCTGGCTGCGGCTGCACCGGATCCCTTTCTACATGGAAGTGGACGGAGGCCTGGTCCGCCAGGAGCGGAGAATCAAATATCTGGTAAAGCGCACCCTGGTGCGTTTGGCACCCAGATGGCTCAGCACCGGACGCTTTACCACGAAATATCTGGTGCACTACGGTGCCGAAGAGGAAAAGGTGACGAATTATCCCTTTTCATCCCTGTATGAAAACAATATTCTTCCGGGCATTGTCAGCCGGGAAGAAAAACTGCTGCTGCGGCAGGAACTGGACATTCCGGAAAAGCATATGCTGCTGGCCATCGGACAGTTTATCCACCGTAAGGGCTTTGATGTATTGCTGCGCAGCGCAGTGGAGCTGGATAAAAATGTAGGTATCTACATTGTGGGCGGCGAAGCGACGGAAGAATACCGGAGTATGAAGGAACGTCTGGGCCTTACCAATGTGCATTTCCTGGGATTCCAGAAAAAGGATACCCTGGAAAAATTCTATAAGGCGGCAGATCTGTTCGTTTTGCCTACCCGGGAGGATATCTGGGGGCTGGTCATCAATGAAGCTATGGCTTACGGCCTGCCGGTGATTACCACAGACCGCTGTGTTGCGGGTCTGGAACTGGTAGAGGACGGTGTCAACGGTTACATCGTCCCGGTTGAAGCGGAAGCGGATCTGGCGGAAAAAATCCGGATGGTACTGGCATCTGATATGGAGGCTATGGGTAAAGCTTCTCTGGAAAAGATCCGGCCTTATACGCTGGAAAATATGGCGAAGGTTCATGCAGAAATTTTTGAGAGCGGGAGATAACAGATGCACATTATTTACGCAGTGACCACCTGCTCGGACAGGGTTTATCAGCAGTTGTTTGGTGATGTGAAGGTCAAGCCTGCTTTTCAGTCCCAGAAGTATCACCGGCTGCTGATCGAGGGCCTGGCAAAGGGAGCGAAGGTAGATGTGGTGGCAAATCCACCGGTGAACCGCAGTGTTTTGCAGAAGAACTTTGTCCAATTGCCCAGGGAAGAAGAGGGCGGTGCCTGTTACCGCTACATTCCCGCAATCCGCAATCCGATCCTCAAGGCAGCTGCTGTGGGAATCGGAACCTTTTTCAAAACGCTGTTTCTGATCCGAAAGGATTCTGCTGTTATTGTGGATGGACTGAACCGGGTCACGGCGCTTTCTGCCATGCTGGCAGCGCGGCTTCGGGGCAGGCCCTGCGTGGGCATCGTTACGGATCTGCCGGACATGCTGGGAGGCAGCCGGTTTTCCAAGGAATTTGCCAATTTTGTTATCCGTCATTGCACCCATTATGTGTTTTTGACGGAGGCGATGAATGATTATTTAAATAAGGCAAGGAAGCCTTATGTGATCCTGGAAGGCCACAGCGATGTGACCATGAAGGAAAAGCACCCTGCGCTGGAGAAAAAAAGCCATCCCCGGATCTGCTTCTATGCCGGCGGTGTCAGCAGGCAGTATGGCCTGAAAAATCTGGTGGATGGATTTCGGGCGGCGGATGTGGAGAATGCTGCTTTACATATTTATGGCCCCGGCGATTATGTTGAGGAACTGGAAGCCATTGCCAAAGAAGATCCCAGAGTTTTTTATGGCGGGATGCTGATGAATCAGGAAATCGTGGACAGGGAACTGGAAGCGACTCTGCTTGTCAATCCCCGGCCCACGGAGGAAGAATATGTCAAATATTCCTTCCCCTCCAAAACCATGGAATATATGGCATCCGGTACAGCGGTGCTGACTACGGTGCTGCCCGGTATGCCGAAGGAATACCATCCCTATGTTTACCTGCTTTCGGATGAAACCGCAGAGGGTATCGCAAAAACACTGAAAACGGTGCTGTCACTGTCCGATGAAGTGCTGTTTGACAAGGGAATGAAGGCCAGAGCCTTTGTTCTGGAGCAGAAAAACAATGTGATCCAGGCACAGAAAATCCTGGAAATGCTGAAAAGGAAGTGACACAATGAAGCTGCTGTGGCTGTGCAACAATGCGCCCGGTGTGGTGCGTTCTCATATCACCGGAAAACCTGCCAGCGCGGTCAACTGGGTGGATCATGTGCTGACGGGACTGCGTCAGCAGGGGTTGACTGTGCGGATCTTGTACCGGGGTACGGCAGGCAGCGGTGTTATTGATACGCAGTGCAGCTACGCTTCCTTTGGAGAGGAGCTGCCCTATGTGTACCGGCCGGAGCTGGAAGAAAGCTTCCGCATGGAACTGCGCAGCTTCCAGCCGGATGTGATCCACAGCTGGGGCGTGGAATATGACCATGCTCTGGCCATGGTCAATGCTGCGGAAAAAGAAGGAATGATAAATCGTATGGTGGCCAGTATCCAGGGCCTTTGCGGATTTCTGGCTGAGCACTATACTGACGGTATTCCGGAAAAGGCTGTGAATCATTCCACATTCCGGGATCTGGTGCGCAAAGATAATATACGCCAGCAGCAGGAAAAGTTCCGGCTCCGTGGTCAGCTGGAAGCCCGGGCCGTTGGAAAGCTCCAACATGTGATCGGCCGAACTCTATGGGATCATGCCCGCGCTCTGGAACTGAATCCCAATATAAACTATCATTTCTGCAATGAAACCCTGCGCCAGTGCTTCTATGAGGGACAGTGGAAGTATGACATCTGCCGCAAACACAGCGTTTTTGCATCCAGCTGTTCCTATCCCATCAAGGGATTTCACTATCTGTTGGAAGCTATGGCTGAGGTACGGAAAGTTTACCCCGATGCTGTCATTACGGTTACGGGCAGAAGCTATTTACCCGCAAGGGGAAAGAATCTGCTGCGTCAGGGAGGATATGAAGCTTACCTGGCAAAGCTGACGAAACGGTATCATTTGGAAGATGCGGTGCAATTCCTGGGGGATTTAAGCGCCGAAGATATGAAGCGGGCCTTTTTGGATACCAATGTGTTTGTGCTGCCCTCCACACTGGAAAATTCTCCTAATTCTTTGGGGGAAGCTATGCTGCTGGGGGTTCCCTGCGTGGCGGCGGACGTTGGGGGGGTCAGAGACATGCTGGCAGACAGCACCGAAGGCCGGATCTATGAGCCTGGACAGGTGGATCAGCTGGCAAAGCATATTCTGGAGCTGTTTTCTCAGGAAGACAAGGCTGCCAGGTTGGGCAGTGCGGCCAGAGATCACGCAAGAATCACCCATGACCCGGAAAAAAATCTCCGGGATCTGATAAACATTTATGACGAGATCCGCTGAAGGAGGAGAATTTATGAGCAGGAAAATGCTGCTGAGCGTTATCATTCCTGTTTACAATGTGGAAGCCTATTTGGCGCGGTGTGTGGATTCGATTTTGGGGCAGACGCATGAGGATCTGGAAGTGATTCTGGTGGACGACGGTTCCCGGGATGCTTCCGGCAGCATCTGCGATGCCTATGCCCAGCAGGATCCCAGAGTCCGGGTAATCCATAAGGAAAACGGGGGCCTCAGCAGTGCCCGGAATGCGGGCTTGGAAACAGCAACCGGCGAGTACATTACCTTTGTGGACAGCGATGACTGGATCGAAGCGGATGCTTATGCCCATTTGTTGTCTTTGATAGAAAAATATCAGGTACAGCTTGTCTGCGGCGGCAATTACGATGTGAATGGTGAAACCGGGGTAAAGACTCTGGGCCTTTGTCCGGAGAAGGAAGAGGTTCTGACCGCAGAGGAATTTTTGCGCAGAATGTTTATGTGGCAGGGATTTGATTCCAGTGCCTGCGACAAGATCTACCACCGAAGCTTGCTGGAAACGTTCCGGTATCCGGAGGGGAAGGTCTGCGAGGACGTGGCGGTCACCTACAAGATCGTGCTGGAAGCCCGGCGGGCAGCCCTTTCAGACCGGCCTTTCTACAATTATTACCACCGGGCGGGCAGCATCACCATCAGCACGGCAGAAGAGATTACAGATAAGACCTTCCATTTTTCCCGACATACGGAGGAAATCTATTCTTATGTCTGTGCGCATTGTCCTGCTGTGGAGCCCCAGGCCCGGTATCTGCGGGTACGCTCCCTGTCCCACATCCTGCTGCTTCTGGAGCAGGCAGAGGGAGAAGTGCGGAAGCAATTTGCCGAGGAGTATCGTCATGCCCGCGCGGAACTGAAAAAACATACAGGATTTATTGTGAAAAGTCCTTACTTTGGGAAAAAGGAAAAGATCACCAATATTTTGTTGAACCTTGGCCTGTACCGGCACCTTCGTCCCATTTTTCATAGAGAGTGATTATGAAACGACAAAATCGAGTTGCATTTTTTAATATTCTCAGTGTTGTATTGCTCAATGGCATTTCTCTTATTACTGCACCGTTGTTTTCCCGGATTCTGGGTGACAGCGGGTTCGGTATCTTAAAGAGCTACAACATCTGGGTCAGTGTGGCTGCAATCCTGTTTACCCTTCAGACAGAAGGTACACTGGTCAATGCCCGGGTGGAGTACCCCGAGGATGCACAGCGGCAGTATCAGTCAGCAACCATGGGCCTTTCCATGGTGGTGTTCCTGGTATGCAGCACAGTGGTGCTTCTGTTTATTGGCCCACTGTCTGATCTGCTGCTGCTGGAACCGGTGCTGATCCTTCTGCTGCTTTTGCAGGCCTTTGGTACTTACTGTGTCAATTTCCTCAGTACCAAATATACCTACGAATTCAAGGCCGGCAGGAACATGGTCATTTCTCTGGTGGTTACCATCGTGACGCTGGTGCTGTCGCTGCTGCTGATCCTGCCTTTGCCTTATGAAAGCCGGTACTTTGGCCGGATTCTGGCAATTTCCGCAACCTACGGTGCGGTGGGCATCCCTGCCTGCTTTTTGATCCTGCGGCAGGGCAAAAAGCTTTATCATAAAGCATACTGGAAATTCTGTATTGCCCTGGCGATCCCGGCGGTATTTCATAATTTATCAGATTTGCTTCTGAGCCAGAGCGATCTGATGATGCTGCGCTACATGCTTGGTGACGGCGAGGCAGGCCGATATGGTCTTGCCTGGCAGTTCGGCAATTTCCTGTTCATCATTTTCGGTGCGCTGAACCGGACCTGGTGCCCCTTCTTCTTTGACGAGATGAAGCAGGGAAAACGGGAAGCAATGATGGACAAGACCCGCAATTTTCTGGAGCTGTTTACGGTTCTTGCCTGCGGCTTTATCCTGCTGGCACCGGAGGTATATCACATTTACGGCCCAAAGGAGTATTGGGACAGCACCATGCTGATCCCGCTGTTTGTGTGCAGCTATTACCTCAACTTCCTGTGCACTTTCCCGGTGAACTATGAATATTACCACAAGAAGACCAAGGTAGTGGCAGCAGTGACCATTTCCTGTTCGCTGGTGAATGTGGTACTGAACTATGTGCTGATCAACGCCATTGGTATGGCCGGTGCGGCACTGGCTACCATGCTGTCCCATGGTTTGCAGCTGATGCTGCATCATGTGTATACCCGCTTTATCCTTGGGAAAGGGGATTACCCGTTCCCTATGGGACTGTGGGCGAAGTACGGACTCGCTTTCCTGGCGGTTATGGCAGTGGTGTATCTGAATGAAGACAGAGGGCTTCTCCGCTGGGCCATGGGTGCCTGTATCGGTATCGTGGAGCTGCGGGAAATCAAAAAGAGAAAAGTTCTGATTTGATATTTACAGAGGTCGGTGATTTGCCTGGCCTCTGTTTTTATTTGTGTTGCAATCAACTGGGAAATGGTGTATAATACCGTTGGATTTATGTCCATTTTTGTATGCTGTGACAAGATGAGGAGTATGCCCTATGGGAAAGAAGAAGGTTCTGTTTGTGGCCACTGTGGTCAAAACCCATATGATGCAGTTTCATATTCCTTTTCTGAAGATGTTTCAGGAAATGGGGTGGGAAACGGCAGTGGCTTCCCGGAATGATTATGAAGATCCTGCTGACTGCCAGATCCCCTATTGCGACAACTATTACGATATCCCTTTTGAACGGATGCCTTGGAAAAGCGGCAATCTGAAAGCCTACCGGATGCTGAAAGATGTCATCGACAAAGGTAATTATGACATCATCCATTGCCATACCCCTGTGGGCGCTATGCTGACCCGGCTGGCAGCCAGAGTGGCCCGGAAAAAGGAAACGAAGGTTATCTACACTGCCCATGGCTTCCATTTCTTCAAGGGTGCACCACTGATCAACTGGCTGGCCTTTTATCCGGCAGAATGGCTGCTGGCACCGCTGACAGATGTGCTGATCACCATTAACAAGGAAGATTACGCCTTTGCGCAGAAGAAGATCCATGCAAAACGCATTGAATATGTACCCGGAGTGGGCATTAAAACGGAACGGTTCCGGATGCCTCTCGACCGGCAGGCAAAACGCCGGAGTCTTGGTTTCGGGGAAGAGGATTTCCTGGTTCTGACTGTGGCGGAGATGACCCCGAATAAAAACCATATCACCGTTCTGAAAGCTTTGGAAAGCTTGAAAAAACGGGAAGAATTCTCCCGTATCCATTATCTGATCGTGGGTAGGGGAGAAATGTGGGAGAGTCTGGAGCAAAGCGCCAGGGAAATGGGAATTTCCGATCATGTGCACTTTCTTGGCTATCGGAACGATGCGCCGGAGTTGTACAGATGCAGTGACATGTTTGCCTTTGTCTCGTTCCGGGAAGGCCTGTCTGTGGCGCTGATGGAGGCTATGAGCAGCGGTATGAGCATTGTCTGCACCAGGATCCGTGGAAATGTGGATCTGATTGAAGACGGCGTTTCGGGCCGCTTTACGGAGAATACCCCAGAGGCGCTGGCTGAGCATATTTTGGAGCTGTACCAAAATCCCAATCTGCGGCAGGCTCTGGGAGCCGGTGCGGCGGAGAAGGCTAACCTGTATGAAGAAGAAAATGTCCATGCTCAGATGAAAGAGATTTATCTGAGCGTATAACCATAAGGAGGTGGCGGATGTGAAGGGACAATTGGTCGTATCCCTGGATTTTGAACTGTTTTGGGGTATGCTGGATTGCAGCACACTGGAAGAATATGGGGATAATGTGCTGACAGGAAAATCGGCGATCCCTCGTCTGCTGGAGCTGTTCCGGAAATACGGCATCCATGCCACCTGGGCCACAGTAGGTTTCCTGTTTGGAGAGGATTATGAGGATCTGCGGCAGTATTTCCCGGAAGAAAAACTGCGGCCTTCCTATTCTGACCAAAGGCTGGATGCTTATGGACAGTTTGAAAACATTGGAAATAATGAGAAGGAAGCACCCTGCTTTTATGGCCCCAGTCTGATCCGCATGGTGGCAGAGACTCCCGGACAGGAAATTGGCAGTCATACCTTCTGCCACTACTATTGCCGGGAAAAGGGACAGACCGTTGCCCAGTTTGAAGCAGATATCCGTGCGGCCAAGGCTATCGCTGCGGCCAAGGGCTATGATCTGACCAGTGTTGTTCTTCCCCGGAACCAGTGTGAGCCGGAATATACGGAAGTTTTAAGAAAGTGCGGCTTTACCGCCTACCGGGATGAGGAAAATGATTGGATCCACAAGAAAATCAGGATCCGTCCTCTGATGCGCCTGCTGCGGCTGATGGATGCGTACCTGCCGCTGACAGGGCAGGGAGGCTATATCCCTGCCAGTGAGGATGGAATCTGGAACCTTACCGGCTCCCGGGCTTTTAAGGCTGTATCCCATTCCCGGCATATGCTGGAGGGGCTGAAGGTACGGCGGATCAAAAAGCAAATGCTCCACGCAGCAAAAGAGGGGTTGACCTTCCATCTGTGGTGGCATCCCCATAACATGGGCGGTTTAACAGAAGAATTTTTCACGCAGCTGGAAGATGTTTTACAGTATTATACCCAGCTGAAAGAGACATACGGTATGGAAAGCCGGAACATGCGGGAGGCTGCCGCTGATGCAGCGCAGCGACGGCATCAGGTGGCTGAAAAGTACGGCCTTCAGCCCAGGCAGAACGAAACAGAAGAGAATTTCTGAACAGATAAAGGAGAACCATTCCATGAAAATCATGCACGTTCTCAATTCCAGAATTTACTCCGGCGCGGAGAAGGTAGTCTGTCAGATCATCAAATCCTTCCGCGGTGTGGAAGGTATGGAAATGGTCTATTGCAGCCCGGACAGTGATATTGTCCGGCAGATGCTGGAAGAGCAGGGAGTAACCTATCTTCCTATGGAAACCATGAGCACAAAAGAGCTGGGCAGGGTAATCCGAGAGCAAAAACCGGATCTGATCCATGCTCATGATATGCGGGCCAGCTTTTTCTCAGCTCTGTGCTGTGGAAAAATCCCGCTGGTTTCCCACATCCACAACAATGCCTACGATGCCCGTGGCTTATCCCCCAAAACGGTAGCATATCTGCTGGCAGGATTTAAGGCAAAGCATATTCTCTGGGTGTCCAACAGCTCTTTTGAAGGGTATGCCTTCCATAAGTTCTTTGCCAAAAAGAGCAGTGTCCTTTACAATATCATCGATACGGAGCAGATTTTTGCCAAAAAAGCTGCGGACGAAAATACCTATGACTACGATATGATCTATGTGGGCCGTCTGACCTACCAGAAGGATCCCCAGCGTCTGATGCGGCTGTGTGCCCGGCTGAAGGAACAGAAGCCGGATCTGAATGTGGCTATCGTTGGCACCGGTGAGCTTTTGGAGGAGGTTCAGAACCTCTGTGCGGAGCTGGATCTCCAGAATAACGTTCACTTCCTGGGCTTTCAGTCCAATCCCATCAAAATGGTCCATGACAGCAAAGCCATGATCCTGACCTCCCGCTGGGAAGGAACACCTATGTGTGCGCTGGAAGCGATGGCTTTGGGTACACCGGTGGTCAGCACCCCTTCTGACGGCATGAAGGATATTGTGCAGGACGGTGTCAGCGGGTATCTGACCGATGACGATGCGGTTATGGCGGAAAAGCTGCTGAAAATCATGAACGATTCATTCCATCGGGCAAGCCTTTCTGAAAAGGGGAAAGCGATCTTTGCCCGGATCAATGATGAAGAGAAATATCAGGAGGCCATTGCAGCCTGCTATCGTTGAGGAACTCCTATGAAGATTTTACAGGTGATCCCCTATTTTTGCTTCGGTGGCGCGGAGACTATGTGCGAAAGTCTGGTCTATGCGCTGCTCAGTCTGGGCCACCAGGTAACGGTGGTCAGCTTATACAATGAACGTACCCCAATTTCAGAACGGATGGAGCAATCCGGTGTTAAGATCCTGTATCTGGATAAGAAACTGGGGCTGGATCTAACCATGATCCCCAAGCTGGCAAGGATCATGGGAACAGAAAAGCCGGATGTAGTGCATACCCATCTGGATGTGATTAAATACGCAGCAGCTGCGGCCCGGCTGAAGGGAATTCGCCGCTGTGTCCACACTGTGCATAATGTGGCGGATAAGGAAGCGGAAGGCAGGCTGCAAAAGATCATCAATGGCACTTACTTCCGGTTGGGATGGTCTGTGCCGGTGGCCTTAAGCCCGGAGGTAAAGCGCAGTATTGTATCCTTTTACGGAATTGACGGGAAGAACATACCGGTGATCTACAATGGAACCGATTTGTCCCACTGTATTCCAAAGCTGCATTATCACAGGGATGGATTACAGCTATTGCATATTGGCCGGTTTAATGAACAGAAAAACCATAAGGGACTGCTGGAAGCTTTCTCCCTGATTCGCAGGGAAATTCCCGAGAGCCATCTGGAACTGATTGGAGATGGTGTGCTTCGGAAAGAAATGGAACGCTTTGCTGAGGAATTGGGTGTTTTGGAGGCGGTCAGTTTTCTGGGCAGCCGGGATAATGTGTATCCACACCTGCATCAGGCGGATGTGTTCCTGCTGCCATCCAAATTTGAGGGTATGCCCATGACCATCATTGAAGCCATGGGTACGGGACTTCCCATTGTGGCCTCTGCTGTGGGTGGTGTGCCGGATATGCTGACGAACGAGGAAAGCGGGCTGCTGGTCAGCTCCGAACCGGAACGGATTGCGGAAGCTGTGATCCGTCTGAGCCGGGACGAAGCCTTGCGGGAATGCCTGGGCCGAAAGGCAAAGCAGGAAAGCCAACGCTTTTCTGCAGAGCACATGGCGCGCAGTTACTGCGCTGTTTATAAAGGAGAAGAAGGGATACTATGAGCACACAGAAAATTTCCGTTGTGATCCCTGCTTATAATGTGGCCCAGTGGATAAGCCGTTCCCTGGAAAGTCTGCTGGCCCAGACCCATCCGGATCTGGAGATCATTGTGGTGGACGATGGTTCTACAGACAATACGGCCTCCGTTATGAAGGCCTATACAGAAGAATACCCAAATATTCGTTATATCCAAAAAGAAAATGGCGGTGTGACCTCAGCCCGTCTCCGGGGTGCGGCAGAAGCAACCGGTGATTGGGTGGCTTTTATGGATGGCGACGACTATGTGGAGCCCCAGATGTATGCCCGGCTGCTGGAGATCGCGCTGGAACATGACGCGGATATTGCACACTGCGGCCATCAGATCCATTTCCCGGGTGAGCGCATCGAATTTGTCCACAATACCGGCGTATTTCGTCACCAGGATCGCCGGATGGGGCTGCGGGATCTGCTGGACAATAATGAGGTCAGTCTCAGCCTGTGTACCAAGCTCTACCGGCGGCATCTGTTTGAAGGTGTGGAATGTTGGATGGATACCAGCATTAAGTATAACGAAGATTTGATGATGAACTATTATCTCTTCGGAAAGGCAAGAAGTGCCATCTTTGAAGGCGTATGCCCTTACCACTACATCCTCCGTCCGGGTTCTGCCTCCTATAGTGAGCAGACGGAGAAATATTTCTTTGACCCCATCCGGGTTCGTCAGATCCTGTTGGAGAGATGCGGTGAAGAAATGCGCGACGATGTGCGCCAGTCACTGATGCGGAATATGTTGTTTAATTATGCGGTGCTGGATGTCCGGAAGGATCGGAAACAGTATGCCCATTATCGGAAACGGGTTCGAAAATTATTGCTGGAACAAAAGCCTTATTGCCATCTGCTGTCACTGCGGAACCGGATTCTGGTAAATCTGGTATATTATGCACCCTGGTTGTTCCACATTGCCTATGGGCTGTATGTGAAGCTGTTCCAGAAGGAAGAACAGCACTGATTGAAGGAGAACGCTATGAACCAACTGCCTCTGCTCAGCATCATTGTCCCCGTATATAAGGTGGAAGCCTATCTGGACAAGTGTTTGGCGTCTCTGACGGCGCAGACTTATGGTAATTTGGAGATCCTGCTGGTGGAGGACGGTTCCCCTGACGGCAGCGGTGCCATTTGCGATGCCTGGGCAGAACGGGACAGCCGGATCAAAGTGATCCACCAGGAAAACCAGGGCGGTGGCGCGGCCCGGAATGCGGCACTGGAGATTGCCCGGGGCGAGCTGCTGGCTTTTGTGGACAGTGATGATTATGTCCACCCGGAACTGTATACGCATTTGTACAGCTTATTGCAGCAGGGGGCAGACATTGCCGAGTGTGGTTATGTGGATACATTTGACAATGAAGCGGTACTGGGCGGCGGCAGCCGGGAGCCTGTGTTTTACTCCCGGCAGGAGGCCATGGCTTTGCACATCCGGGATGAACATTTCCGGCAGATCATCTGGAACAAACTTTACCGGCGCCCCGTGGCGGAGGGAATCCGGTTCCCGGTGGGTACAAAAATTGACGATGAATATTTTACCTGGCAGCTCCTGGCGAAGGCGGAACGGCTGGTTTGTTCGGAGTTTGTAGGTTATGCCTACCGGCAGCAGCCAGACAGCATCATGCACGGCCGCTTCAGTGTAAAGCGTGTCCAGAGTCTGGATGCCAAGAAACAGCGCCTTGCCTATTTGAAAGAGCGCCTTCCCCAGCTGGAAAACCTTGCTAAGGAAGATCTGGTTATGACATGCCTGTTTGTTATGCAGGAGAGTCTGCGGTCTCTGAAAGGGGAGGAATTGCGGGAGGCAAAGAATCTGATCCGGGAAACCATGGTACAGACGGAAGGTCTGGTCATCGGCCCGGAGCAGAGCAGAATGCGGCAAATACTGCTGTGCCTGGCCCAGGGAAACCTCACAGTGGCGGCAAAACTGCTGAATTTTCTCATCAAGATCCATGTGCTGACATAAGGAGAGAACATGAATATAACGGTTTTTACCCCAACGTATAACCGAGGCTATATTATTGAAAATCTTTACCGGTCTTTACAGCGCCAGAGCTGCATGGACTTTGAGTGGCTGGTTGTGGATGATGGTTCTTCTGACGACACCGAGGCCCTCTTTGCAAAATGGACAGCGGAAGGCAACCCTTTTCCCATCCGCTACTATAAAAAAGAAAACGGTGGAAAATGCCGGGCGATTAATTTCGGATTGGAAAAAGCGGAAGGCAGACTGTTCTTCAATGTGGATTCTGACGACTATCTGACCGAGGATGCCATTGAAAAGATCCTTTTATGGGAATCAGAGTTGCCGAAGGATCAGAAATACTGCGCTGTGGCCGGAAATCTGGGTACGGCACCGGGAGTTACCCCCAATACGCCTCTGCCCGGGGCGTTCTTTGACGGAAATGCCTTCGATCGCTACGGATGTGTGGATGGTGAACGGGCCATTGCCTTTTATACGGACATCCACCGTCAATATCTCTATCCGGATTGCCCCGGTGAAAAATTCATGACCGAAGCGGTTACCTGGAACCGGATGGCCGCGGATGGGTACCGGATCCGATATTACAATGATATTATCTGGATTTATGAATACAAGGAAGATGGTCTGACCAATGCAGGTTACCGGCTGTTTTTGGAAAATCCCCAGGGAACGGGTATTTTCTTCCGGGAAAAGGCAAAATTCCTTCATTATTCCCCAATGGCAATTCTGGGAATGTGGTATGGCTTTGCTACCGATGCCAGAACACGCTGTACCAGGGATCAGATCGCACAGTTTATCGCAATGCCCCGGTGGCTGGTGGATCCCATGCTGTGGCTCCACAGTGCCGTACAAATTATAAAAAAGAAGAGGTAATCCTATGGCAGAAAATACACCTACCTATCATACCCATATATCCGCCAAGCACCGCTGGCTGGATCTGAATTTAAAGGAAGTCTGGCGGTACCGGGATCTGATTTTTCTGTTCACCAAGCGTAGCTTTGTGGTATCCTATAAGCAGACCATTCTGGGCCCTGCCTGGATCTTTCTGACCCCTTTGTTCAGCTCCATTGTCCAGGCCTTCGTCTTTGGCGGCATTGCCGGCATTGAGACAGATGGTATTCCCATGCTGCTGTTCTATCTGACCAGCAATGCGATTTGGAACTTTTTCAATACCTGCCTGACCAACAACGCCAATACCTTTACAGCAAATGCGGATGTCTTTGGCAAGGTCTATTTCCCGAGATTGACCACGCCCATTTCCAATGTCTTTTCTTCCATCGTCCGCTTCGGTATCCAGATGCTCCTGGTGCTGATCTTTATGGTGTATTTCCTGATTAAGGGGCAGGTCAGTCCCAACTGGACTGCCTGGATCTTAATTCCGGTGGAACTGATTCATCTGGGTATTCTGGGTATGGGCTTCGGTATTATTATTTCCAGCATGACCACCAAGTACCGTGATCTGACAGTTCTGGTGGGCTTCGGCATGTCCTTGTGGATGTATTTGACACCTATTGTGTATCCCATGTCCACGCTGACGGAGGGGTGGATGCGAACCATCCTGCTGTGCAATCCTGTGACCACCTCCGTTGAGCTGATCCGCTATGCGGTACTGGGAAAGGGAATGTTCCATCCGGGTTTCTATGGACTGTCCTGGGCTGTGACTCTGGCGGTGGCGGTGCTGGGTATTATGATCTTCAACAAGGTCGAGCGGACCTTTATGGATACGGTGTAAGGAGGGCGGAAGTATGCAGAATCAGGATAACAGAGAAATTGCCATCCGCCTGTCCGGCGTGAAAAAGAAATATAAGCTGGGTCAGATCGGCGGAGGAACATTGACGGCAGACCTGCAGAGCTGGTGGGCCCGGATCCATGGCAGAGAAGATCCCAACTCTATCATCGGCACGGATCAGCGGCTGGTAGGCAAGACCTTCATGGCCCTGAACGGTATTGATCTGACGGTGTACAAAGGTGAGGCTCTGGGCATTATCGGCGGCAATGGTGCGGGTAAAAGCACCATGCTGAAGCTTCTGTGCCGGGTTACGGCACCCACCGAAGGTGAGATCGACCTCTATGGCCGTATTGCCTCTATGCTGGAAGTGGGCACCGGATTTAACGGCGAAATGACCGGCCGGGAAAATGTCTATATGAACGGTGCAATCTTAGGCATGACTCGGGCGGAGATCGATGCCAAAATGGAGGATATCATTGAATTCTCTGAGGTTCGGGATTTCATCGATACCCCTGTCAAGCGTTATTCCAGCGGTATGTTTGTCAAGCTGGCCTTCTCCGTGGCGGCCCATCTGGACAGTGAAATCATGATCATGGATGAAGTTTTGGCTGTGGGTGATATGGCTTTCCAGAAAAAATGTCTGGAGAAAATGCGCTCTGCCGCAAAAATGGATGGCAGAACCGTCCTGTATGTCAGCCATAATATGAATACCATCCGCACCCTCTGCGACCGTTGTATTGTTCTGGACAAGGGCAGGATCATTTTTGAGGGTGATGTGGATGAGGCTATCGAGCTCTATATGAGTGCTGCCCACAGTGAATGGTCGGAGGGGCAGACGGAATTCGATTTGAGAAATTGCAAGACCCGCTCGCCCTATACCAATGGAGATGTACAGATCACCTATCTGAAAATGATGGGTAAGGATCTTGCTATGTATAAATCCGGTGAGCATCTGAAGCTGAAGATCCGGGTGGCATCAAAGAGAGCGTATGAGGATCTTCATCTGCGCATTGAGCTTCGATACAGCGATGACACGCCTGTGGGAACCATGCCTAATGTTTCTCTGGGCTCCATTGGCGCCGGAGAGGAGAAGGATTATCTGGTGGATTTCCTGCCGGAAGGTCTGACCAACGGCAAATACCGGGTGGATATGGTGCTGTTTGAAATAGACGATGTGGGTGAAAGCTATGATCAGGAACTGCTTCTGCCAGCCTGCTTCTTTGAGGTGCAGCAGAATGAAGACATCATTTGGAACCCCACTACCTGGGGCCATGTCCGGTTCCCGGATGCGGAAGTAACGCCTCTGAACTGAAAAAGGAGTGAGACGGATGAAGAAGGTAAAGGTCGTATTTGTGCACTATAAAATGGTGTGCGGCGGCGCTGAACAGGCATTGTATGATCTGATCAATCTGATGGACAAGGAAAAATTTGACGTTTCTTTGTATCTGCAGTGTCCCGGCGGCGAATGGGACAGCCGGTTTTACGGAAAAGTTCCGGTTTACTACGATTTTTCCTGCCGAATTCCCACGAAGAATCCCGTTAAAAAGCTGGGCAACCTGGTTAAGAAGCACCGTATTGCTCAGGCTTACAAGAACGAGGGTGAGGGCTTGCTGGATGTGATCTTCCCGGAAGGCGTGGATATTGTGGTATCCAACTCTACCTGGGACTATGACCGGCTTCCTTTTGCAAAGAATACCCGAAATGTGAAATATATCCATGGAGATCCCGGTACAGATCCGGTCTATAGGGAAGAGGCAGAGGACAAAAAAGACCTGCTGAAGCGATACCACCGGATTGTCTGTGTTTCCCGGGCAGCCTTGGAGCATTTCCACGAGATTAACAGCGTGCATAAGGGTGTGGAACTGCATTACAATCCCATTGACAGCGATCATGTCCGGGAGCTTGCCCAGCAGCCGGTTGATTTGCCTACAGATGTGCCTTTGATTTGTGCTGTGGGCCGGCTGTGCGAGGACAAGGGTTTTGTTCGGTTGCTGGTGATCCATAAACGTCTGCTGGACGAAGGGATTCGTCACAATCTGGTGATCGTAGGTGATGGCCCGGACCGGGATTTCCTGCGGCGGCTGGTGAATGCGCTGGGCGTTCAGGACAGTGTGATTCTGGCAGGTTATCAGTCCAATCCCTATCCATATATGAAGCAGAGCAAATTCGTGGTTTCTTCTTCCTTTATTGAAGGGCTTCCTGTGATTTCCATGGAGGCACTGAGCCTTGGTGTTCCCATGGTATCGGCGGTGCCTTCTATCGGGGAAGTCTTTGGCGACGAAATGTGCGGACTGATCACAGAAAATGACAACGAAAGTCTGATGGAAGGCATCCGGCGGATGCTGACCGATAACGCGCTTTATGCCAAAGCAAAGGCCGGTGCTGAAAAACGCAGTGCCTTCTTTGACGGAAAGCGCATGGTTAAGGAAATCGAGGATATGTTCCTGGAGATGATGCAGGAAGAATAATGGAGGAATCTCTATGGCCCAGATCAGTGTGATCGTGGCGGTATACAAAATGCCCCAGTATCTGCCCCGCTGTATTGAAGGAATTCTGAATCAGACCTTCCAGGATCTGGAGCTGATCCTGGTGGATGATGGCAGCCCAGACAATTGCGGACAGATCTGCGATGACTACGCGGCGAAGGACAACCGGGTGCGTGTGATCCACAAGCAAAATGCCGGTGTCTGCGCGGCCCGGAATACGGGCTTGGACTGGGTCTATGAAAACAGCGACAGCGGCTGGATCTTCTTCCATGACAATGATGACTGGATCCATCCCCAGACGCTGGAACGGCTGCACCGTGCGGCGGTGGAACTGGATTCCGGTATTGGTATCTGTGGATACCAGCAGACCACAGGTGAGGATCCTGTGATCCTTCCGGAGACACTGGCCCCAGTTGCCTGGACACCCAAGGAATTCTATATGGAGCATTTTGTCAATGCTACCGTTTGCTGGGGAAAACTTTACCGCCGGGATATTTTCGAAGGAAAGCGCTATCCGGAAGGAAAGTATATTGAAGATGAATTTCTGACCTACAAGCTGCTTTTTGCCAATAAAACACTGGCTGTGATCCCGGCACCGCTGTATGCGTATTTTATCAACACTGCGGGAATTTCCAAAAAGGCCTGGGTTCCCAAGCGTCTGGACGCCTGGGAGGCTTATGAGCAGCAGATCGCCTATTTTGAAAAAATGGGGGATTGTGAATTGGTTCAGTTCCGGATTCGGGCGTATTATGAGCGGATTCTGGAATATCTGGAGGCGGCCAAAACGGCTCCCAATGCGGCAGAGCTGACGAAAGAGATCCGCTTCATGGAAAAACGCAGCCGGGAATTCATTCCCCGGGCCTGGAAGGCCGGGTGTATTGATTTTTATGTTGATTATGAGGCGCTTTACAGCAGCTATCCGGTATGGACAAAGCTGTACCGGCTATATCTGGAGCATTGGAAATATGCCGGGTGGCGCAAGCGCTGGAGAAAGCATTAAGGGGAGGGAAATGCCGTGGCAATGATCAGTGTGATCGTTCCGGTTTATAAGGCGGAACGGTTTCTGGCAGAATGTATTGAAAGCATTTTGGCCCAGACCTTTTCTGATTTTGAACTGATCCTTGTGGACGACGGCAGCCCGGATAATTGTGCCGCCATCTGTCAGGAATATCTTCAGAAAGATCCCCGGATTTGTTTCCTGCAGCAGGAGAATCAGGGGCAGGCGGCGGCCCGGAACCATGCCATGACCATTGCCCGGGGACAGTGGATCAGCTTTGTGGACAGTGATGATGTGATCCATCCGCAGTATTTGGAGCTGCTTTACAACGGGGCTATGGAAATGGGAGTACCCATCAGTATGTGTCGGTTTGTGGAGGGAAGTACCATGCCGGTGGATTTCTTCCGGGCACGGGAACCGGAATTTCAAAAGCTGTCTATGGCAGAAGATGCTTTGGTGCAGCTGTATGACCGGGAAGAATATCCCGGTTGGGTAGCTTGTACCAAGCTCGTGCGCCGGGAAATCGTGGAGGGATATCCCTTTACGGAAGGCCGTGTATTTGAAGACAATGAAGCGGTCAGCCGGTGGATTTGCCAGGCGGGGTCACTGGCGTCCACGCAGCAGCAGCTGTATTATTACAGAACCAATGATAGCAGTACCACGAAGAGCAGCTTCAGTTTAAAAAAGCTGGATTACCTCTGGGCACTGGAAAGCATTACCGGCTTTTATGGATCCATTGGCTACTGCAAAATGCAGAGCCGTTTTGCAGACCGTTATGCCGACGCTGCGGCGGAAAGCTGTTACGGTGTTCGCAGTGACCTGCGTCGTCCGGAGCTGGCGAAGCAGATTTACGTCGATACCCGCCAGTATTTCCGGAGAAATAAGCTGAAAATGAATCAGCAGCAATTTGAAAAGCTGCTGGATGCTGCCCATCCGGAGTGGATGCGCTATTATTGGCCTTTGGCGGGAATTCTGCGCAGAGTGCGCAGGCTTACAGGACAAGGAGGTCAGCCATGAGTATTCCGAAGATTATCCATTATTGCTGGTTCGGCGGCAAGCCGAAACCTCCTCTGGCAGAAAAATGTATTGCAAGTTGGAAAAAATACTGCCCGGATTATGAAATCATGGAATGGAACGAGGGGAACTTTGACCTTTCCACGGCTCCCGTGTATGTACACCAGGCTTATGAGGCGGGCCGCTGGGCCTTTGTGACCGACTATGTGCGGCTGCGGGCGCTGACAGAATTTGGTGGCGTGTATATGGATACGGATGTGGAAGTGGTGAAACCTCTGGATCCTTATTTAAAGCACGAGGCATTTGCCGGTTTTGAAAGTATTGACCGGGTGCAGACGGGGCTGCTGGCCTGCCAGCCGGGATTTTCGCTATTTCTGGCGTTCCTTGCCCATTATGATACAGCACAATTCCTGCTGCCCGACGGCACCGAAGATATCACCACCAATGTGGAGATTCTGAGTCGCCTTTGCAGGGAACGGGGACTCCAGATGAATGACCAATACCAGGTGATTGATGGTCTGGCGGTATATCCCAGAGAATATTTCTGCCCTGTGGATTATGATACGGAAAAGCTGAAACGTACCCGGAAGACCGTGGTGATCCACTGGTTTGCTGCCAGCTGGCACACAGAAGCGGAGCGGGAATTCCTGCGGAAGGAAAAGGAACGGCTTCGTTATGAACAGCGCAGTAATCTGCGTGTCCGCATAGGTACAGCCATCCTTGGTGAAAAGGGTTATGAAAGAGTCAAAGCGCTGCTGAAACGGCAGTAAGGACACACAGGAGGGGTAAAATGGCGAAAATCAGTGTGATCGTTCCCGTATATAAAGTGGAGCCCTTTCTGCGCCGTTGTGTGGACAGCATTCTGTCCCAGACATATGGGGATTTTGAACTGATTTTGGTGGATGACGGCAGCCCTGACCGCTGTGGTGAGATCTGTGACTGCTATGCCCAACAGGACAGCCGTGTTCATGTGATTCACCAGGAGAATGGGGGATTGTCAGCGGCCCGGAACACAGGCATTGATTATGTGTCTGCCAACAGTGACAGCCAGTGGCTGAGCTTTGTGGACAGCGATGACTGGGTGCATCCGGACTTTTTGAAAGAGTTGCTGGAAGCAGCTGAGAAGAATCGCTGTCTGGTTAGTGCCTGTAATTTTTATCATACTACAGGTATCCCTATTCCGAAAAATTTTGAAAGGAAAGTCCGATACATGCAGACGGATGACTATTACTGCGGCGAATTCGGCAATGCTATACCGGCAGCCTGCGGTAAGCTATATAATAGATCCTTGTTCGAAAAACTTCGCTATCCGGTGGGAAAACTCCATGAGGATGAATTTACTACATACAGGGCATTGTACCGGGCTGGTACAGTTGCAGTGGTATCTGCGGGGCTGTATGCGTATTTTCAGAATCCCAATGGTATAACCCGTTCCGCCTGGAATCCTCGAAGAATGGATGTGCTGGAGGCAATGGAACAGCAGATTGCGTTTGCTCGCCTTTACAAAAAGGAACGGATGCAGAAAAAGGTTGCAGAAGGATATCTGTATGCTGTTTATGAACAGCTGAATCAGGCGGAAAGTGCTTACTGTTCTCAGTTGCGGAAGAAGCTTCGCACTGCGATCCGTCTGAGAAGGGAGTGCGGATGTCCGGCGGGCTACAGACAGATCCACTGGGCCTATGAAGCAGCCTATCCCTGTAGGATCCTGTGGTGGCTGGTCAGCAAAGTGAGGTAGCTATGAAGGACAAAATTTCGGTCATCATTCCGGTTTACAATGTGGCGGCTTATCTGCCTGTGTGCCTGGACAGTGTGCTGTCACAGGATCACCGGAATTTGGAGGTGATCCTGATTGACGACGGTTCTACCGATGATTCCGGTACCATTTGCGACCGCTATGCCTCTGAAGACCACCGGATTACAGTGATCCACCAGAAAAACGCCGGTGCCGCGGCAGCAAAAAATGCCGGACTGCGGATTGCCACCGGCGAATATTTGAGTTTTGTGGACAGCGATGACTATCTGGAGCCTAACGTGTATGGCTATATGTTGTCGGCTTTGCGGGAAAGCGGTGCGGATGCGGCCCATTTCAATTTCCGGGAAGTCTGGCCCGGACGCAGTGAAGACTGCATGTCCAACCGTGGCAGTACGCAGGTAAGCAGCCGGGAGTATCTGGTACGCTTTACCAAGGACTGGTCCTGCCCGCTTCTGTGGAACAAGCTCTATAAGCGCAGCTTATTTGACGGTGTATTCTTTGAAGAAGGACATAAGATCGACGACGAATACTTTACATATCAGGGATTCCTGCGCGAGTGCAGGATCCTCTGCGATGAGCGGATCGTTTACAACTACCGCAAACGCCGCAGCAGTGTGATGAGCCGCCCTGAAGCGGCAAATCAGCGGCTGATGGATTGTCTGGACAGCACTGTTAAACGGCGGGCAAAGGTTTTAGCTGTTTTTCCGGAACTGCGCCGGGCATTTAACGAAAACTATTTGGATACGATCTGGTATCTGTCAGAAAATTACGGCATGACGGAGGAGAGTATCCGAATTCTCAAAAATCATCTGAAATCCTATTTCCGGGAGAAGGGAAGCACCATCCCACCACGGTATCTGTGGATGCGACTTATGAAATTGTATCTGACACCAAACAGAATCCGGGCACAGC
Source organism: Oscillospiraceae bacterium (assembly GCA_017939025.1). The sequence goes on from JAGBAI010000071.1 coordinate 54,241, forward strand.
AATGTGATGCCCGGAAAGAGGAAACCGATCCTGCGGATTATTTCGTATAAAAAACATCCACCGGTGAAAACCGGTGGATGTTCGTTTATTCAGAGAGCTTTACCACGATCACATCGTCGATTACATCCATGCAGCCGTAGTAGGGATAGATACTCATATTCCGGAATTCATCTGACTGACGGATTGCGTTTGCTTCTTCCGCAGAAACAAATTCAGCAGGGAAACCGATATAGTATTCCATAAAGGAATTGGCGGAATACGAACTGGGCAGGAATCCCTTCACACCAACCAGATATTCGGTAAATTCCATGTGATCCCCATAAAATGCAGGAGATTGCCAGTCGCCGATTACAGCGATTTTGGTATCTTCCTGGAATTCCGGCATCTGACGGATCTGAGCGGTAAGGGCGGTATAGAAGGAATAGGCGTTTTCGTAACGCAGATGAAGTGCCAGATATGCGGTGTTGGCAGTATAAACGTTGATAAAAATGATGATAGACAGAGCCAGTGCCATACCATCCAAAGTCAACCGCCGCAGCAGCTCCGGCAGCTTTCCAAAACAGGCTTCCTGCATCCAGTATTCCATGAGCATCGCAGCCAGAATATATACCGCGACAAAGCTGTACAGCACGAGGGTATGGATGGAGCTTTCGGAAGTGATCAGATACATGCAGTTAATTGCCAGCGGCAAAATTCCGATCAGTACCAGAAGCAGCAAAAAACGGAAAACAAAAGGTTCTTTCTGCTTATTTGCCCACAGAATCAACAGAATGGCTATGGAAACAATGAGAAGTACGTGAAGCTTGCAGGAAAAAGTGGTGGGTATCAGACTGTGATATGCCAAGGAAAAGAAACGAAGGAAGTTAAGATAAGCCAAATGAATTCCTTCCAGAATATGGTTCAAACTGAATGAGATGCTGTCAGATGCGTAATCATTAAAGGAAACATCCCTGATTACCAGAACCACCTGCGTAGCAAGATAATAAGCGCCGAGACTGAGAATCAGGAACAGTACATATACAATCCCTTGCTTCAATACAGCCAAGGGTTCTTCATCATACAGCAGCCTCTGGATCAGCACCAGCACCAGCAGGCTGGCAGATATGGAAATATAGGACTGGTAAATGCTGACAGATGCCACCATGCAGCACAGGGCCGGCAGCAGCAACCACTTATTATCCCTGCAAACCAGCCATACGGCCACAACTGCCAGAAGAAAGGAAAGTCCATAGCTGCTGCTGGTGAACATATAACCAAAGACACCAATCAAAGAGGGGAATACCATGATGGATCCAGACAGCAGAACCTGCAGAACACGGCTGCGAATGGAGAACAGGTGAAGGATCAGACAGATAGAAATGGCAATGAGCACCACTGTGATTACACCATAGATCCAGGGCATGGACACATTGGGGAAAATGGTATCCAGGAAACCCAGGCCCCAGCGACCGGAATCGACAGTGGCACCTTTTCCAAAAAGCTGACCGGCTTCATCATGGTTAATCAACTTGTTGGTGAAAGCAAACATATAGGCAAGCATACCCCAGATCAAAGATGTGAGAAAGGGCATCTTCCAAATCCGGAAGCTGCGGACAAGCCATTTGGAAACAGTCTCTAATAAAAGAGGCGGATGTTTTTTGTTTTCTTCCATAGCAATAATCCTTTATGATTCTTTTTGATACCGATGCTATTATAACGCATTTACATTTATGCGTCAACTCCGTGCAACTTCGGGAAACGTATCTTTTGCTTGCACGGTATGAAGATATATGCTATAATATAATCCAAATTCGAGTGACAAATCAAGCGAATTCGGATAAGTTTCAATTTTGCGAAAAAGGGAACCCTTTTTCATGTTCCGTAACCGGAACATGATCTTCCCTTGCAGAACGGATCTCAACCGGAAAACAGGGGAGGCTCAGAAAATGAAAACCATCAAATTGAATTACGCCTGTATTTCAGACTATTATAACAAGGAGCAGAATCTGATCTACGATCTGTTGAAAATCAATGGATACGATGTGCAGATATCAGATGATCCGGATTATCTGATCTGTGATGTCTCGTATGAAAAGCCTTTTGAGTATTGTGGAAAACCTCAGGTGCGGATCCTGTATTCCGGTGAAAACTTTATTCCGGATTTTAATTTGATTGACTATGCCATCAGCCCCTATCCCATTACCTTTGGTGACCGCCATTTCCAATTGCCACCCTGTGTCTGGCCCCGGGATCACTGGACAAAGCTGGTCAATAAGGATCGGAATTACCCGGCGGATATTCTAAAGGAAAAAACACTTTTCGCCAATTTTATTTCCAGCCATGAATCGGAGTTCAATATCCGGGGCGACTTTTTTAAGGAATTGTGCAAGTATAAGCGGGTGGAGTCTGCCGGAACATATCTGAATAATATGCCAAATGGTGAGACGGTAAACTGGCTGGATGACAGCAAGGCCATTTTACAGAGAAAATGCAAATTTACCCTATGTTTTGAAAGTACCCTCCATTACGGCTTTGTGACGGAAAAGCTGATGGATGCCTTCTTCAGCGATACCATCCCTGTGTATTATGGCAGCCATACGGCATCGGAGATTTTCAACAAGGATGCCTTTATCAATGTGGCGGATTATCCTTCTTTTGAGGCAGCCATTGAGAAAATCAAGGAACTGGATCAGGATGACGCGAAGTATCTGGAGATGCTTCGCCAGCCTATTCTGGTGGATCCGGACTATCCGGAACGGCTGGAAGAGCAGCTTCATGCCTTTGTACGCAACATTTTTGACCAACCGTTGGACAAGGCCTATCGCCGAAGCAGGGTATACAGTCCTAAAAACTGTGATGATTTGCTGTCGCGGTTTGTGGACTCCGAGACGCTGACGATGAAAAACCTTGCAAAACGGATTGGACAAAAGGTTATTGACAAAATCAAAAAGTAAACAGGAATCTCACAGCGGTGCCCATTGTTGCAGAATGGGCACCGCTTTTTGTGCTATAGAAGAAAGAAACCCTTGCTTTTTTTGCAATATTCGCATATAATAAATTGAATTATTATCTTTTGACAAGAGGTTTTTTCGTGTACTTAAAATCACTGCAATTGCAGGGCTTCAAGTCCTTTCCGGATAAAACACTGATCCGGTTTGGCGATGATATCACTGCCATCGTCGGGCCGAACGGATCCGGAAAGTCCAACATTTCTGATGCCATTCTCTGGGTCATGGGTGAGCAGAGTTCCAAAATGCTCCGGGGCGCAAAAATGGAGGATGTGATCTTCGGAGGAACCCAGAAGCGCAGCGCTGTGGGTTTTGCGGAAGCGACGCTGACTTTGGACAATACGGACAGGGCCCTGGCTTATGATGCTGACGAGGTAATGGTCACCCGGCGGTTCTACCGCTCTGGTGACGGTGAATTTTATATCAACAAGCAGTCTGCCCGTTTGCGGGACATCCATGAGCTGTTCATGGACACCGGCCTGGGCAAGGAGGGCTATTCCAATATTGGACAGGGCAGGATCGATGAGATTCTTTCCTTGAAAAGCGGTGACCGCCGGGAGATCTTTGAAGAAGCTGCGGGTATTTCCAAATACCGTCACCGGAAGGAAGAGACAGAGCGGAAGCTGGCTCAAACGGAGGATAACCTACTGCGTATTGGCGACAAGGTTTCTGAGCTGGAGCTGCAGCTGGAACCGCTGAAAGTTCAGTCGGAAAAAGCAAAGCGTTATCTGGAACTGAAGGATGCGCTGAAGGGCGTGGAAGTGACGCTTTGGCTGGACAATCTGGAGAAGCTTTCCGCTGATGCCAAAAAGGCAGAGGAAGATTACGCCTCCGCTTCTTTCGTGCTGCAGCAGGCCCATGATGAACTGGACAACCTGTATCGCCAGGCAGAGCAAATGGGCGAGCTGCTTCGGATCAGGGACGGAGAACTGGAAACAGTTCGTGTAAAGGTCAATATGCTTTCTGCTACACACCAGCAGCTGGAGGGCCAGATGGCTGTGCTTCAGGGCAATGTGGACAATAATAACGCAAACCTCTCCCGGATCGAAGAAGAATTGAAGGGGCAGGAGGACCGCAGCGGTGGTGTCTCTGCCCAAATTGAACAGGCAAAGCTTCGCATTGGAGAAATTGAAGGGGCGCTGGAAGAGAAACGGCAGATTCTGGTTACATTGCAGCAGGAACTGGCAACCATGACAGCCAACGCCCAGGGTATTACCAAACAGTACCTGGAGCTGCGGGGAACGGAATCCTCCCTGACAGCAGATCTTGCGGGCCGGAAGGCAGATGTCCGTGGCCTGGAAGAAAGCATGGTGCAGACCCGGCAGCGTCTGGAACAGCTGAGCAGCGACCTCTCCTCCGGTGCGGCCAGGCACCATGAGGCTCAGACAAACCTGGATGCCAGCCGGAAAGAGCTGCGTCAGGCCAGGGATAATGTAACTGCAGCCAATAACACCATTTCCGGCTATACCCTTCGTTTGGAAACCCGGCTCAAGCGCCGGGATGCTTTGCAGCAGACGCTGCGGGAGCAGAATCAGAAGCTGGATTCCATTACTGCAAAGCTCCGGGTATTCCGGGCTATGGAGCGGGATTTTGAAAGCTATAACAAGGCCGTCCGCATGGTCATGCAGGAGACCCAGAGAGGTGCCTTGCGGAACATTCATGGCCCAGTATCCCGTCTGATCCGAACCGGGGATGAATATGCCATTGCCATTGAGATCGCTTTAGGTGCTGCTATGCAGCAGATCGTTGTGAACAGTGAAGCAGATGGCAAGGCAGCCATTTCTTATTTGAAGCGCACAGGCGGCGGCCGTGCTACCTTCCTGCCGCTGAACAATATCCAGGGACGCAGCTTGCAGGAAAATGGCCTGGAAAACTGCCGGGGCTTTGTGGGCATTGCCTCTCAACTGGTCAGCTGCGAAAATCAGTATCGGGGCATTGTAGAAAATTTGCTGGGCCGCACGGTGATTGTGACCGATATGGATGCGGCAATCAACATGTCTCAGAAATACCGCAGCCGCTTTAAAATTGTTACATTGGATGGTCAGGTCATGAATCCTGGCGGTTCCATGACCGGCGGCTCCGTCAATAAAGATGCAGGCATTCTTTCCCGGGCCAATGAACTGGAAAAGCTGGCGGCCCAGGAAAAGAAATTACAGCAGGACCGTCTCATTACCGAAGCAGATTTGCAGGAGGCCCAGCGCCAGTGTGACCAGGTGGAATTCCAGATGAATGCTGCCCGGGATCAGCTTCGGGAAGCGGAGGATCAGGTGCTGCGGCTGGATGGTGTACAAAAGCAGTATGAGATTCTGTTGAGTGCTATCGTGGAGGCGGAAGCCTCTGCCCAGCGGGAAAAGGATGCACTTCAGGAGCGGGATCGATCTGACCGGGAGCGATATGCTGCCCAGCAGGCAAAAATCCAGGTCTATACCCAGCAGTTGGAGCAGACCCGGCTGACATTACAGACGCTGGAAGGCTCCCAGAGTGAAGCAGCCCAGGCCAATGCCGACATAACTGAGCAGATGACGGCACTGAAAACAGAGGAAGCGGCGCTGGATGCGGAGCGTGCCACAGCGTTGGCGCATATTGAGGATTTGCGCAGTTTAAGCAGTGCTATGGCAGGTGACCGGGAGAAGAAGCTGGCACTGATGGATGCGATCCGGACGGATACCCTGCGATTAAATGATGAGATTGAGGCGCTGCGGATCCGTCAGCAGGAAAACGACGTACAGAGTGCCGAAATGGGAACCAAAATGCAAGCTACCATGGAAAGCCGGGCAGAGGCAGAGGCCTCCAAGACCCGCGCGGAACGGGAGGCTCAGGAGAAAAATAAGGATATCATCACCATGGAACGGGCTTGTTCCCTGCTGGAGCAGAAGAAGGTCACCACTTCTATGGAAGAACGGCAGATTATTGACAAGCTGTGGGATACCTACTCCCTGACCCCTGGTACTGCCGGAGAGTTCCGGGTGGAGATGGAAAGCAGTACTGCAGGCAACCGCCATGCAGCGGAGCTGAAACGAAAGATTGCTGCCCTGGGCACGCCCAACTTAGGTGCCATTGAGGAATACGCCCGGGTCAATGAAAGGTATTCCTACCTGGCGGAACAGCGGGACGATGTGCTCAATTCCAAGCGGGAGCTGGAGAGCATTATCCGTAATATCACTACGGAAATGACCACCATCTTTGTGGCGGAATTCAATAAGATTGATCACTATTTCGGACAGACCTTTGAAGAAATGTTCGGTGGCGGTAAGGGCCAGCTGATTCTGGAGGATCCGGAGAATCCCCTGACCTGCGGCATTGAGATTCGGGTTCAGCCCCCCGGAAAGCAGGTTAAGACCATCACGCTGTTGTCTGGCGGCGAGAAAGCCTTCGTGGCAACGGCGCTGTACTTTGCGATTCTGAAAGTCCGGCCCACACCCTTCTGCATCCTCGATGAGATCGATGCGGCGTTGGATGACCGGAATGTGGAACGGTTTGCAAATTACCTGCACAATTTGAGCAAAAAGACCCAGTTTATTGTTATCACCCACCGCCGGGGCACGATGGAGGCTTCCGATGTGCTCTATGGTGTAACCATGCAGGAGCAGGGTGTCAGCAAACTGCTGCGGCTGGACTTAAATCAGATGGAAGAATATCTGGGCATTGTGGAATAAAATATCCTTCCCTTTTTGGGGAAGGTGTCCCCGAAGGGGCAGAGGGGGAGCTCCCTCAGTCACCTCCGGCAACAGCGCCTCTTTAAGGGGAGCTACTTAAGGAAGGAGTAATTATGGGATTTTTTGATAAAATCAAAGCTGGCTTGACCAAGACCAGAGAAGCCCTCAGCGACTCTCTGGGTACCGTTTTTATGGCCAGTGAGATCGATGAGGACTTTTACGACGAACTGGAGGAAAGCCTGATCCTGGCGGATCTGGGTATGGACACTGCCTTCAAAGCTGTGACCAAGCTGCGCCAGCGGGTCAATAACACCAATATCAAGACTGTGGCGGATGCCAAGGAAGCGCTGAAGGACATTCTGACTGCAATGCTGAATGTGGGTGATCCGGAGCTGAATCTCAGCACCAAGCCCAGTGTGATCCTGGTCATCGGAGTCAATGGTGTGGGCAAGACTACCACCATCGGCAAAATTGCCAAGCAGCAGGTGGAGGCAGGCAAAAAGGTGCTGCTGGTGGCAGCGGACACTTTCCGCGCTGCAGCTGCCGATCAGCTGGAAATCTGGGCAGAGCGCAGCGGCGCTTCCATTGTCCGGCAGAATGAGGGCGCAGATCCGGCTTCCGTTGTCTATGACGGCATCCAGTCTGCCCGGGCCAAGGATGTGGATGTGATCATCATTGACACCGCCGGACGTCTTCATAACAAGGCCAATCTGATGAACGAATTGAATAAGATCAGCCGTATTGTAAACCGGGAACTGCCGAACGCAGCGAAGGAAGTGCTGCTGGTTCTGGATGGAACCACGGGCCAGAATGGTCTGATCCAGGCAAAAACCTTCAAAGAAATTGCCGGCGTTACTGCCATTGCCCTGACCAAGCTGGATGGTACTGCCAAGGGTGGTATCGTCATTGCGGTGGCCGATGCTCTGCAGATCCCTGTGAAGTATGTGGGTGTGGGCGAAAAGGAAGATGATCTGATGGTGTTCCAGCCGAGGAAATTTGTGGAGGCACTGATCTGATATGAAAGTCGTATTGGCAAGCAAAAATAAGCATAAGCTGGTGGAAATCAGCCAGATTACGGAAAAATTCGGCTTTGATCTGGTACTGCAGTCCGAACTGGGTGTGGATATTGATGTGGAAGAAACCGGTACTACCTTTGAGGAGAATTCCTTCCTCAAGGCGGAAGCTGTGATGAAGGCCACCGGCCTGCCTGCATTGGCGGATGATTCCGGCATTGCGGTGGACGCACTGAACGGAGAGCCGGGCATTTACTCCGCCCGGTACGGCTTCGACGATTCACTGGATGACTGGGGAAGGCTGCTTCTGCTGCTGAAAAATACAGAGCATGTGCCCGATGGTCAGCGTCAGGCTCAGTTCGTCTGTGTTATCACCATGGTGACTCCGGACGGAAAGACCATTCAGGCCCGGGGGGAGATCCATGGCGAGCTGACCCGGGAAGCCCGGGGCGAAAACGGCTTCGGCTATGACCCCATTTTCTACTATCCCCCCTTGGGCAAGACCACAGCCGAGCTGAGCAGCGAGGAAAAAAATCAGGTCTCCCACCGGGCAAACGCATTGAAGGTATTTTATGATAAATTAAAGGAGGCAGGCTATGCTGACAAGTAAACAGCGGGCAGAGTTCCGTGCCCAGGCCAATTCTCTGGAAACCACTCTGATGGTGGGTAAGGACGGCGTTACGGAGGCTGTCATTGCCGAAGCAGACCGGCTGCTGACGGCCCGGGAACTGGTGAAGGGTAAGGTGCTGGAAGCTGCTCTGATGAGCGCAAGAGAAGTATCAGATGCCCTTTGCGAGGGCACCGGCGCGGAGGGAATTGCCTGTGTGGGCAATAAGTTCGTCATCTGGCGTTTCTCTGAAAAGTGCCAGGAGGCCCGGAATCAGACCGGCCGGGCCAAGCGGAAGGAGACCCCTAAGAGTAAGGCCGACCCCGTTGGCAAGGGTGCCCGTGCAAGACGGGCAGCTGCCAGAAAGGTTCGGGAGCAGCGCAACGCCTACTTCAAGGAACTGGCTGTAGAACGGGCTATCGAGCGCAGCAGGGAAAAGCAGCTGCGGGGAGAAGATTGATCAGTTGACCGTTGAAAGTTGACAGTTGACAATTCGTTAAATCAAACTGTCAACTGTCAATTGTACACTGTCCACTGAAAAAAGGAGGGTACTATGGAACGAATCGGCATTTACGGCGGAACCTTTAACCCACCCCACGTTGGTCATATCCAGGCAGCGATCCAGTCGGTGGAAGCGCTGAAGTTGGACAAGCTGCTGGTGATCCCGGACCGGATTGCACCCCACAAGGAAATGCCCGGAAACTCCGCCACACCCCAGCAGCGGCTGGATATGATTCGTATTGCCTTTGCCGGGCAGGAAAAGATCGAAGTATCTGATCTGGAATTGAACCGGGAAGGGGTCAGCTATACCTTTGAAACGATCCTGCATTTAAAAGAGGTTTACCCGGAAGCGCAGCTGGTGCTGCTCATGGGTACCGATATCTTCCTGTCCTTCCATAGCTGGAAAAATCCCGAAATCATTCTGGAGAATGCCTCATTGGGCGTTTTTTACCGGGGTGAAAAGGGCGAGAAAGCGGCCATTGAAGCGAAAAAAGCAGAAATGGAAGCCAAGGGGGCCGGCGTAGAGTTGGTGAAGAATGACATCATCAACATTTCCTCCACCCAGATGCGCCGTCTGCTGGCCTTCCGCTGTGCCGGAGAAATGCTTCCGGATGGTGTGCTGGATTACATCCGGGAACACCGCCTTTACGATACCCGGGCTCCCTGGAAGAACCTTCCTATGGAGGAGCTGGAGAAGATCGTCATTTCTCTTCTGAACCCCAACCGGGTGGCCCACGTTTTAGGCTGCCGGGATACGGCAGTGGAACTGGCAAAGCACTGGGGTGCCGATGTGACCGATGCTGCCCGGGCCGGAATCCTCCACGATATTACAAAAGCTATCGACGGCCCCCTGCAATTGACATTGTGTGAGGCCTATGGTAAAATACTCAGTGATTTTTCCCGCCGTTATCCCAAAACCCTCCATGCTCTGACCGGCAGTTTGGTTGCGGAGCGGATTTTTGGAGAGAATAAAGCGGTGGTGGATGCCATTGAGTGCCATACCACCGGCAAGGCGGATATGAATCTGCTGGAAAAGATCATTTATGTGGCAGATTACATGGAACCCTGCCGGAACTTCCCCGGGGTGGAAAATCTGCGGCATCTGGCCTTTACCGATATGGACGCGGCGCTGAAGCTGGGACTGGAAATGACGCTGGAGCATCTAAAGCGGCAGGGAAATGAAGTCAGCCCCGAATCCCGGGAAGCCCTTGCCTGGCTCAATCGATAGAATTTGTATAACCCAATCGTAGGGGCCGATGCCCACATCGGCCCTTCGGTACCGCAGTGGTACTGTGGTTTGGGCCGATGTGGGCATCGGCCCCTACGAACGCTGCAATAGATTACAATAGAAAGGAAAGATCCTATGTTATCTCCCAAGGAAATCGCCTATTCCGTTACCAAAGCCCTGGACGAGAAGAAGGGCATGAACATCAAGCTTTTAAAGATCGATAAGGTCAGTTCTCTGGCCGACTACTTCCTGATCTGCACCGGTACCTCCAACACCCATGTCCGCACCCTGTGCGACTATGCCGAGTATACTCTGGAACAGCTGGGTGAGCCCATGCTGGGCCGTGAGGGCCACCGGGGCAACAGCTGGGAACTGCTGGACTACGGCACCATCGTTGTCCATGTGTTCACCGAGGAGGCCCGGGAGTTCTACTCTCTGGAGCGGCTGTGGGCAGACGCTGAGAGTGTTGACATCAGCGACATCATTATTGAAGAAAATTAAGCTTCCGTGTTTGAAAAGGGAAGCGTCGAATAGAGGTTTTGAAAATGAACTACGATTTTTCTGCCATTGAGGCCAAATGGCACAAGTACTGGGAGGAAAACGATACCTTCCATACGGATGTCTGGGACTTCTCCAAGCCCAAGTATTACGCTCTGGATATGTTCCCGTATCCCTCCGGCGTGGGTCTGCATGCCGGCCATCCTGAGGGCTATACCGCTACCGATATCATGTCCCGCATGAAGCGTATGCAGGGCTATAACGTGCTGCATCCTATGGGTTATGACTCCTTCGGTCTGCCCGCAGAGCAGTATGCTGTTTCTACCGGTAACCATCCCAATGGCTTTACCCAGAAGAACATCGAAACCTTCTCCAATCAGCTGAAGGAGCTGGGCTTCGACTATGACTGGTCTAAGGTCATTGCTACCTCCGATCCCGACTTCTACAAGTGGACCCAGTGGATCTTTAAGAAGCTGTGGGAAAAGGGCTATGCCAAGCGCATCGAGATGCCTGTCAACTGGTGTGAGGCTCTGGGTACTGTTCTGGCCAACGATGAAGTTATCGACGGAAAGTCCGAGCGCGGCGGCTATCCTGTTGAGAAGCGCATGATGATGCAGTGGGTCATCGACCAGCCTGCTTTCGCAGAGAAGCTGCTGGAAGGCCTGAACGAGATCGACTGGCCCGAATCCACCAAGGATATGCAGCGCAACTGGATCGGCAAGTCCACCGGCGTTGAAGTCGACTTCAAGCTGGTGGGTGGCGGCGAATTCTCCATCTACACCACCTGCATCGAAACCATCTACGGCATTACCTTCATGGTTCTGGCTCCCGACGGCAAGATCGTCCAGGGCCTCATGGACCGCGTTGAGAATCGCGAGGAAGTGGAAGCTTACATCAAGGCTGCTGCTGCCATGAGCGAAATCGACCGCACCGATGCCACCAAGACCAAAACCGGCTGCCCTCTGAAGGGTGTGTATGCCGTCAATCCTGTCAACGGCAAGGAAGTGCCTGTGTTCATCGGTGATTTCGTTCTGGGCAACTACGGCACCGGTGCTGTTATGGCTGTTCCCAGCCATGACCAGCGTGACTTTGAGTATGCTGTTGCCCACAATATCCCCATGATTCAGGTCATTGAGGGCCGCGATGTTTCCGAATGCGCCTTTGAGAAACAGGATTACCTGGGTAAGGGCTGCAAGCTGATCAACTCCGAAGAGTTTACCGGTCTGACCGTGGAAGAGGCCAAGGAAGCCATCACCGTTAAGCTGGAGAACGCAGGCGTTGCCAGAAGAAAGAACAATTACCACTTCCGTGAGTGGATCTTCGCCCGTCAGCGCTACTGGGGCGAGCCGGTTCCCTGTGTCTACACCGAGGACGGCGAAACGGTGTTCCTGCCAGATAGCGAACTGCCTCTGATTCTGCCCGAGCTGGAAGATTACCAGGGCCGCGGCGGCAAGGCACCTCTGGAAAATGCCGAGGAATGGAAGCATTATGACAACAATGGCATCAAGGGCCTGAGAGAAACTTCTACCATGCCCGGCAGCGCCGGTTCTTCCTGGTACTTCATGCGCTACATCGATCCCAAGAACGACAAGGCTCTGTGCGACCCCGAACTGCTGAAGCACTGGCTGCCTGTTGACCTGTATATCGGCGGCCCCGAGCATGCTGTGGGTCATCTGATGTACTCCCGTATCTGGAACCGTTTCCTGTACGATGAGGGTATTTCTCCCGTGAAGGAACCCTTCAAGAAGCTGGTTCATCAGGGTATGATCCTGGGTGAGAACGGTATCAAGATGGGCAAGCGCTTCCCCGAATTCGTGGTCAATCCCTCCGATATCGTCCGGGATTACGGCGCCGATACTCTGCGTCTGTACGAAATGTTCATGGGCCCCCTGGAGGTTTCCAAGCCCTGGAGCGCCACCGGCGTGGAAGGTGCCCACAAGTTCATCAAGCGCGTCTGGAACTTCTTCTCCGAGCCCGAAAAGATCACCGACACCGATGATGGCAAGCTGACCAAGATTTACCACAAGACTGTCAAGAAGGTTACCTCTGACTTTGAGACTCTGGGTTTCAACACTGCCATTGCCCAGATGATGGTCTTTGTCAACGATGTTTACAAGAACGGCACCTGTCCCAGAGAATATGCTGAGGGCTTCATCAAGATGCTCTCCTGCATCACTCCCCATGTGGGCGAAGAACTGTGGCAGCTGCTGGGCCATGACAGCACCATCGCCTACGAGCCCTGGCCCACTTATGATGAGGCCAAGTGCAAGGATGCCGAGGTGACCATTGCTGTTCAGGTCAACGGCAAGATGCGCGGTACCGTAGTTATGGATGCCGATCTGGACAATGACACCGTTGTTCAGAACGTCCTGGCCAATGAAAGAATCGCAAACTTCCTGGCCAAGAACGGCGGCGAAATCCGCAAGACCATCGTGGTCAAGAACAAGCTGGTCAATCTGATCGTGAAGTAATTCGGCTGTCATTGCGAGCCGGTGGGGACACTGGTTCGCAATGACATTTCTTCTACAAATATTTTTGTAAAAATATCGATTTCCTTATTGACATTTGGGGAAAGAACGGATATAATATTCAAGCCTACTGATAGGCCCTGAACGCATCCTGGATTTAGCCGGATGCCATCGGAGGGAGGGAAAACAATGTCTGAAATTCGCGTCAAGGAAAACGAATCTCTGGAGAGCGCTCTGCGTCGCTTTAAGCGTAGCTGCGCCAAGGAGGGCGTTATTGCCGAAGTCAAGAAGCGCGAGCATTACGTCAGCCCCAGCCTGAAGCGTAAGCAGAAGTCTGAAGCTGCCCGTAAGAACAAGAGAAAGTTCTACTAATAGTCCCTCTTGAATAGTGCTCAAAACCGCCGTGCAGCTGCACGGCGGTTTTTGCGTCATTTTTTCTGAAACTGTGTCTGAACAGAAGTTTCTTTGCGTCTTATAAAGTAGAAAGGCCTTTCGACAATAAGGGGGAATCAAGATGAACGATGAGGAGATCCTGAATCTCTATTTTCAGCGCGATGAGCAGGCGGTGGCAGAGACGGACCGGAAATATGGCGGTTACTGCTTCTCTCTTGCCAATACGATCCTGCAAAACCGGGAGGACGCGGAGGAGACGGTCAGTGATACATATCTGAAGACCTGGACGAGCATACCGCCCAGGCGGCCCGATGTGCTCAAAATGTTTCTGGCAAAGATAACCCGCAATCTGGCATTTTCCCGCTGGAGGAAGTATAACGCTGAAAAGCGGGGCGGCGGGGAACTGCCGCTGGTGCTGGAGGAACTGGAGGGGTGCATTGCGTCCCACAAAAGTGTGGAGGACAGGATCCACAGACAGGAACTGGCCAGAACCATTCGTGCGTTTCTTGATACCCTTTCCATTCGGGAGCAGGACTTGTTTCTGCGGCGGTATTTCTTCGTGGAAGAATACACTGCCATTGCCCGGCGCTACGGCATGAAGCCGTCAGCTGTCCAGCGGGCCGTCTCCCGCACCCGGATGAAGCTGAAACAGTATTTGACACAGGAGGGGTATTTTGTATGAAACGGGAAGATCTGTTCCTGGCCATCGGACAGGTGGAAGAATGCCGTCTTGCCCGGACGGAAATGCAGGTTTCCAATGCCTCCCTTGTCACCGAAAGGGAGAAACATGTGATGAACCATTCAAGTATAAGAAAGCGTATTTTCCGAAATTGTCTGACAGCGGCAATTATTGTCAGCATGCTGGCGGTTACCGCCTACGCGGTGGGCGGCTTCCTGATCTTTGAAAGCCCACAGGAAATGATCACGACGATTTTTGGTGATCATACAGGCTATGACCATAAGGATGTTACCACCTGGACAGACCCGGAAAAACCCGATTCCGTTTATCTGGATCCTGCCTATGACCGGGTGCCGGCAGATGAACAGGTGGTGGAAGAGGAAGCTGCACCTTTGGTGGAAGCCGTGGGCCGGAACATTCAGTGGAACGGATATATACTTACCATTGACGCGAACCTGTATGATTCCGCAACGAAATGTGGTGCTGTAATTTATACTCTTGAAAATCCAAAGGGTCTTTCCTATGAAGTACAATCTGACGGCAGTGTTTGGTTCCCTAGTGGCGAGATCATTGGCTTTGGACAGTATGGGTACAGTTATATTCTGCGGGATAGAAGCAGTAATACGAAACTGACAGCAACTTACTATTACCAACTCCGGGATCCGGAAAACACAGATTTGGTGATTGGTTTTACCCAGTGGGCAAGTACTACTCAGGAGGAAATCCAACAGAATGTGGAAGCAATCAAGCAGCAACTGCGAGCAGAAATTCCGGAAGAGGAAATTTATGAATTCCAGAAGGCGTACTATGGTGCAGATTGGCCCTGGTTTGAAGAAAACCGAACCAGAGACGAAATTATTGATGCTGGATACGAAGTTAAGGCCTATGAACGATTGAAGGAGATTACAGTCTGCCCGGATCAAATTGTAATTTCAGAAGATACGCAGAAAGAAATGGAAAGTATTGCACTGGGAGGAGGGAAGGCAATTCTGTCTCCAATTGCGCTGGTGCTTCACTGCAAGGACATTGGAATTGAAGAGGGTACATCCCCGGATCGTGTCGTGATCCAATTCACTGATGGTACAGAATATACGGTTTGCGGGGATGATACTGCGAATTATGTATTCAACGTAGGTGATCCGGAAGGAAATGAGATTTCCTACATGTTCAACCGCATTATCAATGTGGATGAGATTTCTGCTGTCCTGATCAACGGTGTGGAACTGCGCGTTGACTGATGCAGGAACGCCTATCCACCAAAAGAAACGTTCTTAAGCGCGCTGAAAAAATACAAATGCAAAATCACAGGGGCGATGCCTACATCGCCCCTGCGGATCGTTTTTGCTATAGTCTGAAAGAGGCTGCTGCGGAATTTTGCAGCAGCCCCTTTTCTGTGTTTACCATTGCGTCAACTCCTGATATAGTCCAACAAGCCCAACAACGCCCATGGTTTCAGCTTCCCTGCTGAGGTCTTCCAGATCTTCCTTTGTTCGCCACAGGGTGAATTCTGCCAGACCAGGGGATGTTCGGATGTGGTAATGGCAATGAAGTGATTTGTCCGACAGCCCGGTCTCTGGGATCTGAGCACCGGGAGACAGTAATGTGCAGTCACAACCTGTTGGTGTAAGGCACAGAAGCTCTGGACTCGGGGAGATATCCAGCCAGATATCCCGGCCTACCCATGGGGATAGATGGTCTTTTAAAAACATAGAGGGCGCTGCCGGGGAGAGAAATACGGGGGCAGGCATATCTTTGGCGTACTGCTCTGAAATGGCAATGGGGCAGGGGAGAGCTGCAGAAAGATGCTGAGCCAGTACTGCGGCTTCCGGATTTCCGGGCCGCTGGAAATCCAGAAGGACTCCGGAACATTCCAGATTTTCTGTGAGTGTACATAGTTGTTCCGCAATCAGCGCAGGATCATGTCCGTAAATGGGGGTGCTGTCGTCCACCATCAGCACAGACCCGGGCGGAAGGGTCTGGGGAAGATTGGACAGCGCCTTGCCGTAAGCGGAAAAGTGACAGGCCATCCAGGCGATTTTAGAGGGAAGATCAGGGGAATTTTGGATTTCTGCTGCTGTCATGGCAAGATAGGGTACAACCGCCATGGACAAATCCTCCTTTGCGTGTTATAATCATACCGTATCTTATGAAAAATGGGAGGAGAATATGCCCTTTTCCTTATTGCCGAAGCTGATGGCCCGGAAGACCACAGACATCACGCCGGAGCTTCTGAGAAAGCACAATATCCGGCTGCTGATGCTGGACTTTGACAATACCATCGTGCCTTATACCACCACCGTCCCCACAGAAGAAATGGAACGCTGGCTTCAGGAAATGAATAACCTGCCGGATATCGCAGTGTGCATCGTCTCCAACAGCCATAACGACCGGGTTCCCAAATTCTGCCGGGAGCGGAATATGCAGGTGATTACCCACGCGAAAAAGCCCTTCCCAAAGGGTATCAACGAATGTCTGGAAAAATACGCAATTCCCGCGTCCCAGGCAGCTCTTGTTGGTGACCAGATTTACACGGATACTCTGGGTGCCAACAACGCAGGGGTTATTTCCATTTTGGTGAAGGCCATTGACAATCATAATTTCTGGCTGAAGGCACGGCATGTGCTGGAACTGCCCTTTATTTTCTTTGCAAGAAACAGGAGGATCTGACCTATGAGAAACATTGACAAGTACCTGAGTATCCTGAACGATGAGGTGGACGGCCTGCTGCTGACTTCCCGCTACAGCCGTCACTACGGTGCGGAGTTCGACATCTCCGAGGGCGTCGCCATTGTCAGCAAGGCTGGCTGCCGTTATTTTACTGACAGCCGCTACATCGAGTCCGCAGAAAAGAATCTGAAGTATTTTGAGGTTCTGCCGATTAACCAGTTTACCGGTTTTGTTAAGCGTATCAACGATGCCATCGAAGATTTCGGTATCCACACCCTGGGCTATGAAGAGGCCTATCTGACTGCCGGTGAGCTGATGGACTATCAGGAGAAGCTGAATGCCAAGCTGGTGCCTTACAACGCCAAGATCGCCGGTTTCCGTGGCTCCAAGGAGGACTGGGAACTGGATCTGATGAAGAAGGCTCAGGAAATCACCGACAAGGCTTTTGCAGAGGTCATCACCCGCATTAAGCCTGGCATGACCGAACTGGAATTACAGGCAGAACTGATTTACTGCATGTACAAGAACGGCGGTACAGGCCTGGCCTTTGACCCCATTGTGGTTTCCGGCCCCAATACCAGCCTGCCTCATGGTGTTGCCGGTGAGCGCGTCATTCAGGAAGGCGATTTTGTCACCATGGACTTTGGCGCTTCCTATAACGGCTACTGCTCTGACATGACCCGTACCGTGGCCGTGGGCTATGCCACTGAGGAGATGAAGGAAGTTTACGAGACCGTTCTGAAGGCCCAGACCGCGGCCATCGCTTACACCAAGGCCGGTGTCATTGGCAAGGATGTGGACATGGTGGCCCGGAAGGTCATTACTGATGCCGGTTACGGCGAATACTTTGGTCACGGCTATGGCCACAGCCTGGGTCTGGAAATCCACGAAGGCCCCAATGTGAACCCTGGTAATCCCAATCCTATGCCTGTGGGTGCTGTCTGCTCCGCCGAGCCTGGCATCTATCTGCCCGGCAAGTTCGGTGTTCGCATCGAGGACGTGACCATCATCACCGAAGATGGCACTATCAACATCACCAAGAGTCCCAAAAACCTCATTATTGTGTAAGTTTTTCATAATTTGCTCTTGCTTTTTCTGCTGTTTTGCGGTAAAATATATGAGCTAAAGCTATGTAATACAAACGCTGTTCCCTTGGAACGGCATTCTTAGGAGGATAAAGATATGATTTCTGCAGGCGATATTCGTAATGGTATCACTTTTGAGATGGACGGCAAGGTTATGCAGGTCATCGAGTTCCAGCACGTCAAGCCCGGTAAGGGTGCTGCTTTCGTTCGTGTGAAGATGCGCAACGTCATCACCGGCGGCGTGACCGAAACTTCCCTGAACCCCTCTGCCAAGTTCCCCACTGCTTTCATTGAGAGAAAGAAGATGGAGTACTCCTACAACGATGGTCAGCTGTACTACTTCATGGATCAGGAGACCTACGAGC
>JAGBAI010000072.1 GCA_017939025.1 Oscillospiraceae bacterium
AGTTCTGGAAGTGAAAGTATTGTATAACGGAGTTGAGGTAAGTGATACCATTGCTTATAGCATAGAAACCTACGTATGCAAGAAACTTGCATCATCAAGTGATGAAGCGTTTAAGAATCTCTTACAGGAACTGATGGTATACGGAGATAGTTCGGAAGCTTATTTTAACTAACCGAATTTGAAAGGACGTCAGAATATAATGAGAAACTTTACCATCTCCCTCGCAGGTTTCTGCGTGGAAATCAACTCAATATTTGAAACCACCCGCATCTTCTGCCGCGACTACCTGTGCGAAGGTGTCCCAGAGTTTTCCGTAACTATTTCCCCAGAGAACATTACCTTCGAGCGGGAAAAGAGCGCAAAAGAAGACTTGCTGGAGGGCATTCCGGTGCGGCAGTTTTCCGATGAATATCTGGAAACCCTGGCGGTATACCGGAAAATCTGTGCAAAACTGTTGGAGCGGGAAACCTTACTGTTTCACGGTTCAGCCATTGCGGTGGACGGTGTGGCGTATTTATTCACTGCTAAAAGCGGCACGGGAAAGTCCACCCACACGGCGCTGTGGCGGCAGGTGTTTAAAGACCGGGCGGTCATGATTAACGACGATAAACCGCTGTTAAAGCTTACTTCCGACGGGGTGCTGGTATGCGGCACCCCTTGGAACGGCAAGCACGGTCTTGGCTGCAACAAGATGGTTCCGTTAAAGGCCATCTGCATTCTGGAGAGGGCAGAGCAAAACACCATTCATCCGGTGGATGCGGCAGAGGCGCTTCCGATGCTGTTGCAGCAGTCCTTCCGCACCGGAACCCCAAACGGAACCGTATTGTTATTTGATATTTTGGACAAACTGACAAAAAGGGTACCGCTGTATCGTCTGGGCTGCAACATGGACCCGCAGGCGGCTGTGGTTTCCTATGAAGGCATGAAAGGATAAAATTATGAAATTAAAAGAAGGCTTTGTATTACGAACCATCTCCGGCCAGACCGTAGTGCTTCCTACCGGCGGAGATTTGGACTTAAGCATGATGATAAAATTAAACGATACCGGACGCTTTATTTGGGAGCGTCTGGAAAAAGGAGCAGAACTGGACGAACTGGTAGAGGATATGTTAAAGGAATATGATGTATCCAAAGAAAAAGCTACCGAGTATGTGGAAGAGTTTGTACAGAAGGTGAAAGAAAATGGATTCCTCGCCTGAATATATGATATATGGAGACGAGCTGGTACCGTTAATAAAGGAAAGGCTGGGAGCCGGGCAAAAGGTCCGTTATCTGCCTTTCCGCGGTGTCAGTATGCTTCCGATGCTGCGTCAGAAAAAGGATTCGGTGGAATTGTCTCCGCTGCCGGAGCAATTGAAACCTTATGATTTGCCTCTCTATGAGAGAAAAAGCGGGCAGCTGGTAATGCACCGGATAGTGGCAGTAAAAGAAGACTATTACATCTGTTTGGGTGATAACACGGAACAGTTTGAAAAAATAGTTCCGGAACAAATGATAGGCGTGGTTTCGGCGTTCAAGCGTGGGGAAAAGAGGATAGAAGTATCCTCCCCCCTCTACCGCCTTTATTGCCGTCTCTGGCGGCCTACCCGCCCGCTGCGCATCCTGTATAAACGGGCAAAGCGCCTGTTGCGGAGGTGTTTCAAATGAAAGCAGCATCACCGGTTTTCTGGGTGTTTCAAAAGATTAAGAAAAAGATACCTGCATTAGTGTTACTGATGGCATCCAATGTGGCAGGTGCGCTGTTGGGTGTCTTTTTTGCGTTGGGTTCCAAGCAGGTCATCGACAGCGCCGTGGCGGGCAGCAGGGAGCTGTTTTTGCGGGCGTGTCTGGTGCAGCTTGCCCTGATTGTGGGCCTGATTGGCACCTATGCCCTGCAGCGTCATCTGCGGGAGTGGCTGGCGGCGGAGCTGGACCGCAGCTTTAAGAAAAACCTGCTGCAAATTTTGCTGCGTGGCGACTATACGGAGGTAACTGCTTTTCACAGCGGAGAGCTGATAAACCGGTTAAACAACGATGTCCGGATTCTAAACGACGGGGTGCTGTCTGCCTTTCCGAACTTTGCGGCACTGCTTACCCGTCTGGTGGCGGCTCTTGTTGTACTGATTGGTCTGGAGCCGTTCTTTGGCGCAGGAATTATTGTGCTGGGCGCCGTAATGCTGGCGGGAACCGCTCTGCTTCGCCGGAAAATGAAGCAGTTACATAAGCGGGTCAGCGAGGCCGACGGCAAGGTAACCGGCTTCCTCCAGGAGGCGCTGGAAAAGCTTCTGGTGGTGCAGGCACTGGGTGCGGCAGAGGAAATGGAGCGGCGGGCAGACAAGCTTCTGGCAACCCGCTTTGAGGCCCAGCGTGTCCGGAAAAATGTATCCCTGGCGGCAAACACCGGGGTCAGCGTGTTTTCTTACGTGGTGAGCTTTGCGGCTCTGGCATGGAGCGCCGGCGGCTTGCTTGTGGGAACCATGTCCTTTGGTGAGCTGACGGCGGTCACCCAGCTGGTGACCCAGCTTCGAATGCCGATGGTAAACCTGTCCGGCATCTTTCCGCAGTATGTGGCCATGGTGGCGGCTGCGGAGCGCTTAATGGAGCTGGAGGCACTGCGGCAGCCGGAGGAAGAACGGCTGAATGCCACGGCGTTATATGAGCAAATGGAGGCCATACAGGCGGAGGGGCTTTCCTTTTCCTACAACCGGGACAAGGTGCTTTCCGAAACAGACCTGTACTTGCCAAAGGGAGCCTTTGCCGTCATTACCGGACCGTCCGGCATCGGCAAAAGCACCATGTTAAAGCTATTATTGGGCGTTTGCAAGCCGGACCGGGGAGAACTGTTTTTGCAGTTAGATTCCGGGCGGCAGGCCATCGGGCGCAGTACCGGCGGCTTATTTGCCTATGTGCCTCAGGGGAATTTGTTGTTTAGCGGAACCATAAGAGAAAACCTGCTGTTGGCAAACCCGGACAGCACCGAGGACGAAATTGCTCGGGCGGTTAGCCTCAGCGGCATGGAGGAGTATGTGGCGCAGCTTCCCCTTGGCTTGGAAACCCCGCTTTTGGAAAACGGAGCGGGCCTGTCGGAGGGGCAGGCACAGCGTCTTGCCATTGCCCGTGCCATTTTAAGCAAAGCGCCAATTTTGCTTCTGGACGAGGCAACCTCTGCCCTGGATGAGGATACGGAGCGGGAGGTGCTGTTGCGGCTTCGGAGCTTAAAAAACTGCACCTGCATCGCCGTCACCCATCGTCCGGCGGCGTTACAGCTTGCCGACTGGCAGTTAGAAATTGAAAATCAGAAAATTCTTTCTCATAAAAGAAATCAGGAAGGAGCATCGGAGCAATGAAAGAGTTAAGTGAAGCGTTATGGAAGAACGGAAGTCATCTTTTGTACCTGACCGCCTGCGCCCTGCAGGGCAAAACACCGGCGGCAGAACAGGTGGCAGCCATGGATTTGCGGGGGATTTACCGGCTGGCAAAGTGGCATTCCATGCGGGCAGTATCCTACTACGGCGTGAAGGCGTGGCTCGATGCCTCCGGTCAGGCTCCGGCAGAGGCGCAGGAGGCCCTGGCAAAGTGGAAGGAAGCCTATAACAAAGCCATTCGCAAAAACCTGCTTTTTGATATCGAGCGGAAGGGTCTGGAAGCCTTTATGGAGCAGCAGGGCATTTGGTACATGCCGCTGAAGGGCACCCTGCTGAAGGAGTGGTACCCTCAGGCCGGCATGCGGGAAATGGCGGACAACGACATTTTGTTTGACGTGGCGTTCCGGCAGAAGGTCCACGATTTTATGGTGGCAAAGGGCTACGAGGATGCCCATTATATTGCGCCGGAAGAGGCCGGGGATGAACCGGTTGCCGCCGGTGTCCACGACAATTATTACAAGCAGCCGATTTACAATTTTGAAATGCATTTCGCGCTGTTTTGCGATGCCTCCAGCCCGGTCTGGACCGAGTATTACAAGGACGTAAAGGAGCGTCTGGTGCCTGTGGAGGGCACAAGCTGCCGCTACCGGTTTACCGACGAGGATTTTTATGTTTACATGACCACCCACGCCAGCAAGCACTTTAACGGCGGCGGTCACGGCATGCGCAACCTGATGGATGTAGTGGTGTTTCTGAAAACAAAGCCCCACATGGACATGGGTTATATCGAGCAGGAACTGACAAAGCTTGGTTTGGCAGAGCACGAGAAAAACGTGCACTCTCTGGCCTGCAAAGTGTTTGAACCTGCCTTCTGGGAGGCTGAGGCGCCGCTGGAGGCGTTAACCGAAGCCGAGCGGGAACTTCTTGCCCTGTGCATTTCTGCGGGCACCTACGGCACTACAGAGCGTCTGGTGGAGAATTCCTTAAAGAAGATGAGCGATAAAAACGAAATTACGCTGGCAAACCGCCTGACCTATTTAAGAAAGCGCCTGTTTGCCGACAAGTCCACCTATTTGGTGTTATATCCGCAGCTGGCAAAACACAAGTGGATGCTGCCGTTCTGTGTGATTCACCGGATGTTCCGTGGCTTGTTTACCGCAAGAAAGCGCCTCTGGGGTGAGATGAAATCCATTTGGAGGGCGAAATAAAAGTTTCGGGTATATAAGAAAGAACGAAAGAAAACAGCAAGAGTTTCTCTTATAAAAGAAACTCTTGCTGTTTTTTTATAGGCTATTATTTTTCTTCGTTCTTGCTTTCTGCTAACTTTCCGCCAACAAATCCGGAAAGCACAGCCTGCAGGTCAATACCTGCGGATTCCTTTAAACCATCGGTTACCTGGGTAAGAGTGGTCATGATATCCTTGGTAAGCTTTGCGGAGTTGCCGTCACCGTACATAGTGATCTTATCAACCTTGGTAAGAGGCTCGGCGATGTTACGTGCGATTTCAGGCATAGCGTTGAAGTACATTTCAAGCACAGCAGCTTCGCCCATCTGCTTCATAGCGATGGCCTTCTTTTCGATACCTTCTGCTTCTGCTAAAGCCTTTGCACGGATTGCTTCCGCTTCTGCAAGACCCTTGCTGCGGATACCTTCTGCTTCCTGCTCCATAGCAAACTTGTTTGCTTCTGCGGTAGCCTTCATAGCTTCTGCGGCACGTTCCTGTTCGTACTTTTCAGCTTCGGCGTTCTTCTGACGCTCGAATAACTGCGCTTCGGAATTCTTCTGGGTTTCATAAAGTCTTGCTTCTGCCTTCTGCTGAACCGCATACTTTTCAGCTTCTGCTTTCTTCTTAACTTCCGCTTCGAGAGCACGCTCGGTGAGCTCAACTTCCTTCTGCTTTAAGAGAATTGCCTTTTCCTGACGGGCAAGGTTTGCTTCTGCAGTTGCAATTTCGATGGTCTTACGCTCAGTTTCCTGCTGAATCTGGTAGGAAGCGTCGGCGATAGCCTTCTTGGTATCGGCATCCTTCTGGAGCTCTGCCTTCTTGATGGCAAGTTCGTTTTCCTTCTGGGCAATGAGGGTGTTGGCAGCAATTTCTGCTTCCTTGGCGCCTCTGGTTGCCTCTGCCTGAACAACAGCCTTTTCCTTTTCGGCGGTAGCCTGTGCATTAGCAATAGCAAGGGCGGATGCAACTTCTGC
>JAGBAI010000073.1 GCA_017939025.1 Oscillospiraceae bacterium
CCTGACCCTGACCAACTCCTTCAAGATGTTCGACCAGAATATGGCTCTGACCGGCGGCCTGCCCTCCATCATCGTGGACAAGGCCAAGATCAACGTCACCGAGCTGCTGGCGCTGAACATCTACTCCACCTACAACATCAACAAGAATTGGCATGGTGTTGCCCAGGCAAAGGCCGTCATCTTCTTCATTCTGGTGGCGGTTCTGGCCATTGCCCAGCAATATGCAACGGGAAGCAAGGAGGTTGAACAGTAATGGCCAATAAAAAGATCGAACAGTATACCCCTCTGAGCAAGGTTCTGACAGTTGTCTTTGCCGTGCTCTCAATTATCTGGATGATTCCTATTTTTGAGGTTGTCATCAACTCTTTCAAGGAAAATGCCTTCGTCAACCTGGATCCCTTTGCCCTGCCCAATTCCGAGTCCTTTGTAGGCTGGGCCAACTATGTCAAGGGCATGACCTTCGGCAACTACCCCTTCCTGAAATCCGTTGGTTTCTCCCTGTTCATTACGGTGGTGTCTGTCATTCTGATTCTGCTGTGCTGTTCCATGAGCGCATGGTACATCGCCCGCGTCAACAGCGTGATTTCCAAGATCTTCTACTATCTGTGTCTGTTCTCCATGATCGTCCCCTTCCAGATGGTCATGTTCACTCTGACCTTCACCGCTGACCAGCTGAATCTGAACACCCCCTGGACCATTCCCATCGTCTATCTGGGCTTCGGTGCGGGCCTTGCCATCTTCATGTTCATCGGCTTCGTGAAGGGTCTGCCTCTGGAAATCGAGGAAGCTGCCGCCATCGACGGCTGCGGCCCCCTGCGTACCTTCTTCAACGTTGTCCTGCCCATGCTGAAGCCCACTCTGATCTCCGTGGGCATTCTGGAGCTGATGTGGGTATGGAACGACTACCTGCTGCCCTACCTGGTTCTGGACCGTACCAAGTACATGACCATCCCCATCCATGTCCAGTATCTGAAGGGCTCCTACGGCACTGTTGACCTGGGTGCCACTATGGCAGTCATCATGCTCAGCATCATCCCCATCATCGTTGTTTACATGTTCGCCCAGAAGCACATCATCAAGGGTGTGGCTGCTGGTGCTGTTAAGGGCTAAAAAAATCCCACTGTCATTGTGAGCCAGTGCGCACACAGGCTCACAATGACATCCGTTTTTTGAAAGTGAGGTGTGCCAACATGGCAATTACAAGAAAATGGTGGCACGACAAAGTTGCCTATCAGATCTACCCTAAAAGCTTCCGGGATACCAATGGAGACGGCATAGGAGATCTGCGGGGCATCATCAGCAAGCTGGATTATCTGAAGGATTTGGGCATTGACATCGTCTGGATCTCCCCCATTTACCGTTCCCCCTTTGTGGATCAGGGCTATGACATTTCGGACTATTACGATATTGACCCCTCTTTCGGCACCATGGAGGAATTCGACGAGCTGCTCTGTGAGGCTAAGAAGCGGGATATCCACATTGTGATGGATCTGGTTATCAATCACTGCTCTGACAAGCACGAATGGTTCCAGAAGGCACTGAAAGATCCCTTTGGGGAGTATGGCGATTATTTCTACTTCCGTAAGGGCGAAAATGGAAATCCTCCCAGCAATACCCGTTCCTATTTTGGCGGCAGTACCTGGAAGGCGGTACCGGGATATGATGACCTGTACTACTTCCATGCCTATGCAGTAGAGCAGCCGGATCTGAACTGGGAAAATCCCGAAGTACTGCGTAAGCTGTACACCATGATCAACTGGTGGCTGGAGAAGGGCGTTGCAGGCTTCCGGATCGATGCCATCATCAATATCCAAAAAGATCTGGATTTCCCCAGCTATCCGGCGGATGGCCCGGACGGTCTTGCCAGCGTGGTAAAAATGGTGGAAAGCGTAGACGGCGTTGGCCAAAAGCTGCAGGCTTTGAAAAAGAACACCTTCGCAAAATACGATGCTTTCACCGTGGGCGAAGTGTTCAACATGAAGAAAGAAGAGCTGGAAGCCTTTGTGGGTAAAAACGGCCACTTCTCCACCATGTTTGATTTCTCTGCCAACTGCCTGTCCGACGGCCCCGGCGGCTGGTACCGGAACAAGCCCATTGCTTTTGCAGATTTCCGGGAAACCATCTTCCGGTCTCAGAAGGAATGTATAGACATCGGTTTCCTGGCAAATATCATCGAAAACCACGATGAACCCCGGGGAAGCTCCCGGTTCCTGCCGGAGTATGCCCAAAACGAAATGGGCATGAAAATGCTGGGCACGGTAAGCATGCTGCTGCGGGGCCTGCCCTTCCTGTACCAGGGACAGGAAATCGGTATGACCAACTGCCCCATGGCATCGGTGGAAGAATACAACGATATCAACACCATAAACGAGTATCAGTTAGCGCTGGAAGCTGGACTGAGCAAAGAAGAGGCACTGGCTGCCTGTTACCGTTTCAGCCGGGACAACGCCCGAACCCCCATGCAGTGGGACGATTCCCCAAATGCAGGGTTCACCACCGGAAAACCCTGGCTGAAGGTAAATCCCAACTACGTTCGCGTCAATGTTGCGCAGCAGGAAGTCCGGAAAGACTCTGTTCTGAATTATTACAAACAGCTGATTGCCCTGAGAAAATCGGAAGAATTCCGGGAATTGTTTACCTATGGTGATTTTGAACCCATGCTGGAGGACAGGGAAATGATCCTTGCCTACCGGCGCAGTCTGGATGGCCGCATGGTCATAGTGATTGCAAACTTCGGTCAGAGTGCGACGGAGATCGGTATGACGGAAGGCCGTGTTTTGCTGAGCAACGCGGAAGTGGTTCACAAGGAAGATTCCCTAATCCTGGCCCCATCCCAGGTAGTTGTGATGGCAAAATAAGAAAAGCGTGTCTGTCTTTTATGACAGGCACGCTTTTTTGCTTACAGAGGTGTAAATTCCAGTTTATCGGGCTGTTTGAATACATCATCGTAGGGACCGTCCTCCCGGACGGTCCGCCCAGAAATCCGACCTCAATGGGCGGATTTCTGGAATTTATACGGCGAACGTTGCGAAAAAATTGCCCATCGAGGTCA
>JAGBAI010000074.1 GCA_017939025.1 Oscillospiraceae bacterium
AATATTGGGACTTAGCCTTGCCAAGCCATTGATCCACCGGCAAACCTGTCCCTGGTCAAATTCCATAGCCGTCTGCGGGCTGAATCCCATGTCCAAAAATAAGGAATCCAAAAAATCCGCCTGATTGCCAAAGTTCTCATCCGGGATATTCCGCCGCAGCACCGCCATCACCGATGCAAAGTCCAATCGTTCCATCTTTTCACTCCCTTTTGCTCAATTTCTGCTCAATTGGCGTTCAATGCAACCTGACTGCATTTCCTCTATAATGAGGGTACAGAACCTAAGATGACTCTATTATACTTTCCTTTCCAGAAAATGTGTAAACAAATTACGAACATACATTCGATAAGACGTGACAGAGTTCGACATCTTGGGTTTTCAGTATTCCGGGCAAGCGCCCAAGGAGGTGACCGTTATCCGAAGCATGGCGCCGATCAATCTGATCGTGTATTACCCCAAGACCGAAGAAGGCCAGATAGAACTGGCAAAGCGGGTGTCCGATGTCCACGCAGCCGCAGTAACCCAGCGAATCAAATCGCTGAACTGCCCCACAAGCCAAAAGCTGGAGCTTTTGGATGCGGTCATCGAAACCGTAAAGGAAAGAAGCAGGGAACAGACTTAATGGAAAGTCTATTCCCTGCTTTTTCTATGCTCTTCCTTTAAAGTGCCGCTCCCAGCATTTTATGCTGATAACCTTTCTGCCACTCTCCCATTCCTGTAAGCACCGAACCGGGATTCCCATTTTTCTTGCAAATGGTTTCTTTCCCATGCCGAAGGATTCCCGGTATGCCCGGATGCGGACAGCTTGTCCATCATAAAGGAAATGATTGAATTCATCCAGGAAGTCTGTCACCGGAACTCCGTAGAACTGTGCCAGCCGATCCACCTTCTCCGGTTCGATATGCTGTGTGAAACCCTCCTCGATAGCCTTGTAGACGCTGTGGGTCATGCCCACCTTGTCCGCAACTTCCACCTGCATCAGCCCACGGCTGTGTCTGCACCAACGGAGCCTGTCCGGTACATTGTCAATCTCCTCATATCTGCGATACCGCTGATTGAACTGGGTCGCCTCCAAAATCTTCCGAGGGGCGCACAGTACAAAACTATGTATGAATAGAGGTGCATACCTCACAATGGAATTCTGCGTCTGGGAAAGGACATACAAATCGCCCGATAGCCGGTCTAAAATGCGCCATGCAGGCCGTTTGAAGCCTTGGGGTGCAAGATTGCGACTCTTAAAGTCGTTGGTGTGAGGATAGCATTTTCTACACACCGGGCAGCATAGGTTGCCAGCCGTGCGCCTTTGGTCATATCAAAGGTCTCAATGCCTTTGATCAGACCAATGGTTCCGATGGAGATCAGATCCTCCTGGTCTGCGCTTTGGGTATAGTATTTCTTAGACGGATGATGCTTGCAGACATTTTTTCCGGTGAATAAACCGCCTCATATTGCTGTCCCAGCTTCAGGCAGATATTCAGATGGATCTCTTTCCTGGTGCTTTCCTTTTTTACGACAACTTTTTCCAGAATCGTGGAAACCAGTGCGGAATTTACGCCATTACTGAAATCCAGTTCCATTTCCAGCACCCGGCGGATTCTATCCATATCCAGATTTCCCTCCGCTGCTTCAGCTTCCTCTTTATCAATTGCAGCAAGCTGTTCCTTCAGCTTCCTCAGCTGATCGTTGCAGCCATCGTTGCGGGCTTTGAATTCATCGATGGCAATGGTACCGGCAATGTGCAGATCCAGAAGCCTTTCCTTCCTGGTATTGATCATGTCTATACCGGAGTGTATTTTGCTGCGGAGTTTGCCGTAGTCCACTTCCCTGTGGACGTTTTCCAGTACCGCCAGAAGAGAATCCGTCACCGCATGTTTATCCTTTGCCAGTTCCGCAAAAATCCGGCTCATAATCTGGTCCAGCTCACAGCTGCGGATCTGCGGCGCAGTACATGCTTTGCTTCCATGGGTGCGGTATACCTTGCACTGCCACGCTTCCTCCTTTCCGGATTTCTTCTTCAAAACATGCCGGTGGAAGGTTACACCGTGCTCCTCACAGATGATTTTCGCGCTGTAGGGGTAGCGGTTGTGGAAAGAGGTGCCGCCGGTGTGATCCATCACTTCTTTTCTCCGTTCCTTGTAAAGGGCATTGGCCCGGTTCCATAGCTCCTCACTGACAATGGCCGGAATACCGGGATCCGGGTATGTAACCCATTCGCTTGCATCCAAATAGACTTTCTTTTTGGTACGGTAGTCCAGGCTTTGGGTTTTATTGCCACAGTACCATCCCTTATATTTTGGATTCTCCAGCATATGCCGAATGGTCAGGGTATTGAAATCATTTCCCTCCCGGCTGGTATATCCCATTTCCCGGAGCCGTCTGGAAATCGACCGGGTTCCCAACCGCTGGTTGGCATACAGGTCAAATACGGTTCGGACAATCTCTGCTTCTTCCTCATTGACTGACAAAACACAATCCTTCTTATCATAACCATAAAGCTTGTCATTGCCCAACACCCGTCCGTTTTTAACCGACTGCCGAAAGCCAAACCGGATACGCTCAGAAAGCTTACGCACCTCATCCTGGGCAACACCTGCCATAATAACCAGGCGGAACGCACTGTCCGTATCCAGGGTGTTGATATTGTCATTCTGGAAGAATACCCCTACGTTATGCTCCAGAAGTTCCTGGGTATATTGGATGCTGTCCAGTGTCGAACGGGAAAAGCGTGAAATTTCTTTGGTGAGGATAAAATCAAACAGCCCTGCCCTGGCGTCCCGGATCATGCGGTTAAAATTGTCCCGCTTTTTCGTGCTTGTGCCGGAGATACCTTCATCAATGTATCCCGGTACAAACTTCCAGTTCTTCTTGCTCCGGATTAATTCCGTATAATACTGCACCTGGTTTTCCAGGGAATTCAACTGTTCATCCTGGTCAGTGGACACGCGGGCATAAAAGGTGACCCGTAGGGGAAAATCGAAAATCGATCTTCCCGCTGCCATTTCTGCCCGAATTTTACGTACTTCCATCCCATTCCCCTTTCCGCTGTTATCCGAAGAATTCCGGCCAGTCCAATGTGCCAAGGATCTTTTCCCGGGACTTATCGTGAATATCCTGTGTGATCAGTTTCTGATCCAAAAGCGTCTGCAATAAGACGCACAGAACAGCCTGCTGTACCTTTTCCATCTGCACTCACCCCGTATTACCATATGAGCCTTTCACGCGCACATGTGAACAGTTTACCGCTGCTGTGCATTTCGGGCCGGGTTCCGCTTCCTCCTCCGGACAGAGAAAAAGAGCGAGGCCGCACATGCCTCGCTCTCAGCATGTCGAAAATCCCCTTCGGGGATTTCCGCCAAATTTTTGCAGTCTGCTGCGCGCACTTCGTCGATACACCAGATACAATGTTCCGTTTTCCGCAAGCGGGAAACTCCACCTGTATCTGGGTATCTCCTCTCCCCATAAAGCGCCTTCCCGCTTTATGGGGTCCCCCCCCTTGGGGCGCACAACTCGCACACTTGCAGCCTGAGATGTATTTTTGCCCACGTACACGCCGCGGGCAAAAATGATTTAAATGAGTTTGCCGCTTTCGCGGCAAATTCTGCGAAGCCTTTTTTCTACAGTCTGAGAGCAAGGCTGCACACGCCTCGCTCTGCGCTTATTCAAAAAAGTTTCCGGCCTTTTCCGCCAGGCTGCCAATTTCCTTACCGGTCCAGATGGACATTCAGATGGGGGTAGGTCATGGTGATACCCTGGTCATCGAAAACCTCTTTCACCCGGCGGTTCACTTCAAAATACACATCCCAGTAATCGGCGTTTTTTACCCACAGCCGCAGGCTGTAGGAAATGGCGCTGTCCCCATAGGCCGTCACCACCGCGGCAGGGGCGGGATCGGTGAGAACCTTGTCCACAGTACCGGCCTGGATAAGTGCAGCCAGCACTTTCTGCACCGGTGCATCGTAGGAAGCAGAGGCTGTCACCTCCACC
Organism: Oscillospiraceae bacterium; assembly: GCA_017939025.1. The sequence goes on from JAGBAI010000074.1 coordinate 3,985, forward strand.
CGGCGGGTCTCAGCCGCGGAATAATTGACGATCTGAGCCGCCACCACGGCGCTGTTGGGAATGGAAATCAGTTTATTGTCCGGAGTGGAGAGCATGGTATAGGTCATGTTGATCTCCGTGACGGTGCCACCCTGTCCGGCAATCTCCACATAGTCACCGGAGTGGAAGGGATGGGTATACAAAATGGTAAAACCACCGATAATATTGGACACCATGTTCTGCAGCGCCAGGGAAAGTGCCAGAGTCAGCACACTGGCCAGGGCCACGATGCTGGTCACATCGATGCCCAAAGTGGATGCGGTAATGAGGCCCAGCAGGATATACATGGCCGCCTTGGTAAGGGACGTAATGAGGCTGTGGGCTGCCTTCTCCAGTCTGGACTTTTCCAGGGTCATACGGATCAGCCTCATCACGATGCGGATCGCGAAAATACCGATGACCAGAATCAGCACAGCGGCAAGGATATTGCTGCTGACAAGCCATGCCATCAGTTCCGCAAAAACTATGCTCATAAGTATCTTTCCTCCTTCAAAATGTGGGTTTATTATAGCCTTTCGGGAAGTGCTTGACAAGTCTTTTTCTTCTTTCCGGGAAATGTTCAAAATTTCGTCGTATTTTGTTTACGTTTCTGTTAAGCCATGTTCAAAAGCATCCGGTATCTTAAATACCAGAAAGGTCGCGGAAGCCGTGAGCCGCGCACCTTTCCTTCCGTAGATCCTCTTTTCTACCTCTCTTCTTTCCAATCCCTTTCGCGGAAAAGCCCCGGTGTCTGGTCACAGCCGCCGGGGCTTTTTCCCGTCAGGCCGGTAATTCAGGCTCTTTTATTCCGCCAAGGATTTCTTGACATTTTCCCCCTCTGCGGTATAATGAAAACATAGAATAAAACAAAAAGGAGCGATTTCTCATGTATTATAGAATGAACGTGGCCGGTCTGGAGCGGGATCTGCCCATCTGCCCCGTCAACGACAAGCTGTACATCGCCGGTTTCGTGATCTTCGGTGACCAGGAGCTGACCGTGGCCTGCGCCCGGGAGCTGCTGGCCCGTGCCCCTGAGTACGACTACATCATCACCGCCGAAGCCAAGGGCATTCCCCTGGCCCACGAAATGGCCCGTCAGGCAGGCGATGCCAAGTACATTCTGGCCCGTAAGGGCCCCAAGCTGTACATGCGGGATATCTTCTCCGTCACCGTCAACTCCATCACCACCGCCAAAGAGCAGAAGCTGTACCTGGACGGTGCCGATGCCGCACTGATGAAGGGCAAGAAGATCCTGGTGGTGGACGACGTGATCTCCACCGGCGAAAGCCTGAAGGCTCTGGAAGCATTGGTCGAAAAGGCCGGCGGTGAGATCTGCGGCCGTATGGCCATCCTGGCCGAGGGCGACGCACAGGATCGGGCAGACCTGATCTATCTGGAAAAGCTGCCCCTGTTTAACCCCGACGGCACCATCATGGCATAACACAATACCATTCCGGCAGGGAAAGCTTCGTGCTTTCCCTGTTTACTTTTGTTACCTTTTATGGTAGAATGGCTATAATTGCAATGTGTTAGGACTGATTCTCTTGAATTTTGACAGCACCCGGGTCAAGATCGACCTGGACGCCCTTTCCGATAATTTTGATGCCATCCGAAAAAAGGCCGGTGTTCCTGTAATGGCGGTAGTCAAGGCCGATGCCTATGGTCACGGTGCCGTCCAGGTGGCCCGTCTGCTGGCGGACAGGTGCGCCTTTTTCGGCGTCAGTTCCATGCTGGAAGCCATGGAGCTGCGTAAGGCCGGTCTGGAAAATCCCATCCTCATCCTGGGCAACACCCCGGTCAGCGCTTTTGAGACTGCCATCCGTGAAGATATCCGTCCTACCCTTTACCGGTATGAAGACGCCGCTTTTCTTTCTGAAACAGCAATGAAGCTGGGAAAAACCGCCCGGTTCCATCTGGCGGTGGATACGGGCATGAGCCGCATCGGCTTCCAGGTGACCGATGACGATGCTGACCTGTGCGCAAAAATCGCCGGTCTTCCGGGATTGGAGGCTGAGGGTATTTTCAGCCATTTCGCAACAGCCGACTGCGAAAACCTGAGCCGCGCCAAGCGGCAGCGGGAGCTGTTCGACATTTTCTGTGCCATGCTGAAAACCCGTGGTGTAGAGATTCCCATCCGGCATCTGAACAACTCTGCCGGTCTGATGAATTTCGACCAACATTATAATATGGTTCGCTCCGGCATCGTCACCTACGGTATGTACCCCAGCGAAGAGGTGGACACCAGGCTTCTGCAATTGCGGCCCGCCCTCCAGTGGCTCAGCCGGGTGACCCATGTAAAGACGCTGCCACCCGGGCGGGAAATCAGCTACGGCGGCACCTACACCACCGAACAGGAGACAGTCGTCGCCACCATCCCCGTTGGCTACGCCGACGGTTACCGCAGAAACCTTTCCGGGCGGTTTTATGTCCTGATCCGGGGCCAAAAAGCTCCTATCTTAGGCCGTATCTGCATGGATCAGCTGATGGTGGATGTGACGGATATCCCCGGTGTGATCCCCGGCGACCGGGTGACCCTGGTAGGCACCGACGGAGAAAATACCATCACCATGGAAGAAATTTCTGCTGTTGCAGACAGCTTCAACTATGAATTCGTCTGTGGTATCAGCCGCCGTGTACCGAGAGTCTATACCAGCGGCGGAAAAACCGTCCATACCGTTCACTATCTGACAGACGCTTTTGAAAAATAACCAAGGAGGAACGAATATGTCCAAGAATCCCAGACGGCTGGGCACTGCCGGCACCGTGATCATGACGCTGCTGATCCTGGCTCTGGTTGCTGCCACTGGATTTGTCATTTACCTGTGTGTGGATCTGGTCAACGCGGAACCGGATGTGCCGCAAAACACCGAGGCCATCGAAATGCCCACCGAAGCTCCTACCGAGGCCGCTCCCACAGAAACCACCGTGCCTCCCACCACCGCACCCCCTGCGGAGCCGGAGACAGTCATTGCCACCGCCACCATCGCCACCCAGGGCGACCTGCTGATGCACTCCCCTGTTTTCGGCAGCGCCCAGCAGAGCGACGGCAGCTACAACTTTGAAAACATTTTCAAATATTCCCGGGATCTGGTGGCTTCCTTCGACTACGCCATTGCCAATCTGGAGACTACCTTCGGCGGCCCCGAGCATCCCCATGTGGGCAATCAGAACTTCTGCTGTCCCGACGCTTTGGCCACCAATGCCAAGGAATACGGCTACGATATGTTCCTGACTGCCAATAACCACTCCGGCGACTCCATGGGCGACGGACTGATCCGCACACTGGATGTGACCCGGGCCGCAGGTCTTGCCACCCTGGGCTCCCAGTACCCCGGCGAAAACCGCTACTCCATCGTGGAGATCAACGGAATCAAGATCGGCATGGTGGCCTATACCTGGGCCTTCAGCGGCGACGGCAGCAAGTTCTCCCTGAACGGCCTGCTTGCCATCAAGGACGAAGGCCAGATGAACTATTTTACCAAGCAGAATCCCGACAAGCTGTACAATGAGCTTGGCCCCATTATGGAGGCCATGAAGGCGGAAGGTGCCGAAGCTACCATGCTCTTCATCCACTGGGGCGAGGAATACGACATCCACGAAAACGAAGCCCAGCGGAAAATGGCCCAGAAGATCTGTGACATCGGCTTCGACGTGATCGTCGGTGGCCACGCCCACGTTGTCCAGCCTATGGCTCTGCTGGAAAGCACTGTGGATCCGGGTCACAAGACCATGTGCATCTACTCCCTTGGCAACGCCGTATCCAACCAGCGCACCGGCGTCAGCGATAAATTCCCCAGAGGCTACACCGAAGACGGCATGTTCTTCACCGTGACCTTTGAAAAGTATTCTGACGGCAAGGTCTACCCTGCAGGCGTAGACGTGATCCCCACCTGGGTCAACATGCACTCCAACAACGGCAAGCGGGAATATAACATTCTGCCTCTGCTGAAAGATCAGGAGGGCACCTGGCAGGAGACCTTCCAGATGAAGGACGATCAGTTCAACTCCGCCGTTAAATCCTGGGACCGTACTATGGGTGTCGTTGGCGAAGGTCTGGAAGCCTGCCGGAACTATCTGGCCCAGGCTAAGGCTGACCGGGAGCAGTATTACTACGATCTGGCGCACAATCCGGAAATGTTCGCCACAGAAGCCCCTGCGGAACCTGTGGAAACCACCCTCCAGGAAACCGTCCCGGCAGCATAAAAAAAACCAGGTTCTATGTCAATAGTTGGGGTAGAGCCAAAATGAAACATCTAAGGATCGTGTCGGAGCGGCAGCTCCGGCACGATTTTTATGTATTACAGAAGAGGATTCTCTTTCTGAAATTATTGAAGTTTCTCATACCAAAACA
>JAGBAI010000075.1 GCA_017939025.1 Oscillospiraceae bacterium
GGACCGTCGTCCTCGACGGTCCGTCCGAAAATCCGACCTCAATGGGCGGATTTTCGGAATTTGTGCGGTGAATGATACGGAAAAATTGTCCATCGAGGCCAATTTTTCCGGCGGACCGTCCAGAGGACGGTCCCTACGGTGGACAGTACGATAAACAGAAATTTACCACTTTTTCTAAAGTCTGAAAGGGCGGAGCCAAAGCTCCGCCCTTTGATGTTATGCGTTCCGGTTCAGGAATTTGTAAAGGGCCTGGTACAGTGCTCTTACTTCGTCTTTGTTCAGATTGACACACTTGACCACCTGCCCAGGGATGGTCACGGCCTGCTCTTTCATCTTTTCACCGTCCGGGGTGATTGTGACGATCAGATTCCGCTCGTCCTCACTGCTGCGCTTGCGGGTGATCAGACCCTTGGTTTCCAGCTTTTTCAGCAGGGGGGTGAGGGTGCCGGAATCCAGATACAGGATGTCGCCCAGTGCTTTGACATTGATGGATTTCTTCTCCCACAGAACCAGCATGGTGATATATTGGGTATAAGTCAACCCCAGAGGATCCAGGTAGGGTTTGTATTCCTTGATCATTTCCCGGGCGCAGGCATAAAGAGGAAAGCAGAGCTGATTTTCCAGTTTCAGAACATTGTAATTGTCATCCATGGTTATCTCTCCTGTAGGCTATAATTATGAGTATAGTGTAACACATTTTTTCTTCAGATACAAGTAAAAGTTTGCGTTTTTGATAAATTGCGCACAACCGGAATCGCTGTAGTGGCACATAGCACAAATATCCGCCGTGGGGATACAGTAATTTTTCTGTGGTGGACAGAAAAATTACTTGCATTCTTTGCTGTAATTTAGTATGATAAAGTGGACTCGAGAAAAGGGAGAGAAAATGATATGACTTTGAATGAAATCGTAGGCTTTCTGAACGGAATTGCCTGGGGCCCCTGGATGCTGATTCTGCTGGTGGGCACCGGTGTGTACCTCAGCGTCCGCACCGGCTTCCTGCAGTTCCGGAAGTTCGGCTATGCCATGAAGAACACCATCGGCAAGATCTTCCGGAAGCAGGAAGCTGGCCATGGTGAAGTGACCCCCTTCCAGGCCATGACCACGGCTCTGGCTGCAACAGTGGGTACCGGCAACATTGCCGGTGTTACCGGTGCCATCGCCGTTGGCGGCCCCGGTGCTGTTTTCTGGATGTGGATCTCCGCCCTGTTCGGCATGGTGACCAAGTATGCCGAGGTTGTGCTGGCTGTCCGTTACCGGGAGCGCAATGAAAAGGGCGACTACGTCGGCGGACCCATGTACTACATCAAGAACGGTCTGGGCGAAAAGTGGAACTGGCTGGCAGTCTGCTTCAGCCTGCTGGGCGCTCTGGCTGCCTTTGGCATCGGCAACATGACCCAGGTCAATACCATTGCCGGTTCCATCAACAATGCCATCAATGCCTTCGGCGGCAATACCGCAGCAACGACCTTCCAGTTCTTTGGTCAGAGTGTGCCGGTTTCCAGCATGGTCATCGGTATGCTGGTGGCTGTTATCGTGGCCCTGGTGCTCTTTGGCGGCATCAAGCGCATCGGTTCTGTCACTGAGAAGCTGGTGCCTGTGATGGCAGCCATTTACATTGTCTGCGCTCTGGCGGTTGTATTTACCAATATCGGTTCTCTGGGTAAGGTCTTTGGTATGATCTTCCAGGGTGCCTTCAATGCGGAAGCTGCCCTGGGCGGTGCCTTCGGTATCACCATTATGACCACCATCCAGAAGGGCGTGGGCCGCGGTGTGTTCTCCAACGAGGCCGGCCTGGGCTCTGCCCCCATGGCTCACGCTGCTACCTCTGAGACCGACCCTGTGAAGCAGGGTATGTACGGCATCTTCGAAGTGTTCATGGACACCATCGTCATCTGCACCCTGACAGCTCTGACCCTGCTGTGCGGTGTGGAGGCTGGTGTGGATATCACCTGGGGTGCCAGCGCTGGCTCTGAGCTCATCGCCGCTGCCTTCTCCACCGTGTTCGGCGGCCAGATCGGCAGCATGATCATCGCTGTGGGCATTGGTCTGTTCGCCCTGTCCACCATCCTCAGCTGGTCCCTGTACGGCAGCCGCTGCTGCGAGTTCCTTTTCGGCACCAAGGCTGTGCCTGTGTATCAGGTAATTTTCGTCTTTGTGATCATTATCGGCGCAACCCTGGAACTGGAACTGGTGTGGAACATTGCCGACACCCTCAACGGCTTCATGGCCATCCCCAACCTGATTGCCCTGCTGGGCCTCAGCGGTGTTGTGGTGAAGCTGACCAAGAACTATTTCGACAAGGAAAAACTTGCCGATTGAGTGAAAACAGCCGCCGGAAGGCGGCTGTTCAGCTTGTCGAAAAAGGCCTACGGCCTTTTTCGCCAGTTTTTGCAGTCTGCTGCGCGCATAATTTGTTCGTCTTCGACGAACAAATTCCACACTTGCAGCCTGAGAAGTATTTTGTGTCAGGTACACGCCCTGACACAAAATGTTTTAGATTTTGTTTTTCGCTTACGCGAAAAATTCTGCGAAGCTTTTTCTACAGTCTGAACAGCCGCCGGAAGGCGGCTGTTTTTTATAGTTAGGAATGAGGAGTGAGAAATGATCCATTGTTTATAATTTGAAATCATATTAAAGAAGCTAAAGTTTCGTATTGACAGCCAACATAAACATAGATAGAATCTGCCTAACTCCTAACTCCACACTTATAAAACTCCATGCTTGCATTATCCGCACATCTGTGTTATGATGTGTTTATTAAATTTGCACAAAAGGGTGGTTCTTATGCAAGATATCGGTATGCAATTTCACATTCGCTGCGTCGAGGGGGACGTGGGCCGTTATGTGTTCCTGCCCGGCGATCCCGGCCGCTGTGAGGCCATTGCCGCACACTTTGATAACCCGGTACATATCGGTATGAACCGGGAGTACAACATCTATACCGGTACCCTGCTGGGTGAAAAGGTCAGCGTCTGCTCCACCGGCATCGGCGGCCCCTCCGCCTCCATTGCCATGGAAGAATTGGCAGCCATTGGCGCGGATACCTTCATCCGTGTGGGTACCTGCGGCGGCATCGCCATGGATGTTTGTCCCGGTGACGTGGTGGTGGCTTCCGGTGCCATCCGCTTTGAGCATACCTCTTTGGAATATGCCCCCATCGAATTCCCGGCAGTGGCAGACTTTGACATCACCGCTGCCCTGAAAGCAGCCGGTGAGGAGCTGGGCTACCGTACCCATGTGGGCGTTGTTCAGTGCAAGGACTCCTTCTACGGCCAGCACAGCCCGGAGAAGTCTCCTGTTTATTATGAACTGCTGCAGAAATGGGAGAGCTGGAAGCGCCTGGGCGTCAAGGCCAGTGAGATGGAATCTTCCGCCCTGTTCGTGGTGGCAGCGGCTCTGGGTGTCCGCTGCGGCAGCTGCTTCCACGCCGTGTGGAACCAGGAGCGGGAGAAGGCAGGTCTGTTCATGGAAATGACTGAGGATACCTCCGGTGCCATCAAAGTGGGTATCGAGGCCATGAAGCGCCTCATTGCGGCAGATTTGGCAAAGAAATAAAAAATGGCGCACTCACACGAGTGCGCCAAACTGTTACTGTTCCAGATACTGAACAAAACCCAGCGTCATATAGTCTAAGTACACATGCTTATCGGGGGTCTTGCCCATGGTGACACGGTGGCAGTGAACCTCCCAGACTGGCTGGCCCTGCAGTTCCGTCTTGGTGATCTCGAAAACGTGGTTCCAGCTGCGGCCCTCCATGTACTTGGGGGAGCGGAGGAAGCGGATCAGCTCCAGACGGCGGAAATTGAAGGTGGGGAAGGCGTTCTTGATGCAGGCTTCAAAGAGCTGCTCTGCGTCCCGGACGCTGCCCTGCTCAAAGGTGCTGCGGATCATGGCTCCGTAATCTTGCATAGGGATACCTCCTTATAACTTGTTATAGGCTTTTTCCAGGAATTTCTGGGAATTGACGATGACCCGCTTGTGGGTGCCCCGTCCGATCTCGCCGGCTTCGTCGAAGGCTTTGACGGCGAAGGTGATGACCTTGCCTTCCACAGCGGTGACCTCTGCCTCGGCCCGGACATCCAGACCCACAGGGGTTGCGGAGATGTGCTCAATATTCAATGCGGTGCCCACGGTGGTCTGATTTTCGCCAAGGGCTTCCGTAATAGCCTCGCAGGCGGCGCCCTCCATCAGAGCCACCATGCAGGGGGTGGCGTAAACCAGCAGATCGCCGGAGCCCACTTCCTTTGCGGTGTCCTCCCGCTCGGCGGTGGTGTAGACTTCGGCTTTCATACCGACAGTGATTTCCATATGTATCACGACCTTTTTTCTTTTACTATACCCGAAATTTTGGGCAGTGTCAACGAAAAAAAGAAATGCAAATACAGCTGTCTTGTCAATGAAACTACTTGCCATTCTGACAAAAATACAGTATAATCTTACTATCTATCAATATGAGGTGACTGTTATGGTTATCAACGACAAACTCAATTTCACCATGCTTTGCGATTTCTACGAGCTGACCATGAGCCAGGGCTATTTTTCCACCGGCTACAAGGATCGAATCGCCTATTTCGACCTGTTCTTCCGGCGCTGCCCCGATGGCGGCGGCTTTGCCATTGCTGCCGGTCTGGAGCAGATCATCCAGTATATCCAGGAACTGCATTTTGATCCCGAGGATATCGAATACCTCCGGGGAAGAAATCTGTTCAGTGAGGAATTCCTCAGCTATCTGGCAAACTTCAAGTTTACCGGCGACATCTGGGCCGTTCCCGAGGGTACGCCCATGTTCCCCAATGAGCCCATCATCACCGTCCGTGCTCCCGCCATTGAGGCCCAGCTGATCGAGACCTACCTGCTGCTGTGCATCAACCACCAGAGCCTCATCGCCACCAAGGCTAACCGTGTGGTTCGGGCTGCCGAGGGCCGTACCGTTCTGGAATTCGGTTCCCGCCGTGCCCAGGGCCCCGATGCTGCCATTCTGGGTGCCCGTGCTGCCTACATCGGCGGCTGCCACGGTACTGCCTGCACCATCTCTGACCAGATGTTCGGCGTCAAGGCCGGCGGCACCATGGCCCATGCCTGGGTTCAGATGTTTGACAGCGAATACGAAGCCTTCAAGGCATACGTCGAAATGTATCCCAACAATGCCACCTTGCTGGTGGACACCTACAACACCCTGAAGTCCGGTGTGCCCAATGCCATCCGTGCCTTCAATGAAGTTCTGAAACCTAAGGGCATTACCAAGTGCGGCATCCGTCTGGACTCCGGCGACATGGCTTATCTGACCCAGAAGGCCCGGAAAATGCTGGACGATGCCGGCTGGACGGAATGCCAGATCTCCGTTTCCAACTCTCTGGACGAGTACATCATCCGGGATCTGCTGCGGCAGGATGCCAAGATCGACCTGTTCGGCGTTGGTGAGCGGCTGATCACCGCCCGGAGTGAGCCTGTTTTCGGCGGCGTGTACAAGCTGGTGGCTGTGGAAAACAATGACGGCACCGTGACCCCCAAGATCAAGATCTCCGAGAACGTGGCCAAGATCACCAACCCCCACTACAAGAAGCTCTACCGCTTCTTCGGCAACGACACCGGTAAGGCCATTGCCGACTACCTGGCCATTTACAACGAGACCATCGACGACAGCAAGGACATGGAGATCTTCGATCCCGATGCCACCTGGAAGCGGAAGAATGTTTATAACTTCACCGCCAAGGAGCTGCAGGTGCCTATTTTCGTCAAGGGTGAGCTGGTCTACGAAATGCCCACACTGGAAGAAATCCGCACCTACTGCGCCCAGCAGGTGGATACCCTGTGGGACGAGGTCAAGCGCTTTGACAATCCCCAGACCTATTATGTGGATCTGAGCCAGAAGCTGTGGGACATCAAGTACGGCCTGCTGGAGAAGAATGCAAAGTAAACGCACACCGGCAGCCAATATGGCTTTGGGCGGCATCCTGGCTGCCCTTGCGGTGGTGATCATGTCCCTGGGGACACTAATCCCGGTGGCTACTTATGTGTGCCCCATGCTGTGCTGCCTGATTCTGGAAGTGGTTCGGAAGGTAAGCGGCAGCCGCATTGCCTGGGCCTGGTATGGGGCTGTGGCGATTCTGGGGCTGCTGATGGCACCGGATAAGGAAGCGGCTGCGGTCTTTGCTGCCCTGGGCTATTATCCCATTCTCAAGCCCAGGCTGGACAGGACAAAAGGGAAGTGGCTGTGGAAGCTGCTGCTGTTCAACGCAGTGGTGCTTGCCCTTTACTGGATGCTGATGCACCTGTTTGGCTTTGACCGGATCGCGGCGGAATTCGCGGAAATGGGTGTGCTCATGACGGTGGTAACCTTGCTGCTGGGCAATGTGACTTTTTTCCTACTGGACCGGCTGCTGAGCATGAAATTCAGAAAAAGAAGATGAAACGGGCGGGCCTTGTGCCCGCCCTGTGATTTGGAGGGTGTATGGAATCTGTCTGGTATTTGTATATGCTCCGGTGCCGGGACGGATCTTTGTACACCGGAATCACCACCGATGTGGAAAAGCGCTTCGGGCAGCACAGCGCCGGAAAAGGTGCCAAATACACCCGGGGAAGAGGGCCCCTGGAGCTGGTGTACCGGGAGGAATGCGGGAGCCACTCCGAGGCACTGAAACGGGAGCTGGAAATCAAGGCCCTGCCCCGGGAGAAGAAGCTGAGATTGATCATACAGATGGAAATTAGCGAAAGCTAACGAATGTGCCTTGACAAATTGCCGGGGGAGTGGTATCATTATTCCAGAAGATTAGCGCTTGCTAACTATTATGGAAAAGAGGCGAGTTGTATGACACTGCTCCAGGCGGAAGAAGGCAAGGAGTATAGAATCCGCTCCATTGAAACTGATGATGAGGAACTGGATGCCTTCCTGTTCTCTCTGGGCTGCTATGCAGGGGAACCCATCACTGTGGTGGCCCGGCGCAGAGGCAGTCTGGTGATCAGCGTAAAGGATGGCCGCTACAGCATCGACAGTCAACTGGCAGAAGCCATTGAAATCTGATAAAAACCGCCAATGGAAACATTGGCAGTTTTCTGACAATGCGGTTAGTTACAGCTAACCGCAAGGGGAAGAAAGGAGAAATACCATGACCAACGTGATCATCTTGCTGGTGGTGGGCCTGATCGTAGGCTGCGCCGCCGGGTATATCTGGAAACAAAAGAAAAAAGGTGTCAAGTGCATTGGCTGCCCGGACAGCGGCAGCTGCAGCGGAAGCTGCGGCAGCTGTAGCTGCGGCTGCTCCCAGCACTGACCGGATCAAAGAAAGGGGAATGGGAATGGATACGTTATGGATGGTAGTGGCAGTGGTGCTGGTGCTGGGCCTTGGGGCAAAATTCCTGTCCCCCAGTCAGAAGCCCGGAAAAGTATGCCAGAGCTGCCCGGAATTCAAACGCTGCGGCGGCGGAAAACCCCGCTGCCCCCGGCGCGGCGGAAGCATATAAGAAAAGCATCGGATTTATCCGATGCTTTTCTTGCTGTTAAATAGTATGCTTTTTTGTAAATGAAGGTGCGGGGAATGTACTTTTCTTGGTCGCCAAGAAAAGTACCAAAAGAAGGCGACTTAAGGGGACATTCCGAAAAGGCATGTCCCCTTAAGAATCCCCTGCGCCGCTTCGCCATCCGACACCGGAAAATGTTCCGATTTTCCGGTGTCTAACTTGGAAAAGCCTGTAAGTTTTTGAGTATTAAGCGTCCAAAAATCGGGACATTTTTGGACGCTGGCCAGCGATGCGGCGGGAGGGGTACATAGGGGAGGGCGCCTTTTGCGAAGCGCCTCCCCTATGTCGGCTTCTTTTGGTTCTTTTCTTGCCGATCAAGAAAAGAACATTACCGCACCTTCAATAACAATAAGATATACTATTTCAGTTTGCTGCTGTCATGAATTCTGCGCCCCAAAGCAGCACACGAAGGATGCCCAGCAGGAACAGGTGGGCTGGGTAGTAGGCGTAAAACAGCTTACCCATCCCTTTCCAGCGGCCCCGCTGGCCGTTGTAGCACCGCAGCAGCGGGATGGAAAGACAGGTGAACAGCTGGATGACAGCGTAAATTTTATCGAGAAAGAAGAAATAGACAGCCGCATATACCAATGTCCAGACCATCATCCAGCCCATCTGCACCCGGAAATTTTCCCGGTTGCTGCCCATGAACAGCACCGCCATGGCAGCCACGCAGCTCCAGTCGGAAGGGAAGGTGATCAGACAGACAAAGGCCACTGCCAGCATTTTCTGCCAGTCCTTCCATTTTGGATCATCAAAGATCCGGAGCAATACCAGTCCCCAGGCCAGAGACCACACAACCCCGGTCTGATTGAACATCCCTCTGGGAAGGAAAGGAATGCCGAAACAGAAGTTGTAGGCAAAATGGGAGACAAAGGCCAGCAAAAACAGCCGCAGGGCATATTTTTTCACATTCCGTGTGTAATGGTACCCTTCCGCAATGAAAAACCACATGATCGGTGCCGTGAGCCGTCCGATGATGTGGGCCAGCACCACGAACCACCGGGTATCATAGCCGGGAAATAGGGTCCAGACCAGATGGTCAATGGTCATGGCGAGGATGGCGATACCTTTCAGATGATTGGAATTCAGACATCGCTTCATAGGAAACTCACTTCCTCAGTTCTTGTTTGGCTCCATTATAGAAGAATCCACACAAACAGTCAAGGCCACCGGAAACTTCCGGTGGCCTTGCATAATTACAGTTCCTCAGCCACGGCCATCAGCAGGATACCGACGATCACAATGGCGATAAAGACGTAGGTCTTCCAGGAAAGCTTTTCCTTCAGGAAGATCCGGGACAGCAGCAGGGAGACAACGCAGACGGAGGAAAGAATGGGTGCTGCAATGGCATCCACACCGCCCAGAGCATAAACATAAGTAAACTGACCGGCAGTTTCAAAGACCGCAGCCAGGATCTTGTCCTTGTGCTGGGGGACAGGGCCGAACTTGACCTTCTTGGCCTTCATGAAGATAAACAGGCCCAGTGCGAACAGGGCAAAGGTCAGCTCGTAGCTGGTGTTGGCAACGGCCTCAATGGTCTCCTCGGTGACATCCACAAAAGGCGCGTTGGCAATGTCGTCCACCAGGAAGAAGGCATCGTCAAAGAAGGTGCCGAAGGCATCCAGAAGGGCATACACGAAGGGCATGCAGAAGGCAACGATTGCCAGCTTCTTGCCATAGGTCTTCTTTCTCTTGGTCTCACCGTGATTTTCCAGGAAGCTGACACCCAGAACACCGACGGTAATGATACCGATGGAAACCCAGGTCAGGGTGGAGATCTCTTCCTTCAGGAAAATAACGAACAAAAGGGTGCAGATCACACCGGCAGTGTTCTCAATGGGATCGGAGATGGACTCCTCCAGAAAGCGCATACCGAAGTAGGAGAAGGCCATGGAGATGATGTAGAACAGGGATACGGGCAGATAGATCAGAAGGTTCACAGGATTGTAATGGATATCCTGTGTCAGCAGGGTGAAGATGGCATGGGCACCCATCACAACACCGACCCAGACGCAGATTTTCAGGTGGGAGTATTTTTCGTTGGGCAGGGCACCTTTTTTGTAGAACAGCTCTGCGGTACCCCACAGAAGTGCCGTTGCGATGGAGAAAAATAACCAGGACATAACGTATTACCTCTTTCTATGTTTAATTGTGCCATTGGGAACAGGGTTGTCGCAGGGGGCGATGCCCACATCGCCCCTTGTTTGAGATGTTTTTTTAAAGGGCCGATGTGGGCATCGGCCCCTGCGGTCAGGATTTGATCAAAGGGTAACCAGACCGGCATCCACCATTTTTTGCAGGCTCATAAGAATACCCAGCTTGGCGTGGTACCAGGTCAGACCGCCCTGGAAATAGACGGCATAGGGAGGCCGGATGGGGCCGTCGGCAGAGAGCTCAATGGAGCTGCCCTGAACGAAGGCACCGGCTGCCATAATGACCCGGTCCTTGTAGCCGGGCATGTCAGAGGGCCAGGGGGTAGCAAAGGAGTCCACGGGGGCCGCGGCCTGGATGCCCTTACAGAAGGCGATCATGCCCTCCTCGCTGCCCAGCTCTACCGCCTGGATGATGTCGTGGCGGCTCTCGGTGGCGTTGGGAACGCACTTGAAGCCCAGAGGCTCGTAGAGATTGGCGGCAAAAATCGCGCCCTTTTCCGCACCGGCGGTAACGGTGGGAGCCAGGAAGAAGCCCTGATACAGGGAAGTCATCAGGCCCAGGTTGGCACCCACCTCCTGTCCCAGGCCGGGAGCGGAGAGCCGGTAAGCGCAGCGATCCACACAGGCCTTGGTGCCGGCGATGTAGCCGCCGATGGGGGCCAGGCCGCCGCCGGGATTCTTGATGAGGGAACCAACGGTCATATCAGCGCCCACATCAGAGGGCTCCATGGTTTCCACAAACTCACCGTAGCAGTTGTCCACCATGACAATCAGATCGGGTTTGATATTCTTGCAGAAGGCGATCAGCTCACCGATCTGCTTGACGGAGAAGGTGGGGCGGGTGGCATAGCCCTTGGAGCGCTGAATGGTGACCATCTTGGTCTTGGGATTGATGGCTTTGGCGATGCCGTCGTAGTCAAAGGTGCCGTCGGGGAGCAGATCCACCTGGTTGTAGGTGACGCCGTACTCAGCCAGAGAGCAGGGGGAGGGCCGGATGCCGATGACCTCCTGTAAGGTATCGTAGGGCAGGCCCACGGGGGAAAGCAGCTCGTCCCCGGGCAGCAGGTTGGCGCTGAGGGCGATGGTCAATGCGTGGGTGCCGCAGGTGATCTGGGGACGAACCAGGGCAGCTTCCGTGTGGAATACGTCGGCATAGACCCGCTCTAAGTTGTCACGGCCGAAGTCATCGTAGCCGTAGCCGGTAGTGCCCACGAAGCAGGCGGCGGAGACCCGGTTTTTCTGCATGGCCCGCAGAACCTTGGCCTGGTTGTGCTCAGCAACCTTGTCGATGGTTTCAAAACGTTCCTTCAGACCTTCGATGGCCTTCTCGCCGTAGGCATAGACGGCGGGAGAAATGCCCATGGTCTGGTATAATTCCAGTAATTCTTCCATACTCAATCCTCTTTTTTTACATTATTCAGTAATTCGTTGGCAAGATCGTTGAGAACCTCCGGGCGGGATACGATCAGTCCCGTCTCAGCCTCACCCAGAATCAGCAGGGTGTCGCCGGGTTTGATGCCGAACAGCTCCCGGGCTTCCTTGGGTATCACGATCTGGCCCCGGTCGCCAACCTTTGCGGTGCCAAAGACCCGCTGCAGCTTGCTTTTGCCGAGGACGTGTTTGCCTCCAGGCATTTCATCACCTCATACTAATTTTTAATAAAACGATGAAATCGTTTTATTGGAGCCGCATTTAGCGGCTCGGTGGCATTGCCACCTAAAAATGCAGTCGATACATTTCTTTGGCGCGTTTTGGTGCAGGAAACAAACACTGTGTTTCCTGCTGGCAAATAGCGCTCCCCGGCTGTAAGCCGGGCGATAAAAAGCTTCTTTAAGCTTTTTTCAAGAAATAGTATCAAAATCACATTTTTCATACTTTTCATACCAGCGCATTATACAAAATTCCGTCCCGGTTGTCAAGTCCGGGACGGAAAAATATTGGTGTTATTCACTAAGAATTTCCAGCGCCTTTTGGTACTTTTGCCTCCACCATTGGAGCTTTTCCTCCGGCAGACCGGCACCGGTGCAGCGGCTTTGATCCATGTTGTGGGCGATGTCGGCGAGCTTTACCTTTTTGGCAACGGGATTTTCTTTGATTCGGCGGATATAGGCCCAGTAATCTTCCTGGGAGAATTCAGCGCCGTCATCATGGGTCAGCAATGCAACCACGCAGACCACTTCCTCGGGAAATTCCTTCCGAAGATCCTCCAGCGTCAAATCCGTATCCTCCACCACATCGTGCAGGAGGGCTGCGTAGCAGGAGAGTTCATCCTGCATCTGCTCAGCCAGATGCAGGGGGTGGAAAATGAAGGGGATGCCGTTGTAATCCAGCTGCCCGTGGTGGGCGTTATAGGCATAGGCCAGTGCCTTGTTGGTCAGTTCTGTGTAAACCATCAGTCATTCCTCCGTCTGCCCCGGCCGAAGATGGCAATGAGCCGCAGCAGCTGGGCCAAGGCCACGGCGGTGGCGGCGACGTAGGTCATGGCGGCTGCCTTCAGGGTCTTTTTGGCGCCCCGCTGCTCTTCCTCCGTCAGAAGGCCCGTATCCTCAATGGTCTGGATGGCCCGGCGGCTGGCATTGAATTCCACCGGCAGGGTCACCAGCTGAAAAACCAGGGAAAGACCGAAAGCTGCGATGCCCAGATAAACCAAAGTATCAGAGAAAGCACCCATGGCAGAGAACAAAATACCCGCCAGGATCAGAGGCATGGCGATCCGGCTGCCGAAATTGGTCAGGGGAATAATAGCGGCACGAAGCTTGATGGGGGCATAGCCCACCGCGTACTGGACGGCATGTCCTGCTTCATGGCAGGCAACGCCGATGGCGGCAGTGGAGGTGGAATCGAAAACGCTGTCAGACAGGCGGATCACGTTGGTTCTGGGGTCAAAGTGGTCTGTCAGATTGCCGCTGACCCGGTCGATGCGGACACCATGGACACCGTTGGCCTGCAAAACCCGCCGGGCAGCCTCCGCACCGGTGAGCCGCCGGGAAGAGAATTGCCGGGAATACTTCTGAAAGGTGGAATTGACATTGTGGCTTGCCCAGAGGGACAGCAGAATGCAGGGCAGCACCAGATAAATGTAAGTCATGTCAAAACCGTAATAATAGCCATAATAGGGCATAGGTTACCTCCTTTTGGGGACAATACAGTTTCTGCGTTTTTCTTCATTATATCCCAAAGAACTTTCCTTGGCAAGAGGTGCCGGAAGGGGGAAATGTAAACTTTTCATAGCCTGAAAAATGACTCGGAAATATTCACAAATTGTTCAAGCGGAACCAGAAGGGAACTGGTATACTGATTATAATATGCAAAAATCACAAAGAAAAGAAGTGATCTCATGAAGGATCCCAACAAACGGCAATATCTGTATCTGATGCTCTCCTTCTTCGGTGCCATCAGTCTGAGCATCCTGGTGTTTTTCCTGGTTTACCGGTTCCAGGGTGTGGGCGATATTTTCCACCAGCTCAGTGATATTCTGGCCCCTTTTATTTATGGCAGCGTGGTGGCTTACCTTCTGCGGCCCGCCTGCAACTGGTATGAGGGGATACTGGTGCAGTATCTTCCCAGAAAGGGAAAGAAGCTGGCCTCCGGTCTGGCGGTGACCTTAAGCCTGATCACCGGTATTTTTGTGGTGTATGTGCTGATCATTATGATCGTGCCCCAGCTGTACAGCAGCGTTTTGTCCCTGTGGACGACGCTGCCCCAGAAGGTCAGCCAGTTCATTGCCTGGGCCCGGGATACCTTCGGTGAGGAAGAGAATATCGCCCAGCTTCTGCATCTGTTCGATACCAGTACCACAGCATTGTACCAGGATCTGGAAGCCTGGGTCACCACTACCGTGGGCCCCTATATCAGCAACATCGTCAGCGGTGTGGGTTCCAGCGTGTACAAGGTTTTCATGTTTGTCTATGACATGCTCATCGGCCTGATTGTGGCCTGCTATGTGCTGGCAAGCCGGAAGAAGTTTGCCCGCCAGAGCGTGCTGGTGGTGCGCAGCCTGTTAAAACCCAAGTGGGCAGACCTGTTCCTCAATGAGGTGGCCTTTGTAGACCGGATGTTCGGCGGCTTTATTGACGGTAAGATCCTGGACTCCGCCATCATCGGTGTTCTGTGCTACATCGGCTGCATGATCTTTAAGTTCCCCAATGCGCTGCTGGTGTCCGCCATTGTGGGTATCACCAATGTGATTCCCTTCTTCGGCCCCTTCATTGGCGCGGTACCCTCCACATTGCTGATCATGATTGAGGATCCCATCAAGGGACTTTGGTTTATTCTGTTTGTCCTTGCCTTGCAGCAGTTGGACGGCAATGTGATCGGCCCGGCCATCCTGGGTGACCGGACAGGTCTTTCCAGCTTCTGGGTGCTTTTTGCCATCATCCTCTGCGGCGGCCTGTGGGGCATCGTGGGTATGGTGGTGTGCGTGCCCATGTTCGCGGTAATTTACGATACAGTGAAAAAGCTGGTTCGCCGGGGCCTGAGCAAAAAAGGCCAGAGCCAGCTGTGGGATGAATATAAAACAGAATATCCCGACGAAGAACCAAAGAAAAAGTAAATCCTGAGCCTGCCCTTTCCGGCAGGCTCAGTCTGTTAAAATAGTATACCTTTTTGTAATTGAAAGTACGGCAGTGTTCCTTTCTTGTCCCGCCAAGAAAGGAACCAAAGAAGGCGGCATAGGGGAGGCGCTACGAAAAAGCGCCCTCCCCTATGTACCCCTCCCGCCGCATCGCCATCCGCATGCCGAAAATGTCCCGATTTTCGGCATGCTATCGTGAAAAAATTTGCAAGCTTTTGAGCATTAAGCGTTCAAAAATCGGGACATTTTTGAACGCTGGTCGGCGAGGCGGCGCAGGGGATTCTTAAGGGGACATGCCTTTTCGGAATGTCCCCTTAAGTCGCCTTCTTTTGGTACTTTTACGACTCGCTAAGTGCCGGGCTGCGCCCGGTTGCTCCCTGCATTGCGCCTGCGGGCGCTTATCTTGGCGACCAAGAAAAGTACATTACCGCACTTTGATTGCAAAAAGGTATACTTTTCCGCAGAAAAAAGCCTGCCATTTCCGGCAGGCTTTTTTCCTGTGGAAATCCCGGGCATATTGTGCTATACTGTAGGAAATGCTGTGAAGGAGGGTTCTAATGCAGCTGCTGTATGTATTGGAAAAATTCCGTGTTCCCGTACTGAATGAATGTATGCTTCTGATCACCCAACTGGGTGAGGAGACAGCCTTTCTGGTGCTGGCGCTGATCGTATTCTGGTGCGTGGACAAGAAAAGGGGCTATTATCTTCTGGCGGTGGGTTTCGCTGGGACGATGATCAACCAGTTCCTGAAACTGCTGTTCCGTGTTCCCAGACCCTGGATCCTGGATCCGGATTTTACCATTCTGGAACAGGCCCGGGAGGCGGCAACGGGCTACAGCTTCCCCAGCGGGCACACCCAGATGGCGGTAGGTACCTTCGGAGCCCTGGCTGCCACCACGAAAAAGTCCTGGCTCCGCTGGGCCTGTATTGTGCTTGCAGCCCTGGTGGCCTTTTCCCGGATGTATATTGGCGTCCATACCCCGGCGGATGTGCTGACCAGCGTGGTCATCGCGGTGGCTCTGATCCTGCTGCTAAAGCCCATTGCTGCCAGATGGGATCAGAAGGAAATGCACCGGGTCTTTGGGGTGCTCCTGTTTCTGACGGCGGCCCTGATGGTTTTCGTCCAGGACTATCCCTTTGAAAATGTGGATGTCCATAACCTGGAATCCGGTGCAAAAAATGCTTATACCATGGCCGGCTGTGTCATCGGTGTGGAGTTTGTATATCTGGCAGAACGGAAACATGTGAATTTTGATACCAAAGCGGTCTGGTGGGCCCAGATCTTAAAGACGGTACTGGGCCTTGGCCTGGTGCTGCTGGTGAAGGAGGGGCTGCGGGCTCCTTTGGAGGCCATCCTGCCGGTGTACCCGGCAAGGGCGGTTCGGTACTTTGTGATCGTGGTGGCGGCGGGATACCTGTGGCCCATGACCTTCCGCTGGTTTGGGAAATTAGGAGTTAAGAAATGAATTACGCAACCATTAAAAACTGTGATATTGCCAACGGCCCCGGTGTCCGGGTGAGCCTCTTCGTTTCCGGCTGCACCCACCGGTGCCCCGGCTGCTTTAACGAAGTGGCCTGGGATTTTGACTACGGTGAGCCCTTTACCCAGGAGGTCATGGACAGGATCCTTGCTATGCTGCGCCCTCCTTACGTCCGGGGACTGACCCTGCTGGGCGGCGAGCCCTTCGAGCCGCAGAACCAGGGGCCCATTGTGGAGCTGCTGCGCCGGATCCGGAAAGAACTGCCGGAAAAGAGCATCTGGGCCTTCTCCGGCTACCTGTTTGATAAAGACATCCTCTCGGGCCGCCTGGGAGATACCTCGGAATACTTAAGCTATCTGGATGTTCTGGTGGACGGCCCCTTCATTGAGGCGAAAAAGAACCTGTCGCTGCGGTTCCGGGGCTCGGAAAACCAGCGCCTCATCGATGTGCCTGCCTCCTTAAAGGCCGGGGAGATCATCCTCTGGCAGGACTGGCAGGGAGAAAAGAAAGGAATGAAATAATATGGATGCCATTCGCGTAAAAATCCTGAGAGCGGGAGCTAAACTCCCTACCTACGGCACTTCGGAGGCAGCCGGTGCCGACCTGTATGCCTGTCTGGAAGAATCTGTGACCATCGGCCCGGGCGAAACCGCCTTTATCCCCACGGGCATAGCCCTGGAGGTACCCAAACACTGTGCGGGACTGATCTACGCCCGCAGCGGCCTGGCCTGCAAGCGGGGTCTGGCCCCTGCCAACAAGGTGGGCGTTGTGGACAGCGATTACCGGGGAGAGGTCTGCGTGGTGCTCCATAACCACGGACAGGAGGCACAGACCATCGAAAATGGTGACCGCATTGCCCAGCTGGTGATCACCCCTGTGCTGCAGCCGGCTTATGAAGCGGCCCGGGAGCTGGATGACACAGCCCGCAGCAGCGGCGGCTTTGGCTCTACCGGAAAATAATTGGTAATTTTCATAAAATCCATGTAAACTTTCTGTAAAAATTCCTTCGATTTTGTCACTGTACTTTTGAGGCGGAATTTCTTATAATGGTAATATGCCCTAAAGGTATATAAAAAGAGAATAAGATACAATATTGATATTTAGGAGTTACATATGGAAATTCTAAGTGCCATTATCCAGCTTCTGGGCGGTCTGGCCATGTTCCTGTACGGCATCGAGCTGATGGGCGACGGCCTGAAAAACAGCTCCGGTGCCGCACTGAAGCGGATCCTGGAAAAGGTTACCGGAAATGTTTGGATGGGTGTCCTGACCGGCGCACTGGTCACAGCTGTAATCCAGAGTTCTACGGCAACCATCGTTCTGACGGTGGCCCTGATCGGTGCCGGCGTGCTGAATCTGAAGCAGGCTGTGTCCATCGTCATGGGTGCCAACATCGGTACTACCGTCACGGCCCAGATCATCCGTCTGGGTTCCATCGAGTCTGACGGCAGCTTCCTGCTGTGGCTGTTCGACACCGATACCCTGGCTCCCATTGCACTGATCGCAGGCATCATCCTGCTGATGTTCGTGAAGAACAAGTCTTCCAAGCCCGTCGGTGATATCTGCATCGGCTTCGGCGTGCTGTTCGTAGGCCTGAGCCTGATGACCGACGGCGTGAAGCCTCTGATCGGCACCGATGCCTTCGTGACCTTCGTGGACTTTTTGACCAACCCCCTCTTTGGCATTCTGTTCGGCCTGGTGCTGACTGTCATCGTCCAGAGTTCCTCCGCTACTGTGGGTATGCTCCAGACTGTGGCTTCGGTTCCCGGTTCCGGTATCACCTTCGCCATGGCCTATCCGGTCATTATGGGTATCAACCTGGGTACCTGCGTCACTACCGCCATGGTCTGCTCCATCGGCTCTTCCAAGGATGCCAAGCGAACCGGTGTGGTGCACATTGCCTTTAACACCATCGGCACAGTGCTGTTTATGATCGTCATGACCGTCATGCAGAAAATGGCCATCTTTGGTGCCGAATTCTGGGTGGCAACTGTGGACAGCGGCGGAATCGCCAACTTCCAGACCATTTTCAATCTGGTCACTGCCATTGTGCTGATCCCCTTTGCTGACTGGATGGTGAAGCTGTCCATGCTGATCGTCAAGGAGGACAAGCCCACCGAGGACAAGCATCCCGAACTGCACACTCTGGACGAGAAGCTGTTCAATTCTCCCACCGTGGCTGTGGGTGTTACCGTCAAGGCAGTCTCCGCCATGGGCAGCATTGCCAAGGGCAACTTTGAAAAGGCCTGCAAGGTTCTGCGCAAGTATGATCCCGTACTGGTCAGCCAGATCAACGAGGATGAGGAGTACCTGGACCAGTTCAAGGATTCCGCTGACCGGTTCCTGGTGGGTCTGAGCAAGACCGTGGAGACCGAGTGGGATGACCGCCAGATGGATATGCTGATCCAGACGGTGCCCTCCTTCGAGCGTGTTGGCGACTACGCCACCAATCTGGTGGAGCTGGCCGACCGTCTCCAGAGCGAGAATACCACCTTCTCTGATATGGCGAAGAAGGAACTGGACATTATCTGCGATGCAGTCAATGAGATCCTGTCCATCACCGTGGAAGCCTTCTCCATGGAAGATAATGAAAAGGCCAAGGCCATTGAGCCTCTGGAAGAGACCATCGATGACATGGTCATGATCCTGAAAGACCGTCACACCAAGCGTCTGAAAACCGGCGCCTGCTCCATCGGCAGCGGCCTGGTATTCATGGAAGCACTGACCTATCTGGAGCGTGTTTCCGACCATTGCTCCTCCATCGCCGTGGTGATGCTGGCCCGGAATAACGAGTCCATTTTGCAGAACCACTATGACTACCTGCGGGAGATCCACTCCGGCAACGACGTTGCCTACCTGTCCGAGCGGGAACGCCGCCGGGAGCAGTACATCAAACCTCTGAAGGAAGTTCAGTAAATAACGAACGACCTGCCTGGAAACAGGCAGGTCTTTCTTAGTTTACTGATAAAGTATACTTTCTTGTAACCCTCGGTGCGGGGAATGTACTTTTCTTGGTCGCCAAGAAAAGTACCAAAAGAAGGCGACTTAAGGGGCGCTTCGCAAAAGGCGCCCCCTTAAGAATCCCCCGCCGCATGACTACCCGCCTCCCGAAAATGTCCCGATTTTCGGAAGGCTACCACTCAAAAACTTGCAAGTTTCTGAGTGGTAAGCGTTCAAAAATCGGAACATTTTTGGACGCTGGCCGGCGAAGCGGCGGGTGGGGTACATAGGGGAGGGCGCTTTTTCGTAGCGCCTCCCCTATGTCGGCTTCTTTTGGTTCTTTTCTTGCCGATCAAGAAAAGAACATTACTGCACCAAGGGTTATAAGAAAGTGTACATTTTAAGAGAATCGAAAAGACCTGCCCGAAAATGGGCAGGTCTTTTTGCTGAGATTTACATGGAAGCCAGCGCTTCGTTGATGGCGGCTTCGCAGCTGCGCATGGCCTGGATGGTTTGATCCAGCACCTGGTCCAGAGGCCAGCCCAGCATTTCCGCACCCTGCTTGATCACATCCCGGGAGCAGCCGGCGGCGAATTTCTTGTCCTTGAACTTCTTCTTAAGGGAAGACAGCTCCATGTCGCAAACGCTCTTGCTGGGGCGCATCCGGGCGGCGGCACCGATGAGACCGGTGAGCTCGTCGATGGTGAACAGAATCTTTTCCATCAGCAGTTCGGGCTTTACGTCGCTGCACAGGCCATAGCCATGGGAGCAGACAGCGTGGATAAATTCCTCGCTGGCGTTGACCTCTGCCAGAAGCCGGGGAGCCACCTGGCAGTGCTCGTCGGGATACTGCTCAAAGTCGATGTCGTGGAGCAGACCCACCAGACCCCAGAAATCCACGTTTTCACCGTTCTGCTCAGCATACCAGCGCATAACGCCCTCAACGGTCAGAGCGTGCTGGATGTGGAAGGGCTCGGTGTTGTACTTTTTCAGCAGGGCCAGTGCCTGCTGGCGGTTCAGTTCCATATGATTTCCTCCAATGAAAAATATGAAATTATTGTACGATTGGAAGGAAATTTTGTCAACCCCGGAATTGGATGGTGTGCAGCGTCCAGAGGCATTCTTCGATTTTCCGCTGGCCCCAGTGTTCGGTATTTTCAAAACGGAATACGTAGCTGCCGTTTTTCCGGTGGATCCAGAAGTACGTCCAGTGATCTTCCCCGGGCAGCGTGCCCCGGTAGGCCGGGTGGCCGCCGCCGTAGGAATCGATCTGGAGAATATCTTCCTCCACGGTCATCCCCTCCGGGGGCTGGAAGAACCCTTCGTGATACTCCACACACACCATACCCTCGGTTTCATACTGGGGCCAGTAGGTCAGCAGGACGTTTTCTTCCTCGGGGGTATCGTCGTGGGCCCAGCCGCACAGGTTCCAGCCCTTTAGGCTCAAGTAGATGGGATCGGCGGTGGCAAGGTTGAACTGCTTGAAGCCTTCTTCGCAGTCGTCAGACTGGGTGTAATCCACATCGATGACCATTTCCGGGGGATCCTTCTGGATCCGCTCCCCGGCTTCCAACCGAACGTAGGTAGTCTGGACACGGATCTCGTCGGCGTAATCTTTGAACCAATGGTCAGCGCCTTCGTTGATCAGCACATAGTCACCATTTTCATGGTGATCTACGGAGAGAGACCAGGGTGCACCTTCCGAGTCTGTGCCGTTGGGACACAAAACCGTCAGAGGAAGGCTTGTGTAACCCTTTCCATTGTGATTGATATAACGGTTGATCTCGGTGTTTTCGTAGCCACCGGGCCAGAAGCTGATGTAGATCCAGCCCTCGGTCTGCTCCGGATGCCGGACACGGACACCGAAGCTTTCAGAATCGGCAGTGGGCTCCACGGTTTCGTAAGTCCAGCCGATGAAGCTGCGGACTTTTATGGTGGTTTCCCCGTCGGATACCACAATGTAGCCCCGGTCTTCGTCATAATCCATCCAGTGCCCGTAGCGCAGGCTGCCGTAAGGGGGCAGGGGAGCGGCTTCCCGGAACCAGTTCAGCAGGGCAGGGGAATCGATGTCCCATTTCTGTCCCGGTCGGTTGTAGCCGCGGAAGTCCGGGGAGACGGTATAGGCACCGTCGATCATCAGTAATTCCAGATGGGGCGTGGTGTCTGATTCTTCATAATAGCGCACCACAACGCCCAGATCGTTGGCCCGATCCTGGAAGGAGATGGCCAGGTTGGGATGGTCGGAATAATAGGTGGTGATCTGATCCAGACTGCTTCCACCGACCGTATCGGGATTGATCAGCGCCTCTTCCGGGACAGCTTTCAGCAGAGGCAGCAGCTCTTCAAAGGCCGGCTTTGCCAGGTACCCGCCAACGCTGTAGGTTTTGCTGCGGGAATAGCCCAGACGGATCTCGTACAGGGCATCCTCCGTCAGTCCCTGGAGCCACTGGTAAGGCTGGCCAAGTTCGGCAAAGGGTTCGGCGGTGACCTCCCGATTATAGACAGTGGCAATGTGCTTTTTGAAAAATGCCTCCAGCTTTTCCGGGGAGCGTACGGGATAATACTGGTATTCAGTACCCACAAGACTGGTCTGAGGTATGCCCCACACGGGAAGCACCTGGGTGAAATCCCTGGAAAGACCGATGGTTGTGTATTCTTCGCCGCAGTAAAAGTATACGGTATGGATGTAGGAGGTTTCTGTATGCTGACCGGTCAGCAGCTGTTCCGGGTCATATTCCACCGTGTCCAGCAGCTCCCAGGCATCTGCCAGGAAAGTGGGGGTGCCGAGACAGCACTGGCCCTCGTCACTCCACAGGTCGATGCAGGTGACCGCCTCCCGGTCACCGGTATAGAGGTCGGAGATGGTATCCGTTTCCGGGTCCGTCAGAAAACCCACGGCGATGCCGCAGACCACCAGAAGGCTCACCAGCAAAATCCAGAAGCCGGGCTTTTTGTAAGACAGCACCGATTTTACCCGCTGCTTTACCCCCACCTCACCAAAGGCCAGGGGACAGGCAAGAATTTGCCGATGGGGAATGGAGCACCGCAGAAGGGCAGCGGAGTAGGCCTTCTTTTCGACGGTGCCCAGCTGACGGATGACCTTTTCATCACAGGCCAGCTCAATGTCCCGGCACAGCAGAATGTAAGCGATCCAGACCAGCGGGTTGAACCAGTGAATCATCAGCAGACAGTAGCCCAGAGGCTTCCACCAGTGATCCCGCCGCTTCAGATGGGCTTTTTCATGGGCCAGCACATAGCGGGCAGATTCCGGATCCAAGTCCGATGGCAGATAAATTTTAGGCCGGACAATGCCCAGAATGAAGGGGGAGTCGATGTAATCGCAGGCAAAGGTGTTGTTCCCCAAATCCATAGCGGGGCCAATGCGCTTTTTCAGCCGGAGATAGCTGAGGGCGGCATATCCACCCATAGCCACAACGCCCAGAAGCCAGAAGGTAGGAAGCAGAGTGGATTCTGAGGCAGCGTCAGGCGACTTTTTCAGGGGCTTTGTGGCGAGAAGCTCACCGTCAGCTGAGAGGATCTCTCCACGGGCCTGCTGAAGCTCCTTTTCTACCAGAACTTCACCATCCGCGGAAAGGATCTCGCCGTAGGCTTTGTTGGAAACAGTCGGTTCTTCCGGAAGAACTGTCTCAGCTTGAGAAAGAATTTTAACGGAAAATTTTGCATCCGGCACAAGACTCAGGGTGCTTTCCAGCGCAACAGGACAAAGTAGCCGCAATGCTACCAGGGCCCACAGGCTGCACCGGAGCCATTTGGGGGCAGACTTCAGCAGAAAACGGGCGGCAATGACGGCCAGAATGATCCAGCTGGCCTGAAAGCTCATTTCCAGAACGGTTTTAAAAATCGCGTCCATACTCACACCTCCCCGTAAGCGTCAATCATCCGGCGGATCTCTTCAATCTCTGCCCGGGTCAGCTCCTTGCGCCGGGTGAAGGCTGCCAGAAAGGCGGGCAGGGAGCCGGAGAAGGTTTCCTCAACGAATTTTTCCGTCTGCAAGGCGTAAAATTCCTCCCGGGAGATGCGGGAAGTGACCATGCCGTTTTCGTTCTGAAAAATTCCCCGCTCACAGAGCTTGCGCAGGACGGTATAGGTGGTGGGCTTCTTCCAGTTCAGCTCCTGCTGGCACAGGGCCACCAGCTCCCGGGAATGGAGCGGTTCCCGCTGCCAGATGAGGTCGGCAAACCGGGCCTCCACGGTGCCCAGCTTTCGTTCGTCCATGGAAATTCCTCCTTTTGGTTTATTCTCTATAAACCTAGTTTACAGGCAATAAACCAAAATGTCAATAGTCTTTCAAAAATCTTAAGGATTTTACAAAAGACTAACCAATGCGCCTGCTGTAGGGGAGGGTCTTGACCCTCCCGCAGCCTAACGATTGTGAAATGGCTGATATTCATGAAATTGTTGCGTTTAGGACAGAATACTGCCGCTCAATTGTCGAAGCCGGGCGGGAGGGTCAAGACCCTCCCCTACAAGCAGAATGAAAACCATTCGTGTAAAAATGGTAGAAAATTTCACAATTCTATGGTATGGTTATCCAAACAGGAGGGATGACCCATGGCGAATATATTTGATTATCTGACCTGGCGGGGGGATCTGACCTTTTCTCAGGATCCGCCCAATGGGGTGGACGCGCTGATTTTTTCCGGCCTTGCCTATATTGAATACGGCGGCAGCGTGGAGGCGGAGCCGGATGTGCCGGTTACGCTGAAGGATGCGGCTGAGGCGTTTTTTGCCCTTCCGGATCACGAAACCCGCTCCCGGGTGCTGAAGGATCAGGATCTGCTGGCGGCGGCGGCAGCCACGGCCCGGTTTGGCCGGTGCCGGATCTGCAAGTACCAATCCCAGCTGATACCCGAGCAGGAGACACAGTTTGCGGCTATGACCTTCCTGCTGGATGACGGCAGCATGTTCCTCTCCTTCCGGGGCACGGATAACTCCCTGGTTGGCTGGAAAGAGGATTTCAACATGACCTTCCAGCAGACCATTCCCGCCCAGCGGCTGGCGCTGCAATACACCCGGGAGGCGGCACTGGAATATTCCCGGCCCATGCACTTGGGGGGCCACTCCAAGGGCGGCAATCTGGCGGTGTTTTCCGCCGCAAGAAGCTCGCCTATGATCCAGCAGCAGATTATGCAGGTATTCAACAACGATGGCCCGGGCTTTACCCAATATCTCATGGGCGATCCCGGTTATCTTGCCATGGTGCCGAAGATCAGAACCTTCATTCCCCAGTCCTCTGTGATCGGGATGCTGCTGGAGCATGAGGAACCCTACACGGTGGTTCGCAGCAAGACCCTGGGGCTTTTGCAGCACGACCTGTACACCTGGGATGTGCTGGGCAGGGAATTTATCACGGTGGAGGAAATCACGGAAGGCTCCCAGTTTGCCGATGCCACCATCAAAACCTGGTTCACCAATATGACCAACCAGGAGCGCAACCAGCTGGTGGATGTGATGTTCACCCTGCTTGGCAGCGGCGGCGCGGACAATGTGCAGGAGCTGCTGCACCCGAAAAATATCCGCACCTATATTAAGACCTTAAGCAGCGACGAAAACCTGCGGCGGGTTCTGTCCACAGAGTTCCAGGGGCTCATTGAAGCCGCAAGAAAAACCAAGGCGAAATTTGATGAGTCCCGCGAGATGGCATTGCTGCTGGAAGAGAGGGAGAGGGAATGACAACGAAAAGGGTTGTTGTTCTGCCCTATGATCCCCAATGGCGCACCTGCTTTGAACAGATCAAAGGGGAACTGGAAGAACTGTTGGGCGATTTGTTCCTTGCTATCGAGCATGTGGGCAGTACCTCGGTGCCGGGCCTGTCAGCCAAGCCAATCATTGATATCGATGTGGTAATCGAAAGCTATGATGTTTTCCCCAATGTCGTGGAAGCGCTGAAAGCCGGAGGCTACGAACACGAAGGAAATCTGGGAATCCCGGAACGGGAAGCATTCCGCTATGATGGGAAGCAGCATTTACAGAAGCACCATCTTTATGTTTGCCCGGCAGATTCCGAAGAACTGCACCGTCACCTGACCTTCCGGAACTACCTGCGGCAGCATCCCGGCGCAGCCGGGGAATATGGCAGAATAAAAGAAGAAGCTGCCCGGCGTTATCCGGACAGCATCGAGGATTACATCCAATATAAATCTGCCTGTATTGCGGAAATCTACAGGCAGTGCGGCTTACAATAAAGAAACACCGGCAGGTTTCCCTGCCGGTACCAGACTGTCGAAGAAGTATAAATTCAGAATTTAGAGGTTCGTTACCGTAGGGACCGTCGTCCTCGACGGTCCGTCCGAAAATCCGACCTCAATGGGCGGATTTTCGGAATTTGTGCGGTGAATGATACGGAAAAATTGTCCA
>JAGBAI010000076.1 GCA_017939025.1 Oscillospiraceae bacterium
GGTTACGGGAGACCTCCGGCGAATTCGGACAATTCCGCGAAGGGCCGATGTGGGCATCGGCCCCTACGGTGTATTTTTGGTGGCACAGATGTAGGGGCGGGGCAGTGGGGATATGGCACTGGCGCGGGAGCGCCCAAGGCTTCCCCCTGGGGGGAAGCTGTCAACGAAAATCCCAAGGGATTGTTGTTGACTGATGAGGGGTGCGGTCCAGGGTGGCGTATACCGGTGCATTGGGGCGAAACCGCAGCGGGGCAGACACCTCATCCGACCTCCCTTCGGTCGGCCAGCTTCCCCTCAAGGGGAAGGCTCGGCCCCTCATCCGCCCCTTCGGGGCACCTTCCCCCCAGGGGGAAGGTTTTTCCGCCGGCGGGGGATTTTTGCAGCGCATTTGTAGGGGAGGGTCTTGACCCTCCCGCTGGTTAACGAAATCGGAGCAGTAACGGTTTGAGAGAAAGTCTGTCATTTCCGGCCTATCGTTTCTGCGTATTGTCAATAAGGTTGCGGGAGGGTCAAGACCCACCCCTACGGGAAAAGGGTGGGGAAGGTATCAAACTGTAATCAAATGGCTGGAAAGAAAACCCAATGAGGGGATTATTAAGAAACAATTGTAAAACTTAAGAAATTATTTTGTAATTTTTTGTAATTTTCCTATTGACGAAATGGAAATCATAGGTTATAATACGGCTATGAAAAAGATGTCAGACTGTGACCGGCTCTTTGGGCGTCCCCGATATAGCTTAAGGGCGGCCGCGGCAACTGGCAATGATTTCAGAAAAAACAAACATTATTTCATTAGGAGGTTAGAAACAAATGAAAAATGCAATGAAGAAGCTGACTAGCCTGCTGCTGGTTGCACTGCTGCTGGTTGGCGTCATGCCTTTCGCTGCTTTTGCGAATGATGATGTCATTCCTGGCGGCTCCAATGGCGGTTCTGGCAGCGACACCACTAATCTGCTCACCCTGGATGATGACGATGCTATTATCCCCAATAACGGTGCTCGTACTACGCCCGCCCCTGCAGCTGCGACTACCGAGGACTTTGAAGTAGTTATCAAATATGATGACGGAACTGCTGATACAAAGACTGGTACCGTTTATACTGCTGAAATCGGCACCAATGCACGTACTTTTGCAAACCAGTATCTGGCTGGAACTATGGCAGAGCTGGCAAAGAAGTATGATACCAGCTTTAGCCCCACCAACATTACTGCTGGCATGGAGCAGCTGATCATCAATTGTACCACTAAGACTGTTCCTACCTACGGTATTAAGATTGAGATTAATGGTACTGATTCTTGGAACACCAAGACTTACGCTCATGGCGATGAGCTGACTCTGGATGCAAACCTGCTGGCAGCTTACACCCTGCCCCTGCCCGAGGGAGAGTCTATCGCTTCCTTCAAGATTGGTAACAGCAATTATCGAGTTGGCGATAAGTATATTGTAAATGGTGGTGCAACTATCGTTGTTTACACTACCTCTGGCGCTGGCTCCAACAACGGCGCTGGCGCAGGCACTGGCACCAACACCAACACTCAGATTTGGGCTGATGTTGTTATCAACCCCGCTAAGTCCGATGTGAACTCCACTCTGGTTGAAGGCGACTATGTCCGTTACTACACCACTTCTGACGGTTATATCACTCCCGAACAGAGAGATGATCTGGCACAGAAGATTGTGGGCAAGAACATTATTGCCTGGAAACTGAAGGATGGCCGTACCAGCGCTTCCATCAGAGATTTCAAGTTCACTGAGCCCACCAATGTTTACCCTGTCATTGGTTCTACCACCAACAACAATGGCTCCAACACTGGCACCAACAGCAACAATGTTGAGTACACCGTGACCTTCGTTGACCACACCGGCACCAAGGTTCTGCACACTGCTAACACCAACAAGAACGGCAAGCTGAGCCGTGACGATGTTGAGCTGGCTGGCTATCGTGCTAACAACGTTGAGGGTTACACCTTCAGCAACAGATGGCAGGTGGGCACCAACGCCAACTCCACTGTTTCCACTGATGCTCTGGTTGAAATGACCTTCACCGCCAACACCACCGTTTCTCCCCGCTATACCCAGGATCCTGTTGAGTCCGACATCGTCACCAGCACCAAGAACCAGAATGACATCTTCCTGAACATCTTTGTCAACAAGGATTTCAACAACTGCAAGACTGTCAAGCTGAACGACCACTGGGTCATCTCCGACAACAAGATCACTACTTACGAGATCCTGAACTACGTCGTCACCGACTACTACAAGGCCTCCAACACCAACCTGGGCCTGCAGTGCGACGGCCTGTACTACTCCGTTGGTTCCTTCATGTACAACTGGCTGCTGGACAATGCCGCTGTTAAGACCGATGCCATCGACAATATCGATGTCAAGCGCGCCAACGGCACCGTCACCATCAATGTTATGGTCACCAACGCTGTTGCCAAGGGCACCACTACTGTCGCATCCGACAACCCCAAGACCGGTGATACCATCTACACCGCTATGACCGTCATGGGCCTGTCCGCCGCTTCTCTGGCTGCCGTCATGTACGTCTTCAACAAGAAGCGCCACACTGTGTAACCTACCTATCGGGGACATGATAAAATCCTAATGAAAATACCCGGCAGCACTCGGCTGCCGGGATTTTCTTTTGTATAGACAAAACGGCTGTAGGGGAGGGGCAGCGTTTTTGGGACAATGGGAAGAAGGGAAGGAGCAGAAAACGTATCCGTAGGGGGCGATGCCCACATCGCCCCTGCGGCAGGATGTAACGATCACGGGAGACCTCCGGCGAATTCGGACAATTCCGCGAAGGGCCGATGTGGGCATCGGCCCCTACGGTGTGGCGTTTTTCGCGGTGTGATAGGCGCGGCAGCGCCCAAGGCTTCCCCCTGGGGGGAAGCTGTCAACGAAAATCCCAAGGGATTTTTGTTGACTGATGAGGGGTGCGGTACCGGGTCACATTGATTGGTGCATTGGGGCGAATCCGCAGCGGGGCAGACACCTCATCCGACCTCCCTGCGGTCGGCAACTTTCCCCTCAAGGGGAAGGCTCAGCCCCTCATCCGCCCCTTCGGGGCACCTTCCCCCCAGGGGGAAGGCTTTGTTAACTGCCCGCCAAACTGCAATTTGTATGCTTAACATGCAGAAATCCCCCGACTTATGGTCGGGGGATTTGGTGTATTATCAGCCCTGATACCGGGGTTCGCAGGTGAGATTCACGCCCAATCTCTTAAAGGTGCGCTCATCCACCGCGGTCAGAATCACGGAGGAATGGACATCGCAGCCCCGGAGCTTGTCCAGCTGCTCCATGGCCTTGCCTGCCATGGGGTTCATAGCGGCGGAGATGGCCAGGGCGATGAGCGTTTCATCGGTATGGAGCCGGGGGTTCAGATTGCCCAGGTGGTTCACCTTCAGCTGCTGGATGGGATCCAGGGCGATGGGGGCAATGAGATGCAGCTCGTCGGGGATGTTGCCCAGCTTTTTCAGGGCGTTGAGCAGCAGGGCAGAGGAGGAGCCAAGAAGATCGGAAGTCTTTCCCAGGACAATGGTGCCGTCGGGCAGCTCCATGGCGGCGGCAGCGTCGCCGGTTTCCTCGGCCCGCTGGAGGGCGGGGGCTACGACTTTCCGCTCAGCGGCGCTGATATTGGCCTTCTTCATCAGCAGCTCCAGCTTGCGGATGGCGTTGTCCACATTTTTGCCCTTCTTCTGGTCGCACAGAGCCTCGTAATACCGGCGGATGATCTCCTGCCGGGAGGCGTAGCGGGCGGCTTCGTCATTGATGATGCAGTTGCCCACCATGTTGACACCCATATCCGTAGGGGACTTGTAGGGGCAGAAGCCGAGAATTTTCTCAAAAATCGCCACCAGAACGGGATAGGCTTCCACGTCCCGGTTGTAGTTGACGGTGGTCTCCCCGTAGGCATCCAGGTGGAAGGGGTCGATCATGTTCACGTCGTTCAGGTCAGCGGTGGCAGCCTCGTAAGCCAGGTTCACAGGGTGGTTGATGGACAGGTTCCAGATGGGGAAGGTCTCGAACTTGGCATAGCCGGCGGTGATGCCCCGCTCGTGCTCGTGGTAGAGCTGGCTTAAACAGGTGGCCAGCTTGCCGCTGCCGGGGCCGGGAGCGGTGACCACCACCAGAGAGCGGCTGGTCTCGATATAATCGTTCTTACCGAAGCCCTCAGGGCTGACGATTTTGGCGGTATTGTTGGGATAACCCTCGATCTCGTAATGGTGATAGACCTTGATTCCCAGACCCTCCAGACGGGACTGGAAGGCTTTCGCCAGATTCTGCCCGTGGTAGCGGGTCAGCACCACGCTGGACACATACAGGCCGAAGCCCCGGAAAATCTCAATGAGCCGGATCACATCCCGGTCGTAGGTGATGCCCAGGTCGCCCCGGACTTTGTTCTTCTCAATGTCATCGGCGTTGATGACGATGACCATTTCCACCTGCTCCTTCAGTTGCAGCAGCATCCGCAGCTTGCTGTCCGGCTGGAAGCCGGGAAGCACCCGGGAGGCGTGGTTGTCGTCATAGAGCTTGCCGCCGAATTCCAGATACAGCTTACCGCCGAACTGGTTGATCCGGTCCCGGATGTGGGCGGACTGGGTTTGCAGATACTTGTCGTTGTCAAATGCCAGCTGAGTCATAGTATCGCCTCTTTCAAAAAACTACCTTTTATTTTACCAAAAGGACGGGGAAATAGCAAGAGGATTTCCGTGGAATTTCGCCACGGCGGAAATGTGACAAATTCTCTTGTTTTTTTACATCGTGGTGCTATAATGGGGATATCTACATCCTTTTGGAGGTGCTGCAAATGGAATTTTCTGTAAACCATCCGATTTTATTCGCCATGGCGGGATTTCTGGTGGCAGTGGTTCTGGCACAGTCGGTGTATTTTCTGGTAAAAGCGCTGCGGCGCAGTAAGCAGATCGGCATGGATCAGACCAAAATCAAAAAGACCATCAAAACCGCGGCGATTTTTACCGTTGCCCCGGCAGTTTCCATTGTGATCAGTGTCATTACTTTGAGCAAAAGTCTGGGCATTCCGCTGCCCTGGCTGCGGCTGAGTGTTGTGGGCAGTTTGAGCTATGAGGCCATTGCGGCTTCCAACGCCGTCAGCGCCATGGGCCTGACTCTGGGCAAGATCGATTCCTTAACAGCCCAGCAGTTTGTGAATATTACCCTGGTCATGACCATTTCCATTATGATGGGCATTTGGCTGGTGCCTGCCATTGGCAAGAAGCTGCTGTCCGGCATGTCCAACCTGGAGAACCGGGACAAAAAGTGGGCGGATATTTTCCAGAACGCCATGTTTATCGGCATGATCGCCGCATTTTTGGGATTTGTTTTCTGCGATTTCAGCCGTCTCTGGATCCCCGGTGACTACAGCCCCACCTCCGGCCTGGTGCCCGTGGCGGTGATGGCGGTGTCTGCCGTTGTCATGGTGGTCTGCGGACTGCTGATGAAAAAGCCGAAGTTTGGCTGGCTGGGAGATTACGCCCTGCCCATTTCTCTGATCCTGGGCATGATCTCCGCCATTCCCATTACCGCATGGCTGGGTTAAGGAGGGAGCGTTTATGAAAAAGAAACTGAGCTATATCGACTCTGTCCACCGGGACGGAACCATCTGGAACTTAAGCGTTATGGCATTGCTGTTGGCCTTCCCGCTGACAGTAGCTGCTATCTTTGGTGCGGCTCCCGACTGGAAGGCCCTGGGCGTTGGCTTGCTGGCTACCGCGCCAATGTACTGGGCAGTGGGTGCCATTGAGACCATTACCTTTGTCCCTATGCTGGGCGCCGGCGGCTCTTACTTAAGCTTCGTCACCGGCAACCTTTCCAATCTGAAGCTGCCCTGCGCAATCAACGCGCTGGAGCAGAACGGTGTCAGCGCCAATTCGGAGGAGGGTGAGATCATTTCCACCATTGCCATTGCCACCTCTTCCATCGTGACTACCGTTATCATCATTCTGGGTGTTATCTGCATTGTGCCGCTGACTCCCATTCTGGAAGCACCGGTTCTGGAGCCTGCCTTTGCTCAGATGCTGCCGGCCCTGTTTGGAGGTCTCGGTGTGGCTTTCGTCAGCAAGAACTGGAAGATCGCGGTGGCCCCGGTGCTGCTGATGCTGGTTCTGTTTATTTTCATTCCAGCGCTGAATTCGGGAACCGTTGGCATCATGGTGCCGGTGAGTGTACTGTTTACCATCGCTGTGGCCCGGGTACTGTATAAGAGAGGAGTGCTGTAAAATGATCGGAACAATTCTGCTGTGTGCTATTGCAGTATTTGTTTTTGTGGTGGCCTTCCGGGCGCTGCGCTTCACGCCGAAGCCCCAGCCGGAGATCACCGACGAGGAATTTAAATTTGATAAGGAGGCAGCTGTGGATGCCCTGGCCCAGCTGGTGCGCTGCAAGACCGTGTCCTATAATGACAAGTCTTTGGAAGATGATGCCGAATTCGAAAAGCTGATCTCCCTGCTGCCCACGCTGTATCCCCGGGTGTTTGATGTGTGCTCCGTGAATCAGCTGCCCGACCGGGCACTGCTGCTGCGCTGGCCCGGCAAAAATCACGGGGATCCCGCGGTGCTGATGGCCCATTACGATGTGGTGCCTGTCAATGAGGAGAACTGGGAAAAGCCCCCCTTTGCAGCCGTTCTGGAGGATGGCATCCTTTGGGGCCGGGGTACCCTGGATACCAAGGCTACCTTTAACGGCATTTTCTCCGCTGCCAATTATCTGATTTCTAAAGGCTTCCAGCCGGAAAATGACATTTATTTCGCCTTCTCCGGTGGTGAAGAGGTAAACGGCATGGGTGCGCCCAATATTGTGCAGTATTTCATCGACCATCATATCCAGCCTGCTATGGTGGTTGACGAAGGCGGTGCTGTGGTGGAAAATGTGTTCCCCGGCGTGAAGGAGCCCTGCGGTCTCATCGGTATTGCGGAAAAGGGCATGATGAATGTTCAGTACCGGACGGTCTCCGCCGGTGGCCACGCCTCTGCGCCCAAGCCCCATACACCTGTGGGTGTGTTGGCGGCGGCCTGCAAAAAGGTGGAGGATCATCCCTTCAAGGCCCATATTGAGGGCCCTGCTGCCAGAATGTTCGATACCCTGGGCCGGTATTCCAGCCTGTTGTACCGGGTCATTTTCGCCAACATGTGGTGCTTCGGCTGGATCATTGACCTGCTGGGCCGTACCTCCGGCGGCGAGATGAATGCTCTGGTGCGCACTACCTCTGCCTTTACCCAGATGGAGGGCAGCTCTGCCCGAAATGTCATTCCTCCGGAGGCAAAAATGGTTGCCAATATGCGTCTGAATCCCCACGACAGTGTGGCATCTGCCCTGGCATATTTGAAGAAGACTGTGGACGACAAAAATGTGGAGATCACGGTTCTGGAATCCTTTGAGCCCAGCCCCATTTCCGAAGTGGATTGTCCCGCCTGGGATAAGGTGGCCTCCGCAGTGGCCAATACCTGGCGCGGCTGCATCGTAGCGCCCTATCTGATGGTTCAGTGCTCCGATTCCCGGCACTATGGCAGGATCTCCAACCATGTCTACCGGTTCTCCGCCATGGATATGACCTCCGAAGAACGGGCTTCCATCCACGGTAACAATGAGAAGATCCGGGTGGAAAGTGTAGCCAAGGCAGTGGAGTTCTATATCCGTTTGATGAAGCAATGTTGATTATAGGGCGACCAATGGTCGCCCTATAATCAAAGAGACCAGCCGGTAACGGCTGGTCTCAGACTGTAGAAAAAGCTTCGCAGAATTTTTCGCGTAAGCGAAAAACAAAGTCTAAAACATTTTGTGTCAGGGCGTGTACCTGACGCAAAATACTTCTCAGGCTGCAAGTGTGCGAGTTGTGCGCTCCAAGGGGGGACCCCATAAAGCGGGAAGGCGCTTTATGGGGAGAGGAGATATCCGGATACAGGTGGAGTTTCCCGCTTGCGGAAAACGGAACATTGTATCTGGTGTATCGACGAAGTGCGCGCAGCAGACTGCAAAAAACTGGCGGAAAGCCCCGAAGGGGATTTTCGACACGTTGAGACCAGCCGGTAACGGCTGGTCTCTTCTTTTATGCCTTTTGTTCACAATAAATGCAGCGGTAAACCTTTTTCGCAGGATCCGTCAGCTTGAACTCGTGGACGATTTCCCGCTCTACGGAGGTGAT
Organism: Oscillospiraceae bacterium; assembly: GCA_017939025.1. The sequence goes on from JAGBAI010000076.1 coordinate 8,168, forward strand.
GCACCGGGGATTTTTGCACTTGATGACGCCTACAACCCGCTGGGGCAGGGCAACGTGGCGCTGCTCTGCTACTTCTCCGTCATGGATGATGTTGACGGTGATGCCGGGATCCAGGTAGCCCAAAATGTCCAGATCAATCTCCATGTGGGTGCTGATCTTGATGATATCCTTCTTGCCCATTTTGGGGCTGTCAGCGTTCTTGATCAGGGCCACGGTGCAGTCCAGCTCACCCAGCTTCAGCACATTGTAGATGTTCATGCCGTTTCCGGCGGTGATGTGGTCCAGAACGATGCCGTTTTCGATGTGTCCGATGTTCATACAGTTACCTCCAGCATCTTCAGGATCAGGGCCATGCGGATGAACATGCCGTTTTTGGCCTGGGGGAAGTACATGGCCCGGGGATCGTCGTCCACGGCAACGGAGATCTCGTTGACACGGGGCAGGGGGTGCATGACGATCATATCGGCCTTGGCAGGAACCAGCTTGTCAGGGGTCAGAATGTAGGTGTCCTTCAGACGGATGTAGTCGGCTTCATTAAAGAACCGCTCCCGCTGGACACGGGTCATGTACAGCACATCCAGCTCGGGCATGACCTCTTCCATGGTGGAAACTTCCTTATATTCAATACCGCGGCTTTCCAGCTCGTCCTCGATGATGTAGCGGGGGAACCGCAGCTCCTCGGGAGCGATGAACACGAACTTGATGCCGCTATACCGGGCCATGGCACCCACCAGAGAGTGGACGGTACGGCCGAACTTCAGGTCGCCGCACAGGCCGATGGTCAGATTGTTGAAGCGCTTCTTGCAGCGCCAAATGGTCAGCAGGTCAGTCAGAGTCTGGGTGGGATGGTTGTGGGCACCGTCACCGGCGTTGATGATGGGCACACCGGCCCGGCGGGCAGCCACCACGGGAGCACCCTCCTTGGGATGGCGCATGGCGATGATGTCGGCATAGCAGCCCACAGTCTGAACAGTGTCAGACAGGCTCTCACCCTTGGCAGAGGAGGAAGATCCGGCCTCACTGAAACCCACCACGCTGCCGCCCAAACGGTGCATAGCGCTTTCAAAGCTCAGACGGGTGCGGGTGGAAGGCTCAAAGAACAGGGTAGCCAGCAGCTTGTGGCGGCAGGCATCCTGGTACTTTTCGGGATTCGCGATGATATCTTCTGCAACTGCGATCAGCTCGTCGATTTCTTCGACAGTCAGATCGGTAATGTTCATCAGATTTTTCATTATTTAGCTCCGTTCACAGCCAGATAGTTCTTGATCCGGGTAACATTCTCCTCGTTGGCGGGATCTTCTTCCAGGTATTCGATGATGTCATAGACATCCACAACGGAGTAGACGGGGAAGCCGAACTGCTCCTCGATCTCCTGCATGGCGCCCTTCTCGGTCTGGCCCTTTTCCTTCCGGTCAACCATGATGAAGGTGGCGATGACCTTGGTGCCCTCCAGATGCTTCAGGATCTCCATGGATTCCCGGATGGCGGTACCGGCGGTGATCACGTCCTCAATGATGACGATTTCTTCACCGGCCTGGGGCACATAGCCAACGAAGGTGCCGCCTTCGCCGTGATCCTTGACTTCCTTCCGGTTGAAGAAGAAAGGCAGATCCAGGCCCTTCTTGGACAGGGCAACAGCGGCGGAAATGGACAGGGAAATGCCCTTGTAAGCGGGGCCGTAGAGGACAGTCTTTCTGTCGCCAAGCTTGTCAGCGTAAGCCTTGGCATAGAACTCGCCCATCTTGGTGATCTGGTCACCGGTCTTGATCATACCGGCGTTAACGAAATAGGGGATCTTGCGGCCGGACTTGGCGGTGAAGTCACCGAACTTCAGAACGCCTGCACCCTGCAGGAACTCAATAAACTCTCTCTTGTAAGCTTCCATATCTGTATCCTTTCTTTATCCGTGGAGGCCTCTGGCCTGTCTATCCATGTCCTCTATCACAATGTCATAAATTTCGCCCAGAGTAGCGCAATATTCCAGCACATTCCAAGGTTCGTTGGTGTGGTAGTGAATTTTAATCAAATCTTCGTCACCAACGGCCAGAAGGCAGTCACCCTTGAAGTTTTCAACGAAATAGTCATTGATTGCATCTTCGTCCAGGTCAGTACCTTCAATCAGTAACTGGGTGTCGTAACGGTATTCCATGATATTTGCTCCTTATATTAGGGAATGCACTGGCGCGGGAGCGCCTAAGGCTTCCCCCCGGGGGGAAGCTGTCAAAAATCTTTGATTTTTGACTGATGAGGGGGGCGGTAGCAGGCAGCAATAATAGAAACACTTTGGCGAATTCATGATGCGGTAACGCCCCTTCGGGGCTACACCTCATCCGTCTCGCCTTCGGCGAGCCACCTTCCCCTCAAGGGGAAGGCTTTCTTAGTCGCAGAATTCTGCCACGCAGCGCTCATAAGCAGCCACGGGGTCAGCGGCGGCGGTGATGGGACGGCCAACGACGATGTAGTCGGAGCCGATCTCCTTGGCAGCAGCGGGGGTCATAACACGCTTCTGGTCACCGATGTCGCCATCAGCGAAACGGACACCGGGGGTGATGGTCAGGAAGTTCTCACCGCAGCGGCCGTGAACCTTGCCGGCCTCCAGGGGAGAGCAGACAATGCCGTCCAGGCCTGCATTCTTGGCGGTTTCGGCGTAGTGCATAACCACCTCGTCGATGGGCTCCTTGATCAGCAGGTCACGCTCCATGGCCTCCTGGTCAGTAGAAGTCAGCTGAGTGACAGCGATCAGCAGGGGACGGGTGCCATCGGGACGGGTCAGGCCTTCCAGAGCGCCCTTCATCATGGCGGTGGTGCCGGCGGCGTGGAGGTTGGTAATGTCCACATCCAGGTTGCTGAGAACTGCCATGGCCTTCTTGACGGTGTTGGGAATGTCATGCAGCTTCAGATCCAGGAAGATCTTATGGCCACGGGCCTTGATCTCCTTGACGATGGAGGGGCCTTCTGCGTAGTACAGCTCCATGCCGATCTTCAGGAAGGGCTTCCGGTCACAGCCGGAGAACTTGTCCAGAAAAGCGAAGGTTGCCTCAGCAGAGGAAAAATCACATGCTACGATTACGTCCTTACCCATTATTTTACGCCTCCAATAATTTCATTTAAGTTTGTAATGCCGTATTTTGCCATAACCTCGGGCAGGTCACGGACAATATCCCGGCAAATATACGGATTGACGAGATTTGCTGCGCCCACTTCCACAGCGGTAGCACCGGCCAGCATCATTTCGATCACATCTTCGGCAGAGCTGACACCGCCCATGCCGACGACGGGAATGTTTACGGCATTTGCCACCTGATAGACCATCCGCACAGCCACGGGGAAAATAGCGGGGCCGGAGAAGCCGCCCATCTTGTTGGCGATGACGGGCTTCCGGGTCCGCAGGTTGATGCGCATGCCGAGCAATGTGTTGATGAGGCTGATGCCGTCGGCGCCGGCATCCTCACAGGCCTTGGCGATGGAAACAATGTCGGTGACATTGGGAGAAAGCTTGATGATGACGGGCTTGCTGGTGACAGCCTTAACAGCCTTGGTAACAGCAGCCGCAGCCTCCGGCTGGGTGCCGAAGCTCATGCCGCCGCCGTGAACGTTGGGACAGCTTACGTTGACTTCCAGCCAGCCAACCTGTTCCTCTTTGTCCAGCTTTTCGCAGGTATAGGCGTAGTCCTCGATGGAGAAACCGGAGACGTTTGCCATGACTGGCTTGCGGAAGCACTTGGCAAGCTTCGGCAGTTCTTCGGAAATCACCTTTTCCACGCCGGGATTTTGCAGGCCAACGGCGTTGATCATACCGTTGGGACACTCAGCGATTCTGGGGGTGGGGTTGCCGAACCGGGGATCTTTCGTGGTACCCTTGAAGGAGAAGGTGCCCAGCTTGTTGATGTCATACAGCTCGGCAAATTCGTAGCCGTAGCCGAAGGTGCCGGAGGCGGGAATCACGGGATTGTCCAGCTCAATACCGCAAAGGTTTACTTTTAAGCTTCCCATAAGATCTCCTCCTTCTTCATAACGGGGCCTTCCTTACAGATGCGCTTGTAACCGGTGAGGGTCTTGCAGGAGCAGCCCATGCAGGCACCGAAGCCGCAGCCCATCCGTTCCTCGAAGCTCATCTGGCCGGAGGTCTTGGATGCCCGGTAAACGGCCTTCAGCATGGGCTCCGGGCCGCAGGTGTAGAAATATGTATAGTCTTCGGGCAGGGCATCGGTGACAAAGCCCTTCACGCCATAGCTGCCATCCACGGTGGTCACCGTTACGTCGCAGCCCAAAGCCTTAAATTCATTTTCATAGAAAACTTCAGAAGCGGCATTGAAGCCCAGAATGACCTTGACTTCCTTACCCTCGGCAATCAGCTTCTTTGCCAGATTGTACATGGGTGGCACGCCGACACCGCCGCCCAGCAGGACAGGCTTTTCGCCGGACAGGGTCAGGTCATAGCCGTTGCCCAGACCGGTCAGGATATCCAGCTTGGTACCGGCAGTCATGGCGGACATGGCCTCGGTGCCCTTGCCGACCACCTTGTAGACGATGGTCAGGGTTTCGCTGTCGTAATCACAGACGGAAATGGGGCGGCGCAGGAACTTACCCGTCAGCTGAATATTGACGAACTGGCCGCAGTTGGTGATATGGGAGGTGTCGCCCTCCAGCACCATTTTGTATACAGAATCCGTCAGCGCTTCGTTGCTGCGGATGGTGAAGATGGATTGTTTCATTGTTTCCTCCTTGCGTAGTAAGATGCTACTGTAGGGGCGGGGCAGTGCCCCGCTCACAACGTTGGTTAAGCACAAGGGTCGTTATGAGGGGAATGTTTCTGCGTATTGGTCGTTAGGTTGCGGGAGGGGCATTGCCCCTCCCCTACAATACGGTTATTTTTAGATCAGGCGTCGATGGTGGAAATAGTCAGGGTGGTCTCTTCCAGAACGTCCAGCAGGGCCTTGACGGTGTCCAGAGAGGTGAACATGGTGACATTGTACTCGGTGGCAACCTGGCGCAGCTTCTGGCCGTCGTTTTCGCTGGCACCGGGATCCTTGGTGTTGATGAAGTAGGCGATGTGACCCTGACGCAGTGCGTTGGGGATCTCGTCGGAGCCGTCGGAGATCTTGGTCAGTGCGTGGGTGCGGATGCCGTGGCGCTTCAGGAACATGGCGGTGCCCACAGTGGCTTCGATGTTGAAGCCCAGCTGGTAGAACCGGCGGATCAGAGGCAGAGCCTCTTCCTTGTCCTTGTCAGCGATGGTGGCAAAGACGGTGCCGTAGTTCTGCAGGTGCATACCGGAGGCCTGCAGGGCCTTGTACAATGCGCGGTTCATGGTGCGGTCATAGCCGATAGCTTCGCCGGTGGACTTCATTTCGGGAGACAGGTAAGCATCCAGACCCCGGATCTTGTTGAAGGAGAACACGGGAGCCTTGACGTAGCAGCGTTCCTTCTCATCGGGATAGATGTCAAAGAAGCCCTGTTCCTTCAGGCTCTTGCCCAGGATGACCTCGGTGGCAATGTCTGCCAGGGAGTAGCCGGTAGCCTTGGACAGGAAGGGAACGGTACGGGAAGAACGGGGATTGAC
>JAGBAI010000077.1 GCA_017939025.1 Oscillospiraceae bacterium
CATGAGCATAGAGACCTCCTTTTCTGTGTTGTAGGGGTACATTCATTGTAAAGGATTTTGTCTCTATGCTCAACTTTTATTTTGACATGGCTTTGGGGCCAGGCTCATCGCCTGACCCCAACATTTATTATAGAACCTAAACTTTTCAAAACCGCTCCCGATACCGGGAGCGGTTTTTTCGCGTTGCACAGCAGACATACGCATCTTCTTGACTTTTTCTCAAGGAAAGATATAATTATTTTATCTCATTTCAGAAAAGGGGGCGATCATAATGGCAAACACAATTTTGATGCACACAATGTCATACAGAGAATTGATCGTCCGAAACAAGTAATCCCGTTTTCTGTTCGGTGCCTCTGTACATTGCTGTGCAGAGGCTCTTTTTATATCTTTTACAGCAGAAAGGAACAGAAAACATGAAAAACATCACATTGAACAGAATCGACGAATCCAATTTTACAGCCGCATTTCAGCTTGAGCTGGCAGAGGGACAGGAAATCTTTGTTTCCCATCCCATCCGCAGCCTTGCTCAAGCTTATGTCTATTATCACCAGTGTACGCCTTTTGGCATCTATGCCGAAGATGTCATGGTTGGTTATGTCATGGTGATTTATGATCCTGATACCGGAGAATACAATCTCTGGCATCTGATGATCGATAAAAAGCACCAAGGAAAGGGCTATGGAAAACTGGCCGTCCAGGCATGTCTGGACTATATTCGCCAAAAACCTTTTGGCCCCGGGACCACCGTCCTGCTGACCTGTCACGAAAAGAATGTTGCCGCCATTTCCCTCTACAAATCCCTGGGATTTCAGGAAACCGGAAACCGGGACGAAGAGGAAATTGAAATGAAGTTGACCCTGTAATATACACGCCCCCGGCCCGTGAGCATTTCACAGGCCGGGGCTTCTGTTTGTGAATTGAATTTATTTATCCCAGATGAATCCAATATCTTTGATTGATTTCTCCATCCTCATCAACAAATTCATTTTCCAATATTCCGCCGTTTTTGATAATGGTTCTGGCTGACGCTGCATTGGATTTGTCGCATACCATTAGCACTTTGTCTATGCCTAATTTTTTACATTCCATCAGTGCCAACCGGATCATTTCCGTAGCATATCCTTTTCCTCTTTCCGACGGTCTGATACCATCGCCAATATGTCCGCCATATTGTAAAAGATACGCGTTCATAGAATGTCGGATATTCACTGCACCCAACAGAATATTTCTTTCCATATCTAACAAAAAGAATACAGAATCCGGAACCAGCCCGTCTTTTGGTTCTCTGACTTCCAGATTTTCTAAGTAATAATCAAAATCGTGATAATCATTTTTAAATATCGCCCAAGGAGAACAGTTTGTGTGATTCGTTTCCTGGTCTACCTTCCATTCCTCCATCATTTCTGATAACTGAGGATAATATTCTTTTGTTAGCTTAATTAACTTAACATTCATTTTCCTCACCTGCCGATTTCTCTTTTATTCGCCAATCAAAATCATATACGACCTGTTGTAGGGGCGGGGCATTGCCCCGCCCACAATCTACCAGCCTTGAATCTGTTCAAATAAAACGTTACCGTTTCATCATCGTAACGTTGTGGGCGGGCCAGTGGCCCGCCCCTACAATACTACATCAGACAGACTCCAGAAAAGCTTCCTTTTCCTTCCGGTTCTTCAGCACGATAGCCTTGGCGTGTTTATACTTGGCGATCCGGGTATAATTCAGCACCCGGTTGTTCTTATTGAAGCTCCAGATGTACTTGATAAACTCCCAGTCAAAGCGCTCCGGGCAGCCGTCGGGCATATCCGTACGGTTTTTGCCGTAGTTGCCCAGCACCCGCTGGCACATTCCCCAGAGGCAGGTCCAGCGGCTGTAGTCTAAGTAGATGATGGTGTCGCACTTTTCCATCCGGGCATCCATGGTGCGGCTGTAGTTGCCGTCGATGATCCAGCTGTCCAGCTTCAGCGCATTTTCCAAGCGGGAATCAAACTCCTCCATGGACACATTCTCCCAACCCTTCGTCCACCAGAGCCGGTCAAGATGTACCACTGTCAGATCCAGTTTCTCCCCCAGTGCCCGGGCCAAGGTGGACTTGCCGCTGCCGGGGCAACCTATAATTACGATACGTTTCATATTTATTCGCAGATTCCAAATGCAAAATGCAAAATGCAGAATGCAAAATTACGAATCCTCACTCCTTAAAATTATGTAAACCCAGTATTTTTAAGAAACAGGCCCGGCTTATAGCCCGGACCTGTTTCTCATTTTGCATTACTGCATTCTGCATTTTAATAAGCAATGCCCCAGTAAATCATCTTGTCAGCAGGCTTTCCGCAGCAGGCGCAGGTTTCGCCCAGCTTCTCCTGTGCGAAGGGGATGCAGCGGGAGGACATGCCGGCCTTTTCCTTCATGGCCAGCTCACACTCCAGATCACCGCACCACATGGTCTTGACAAAGCCGCCGTTCTTGTCCTGCAGCTCCTTGGCCTCTTCCAGAGAGTGGGCTTCGTAGATGTGCTCTTCCAGATTCTTCTTGGCCCGCTCATACATACCATTGTGGACAGCTTCCAGCTGCTCAGCAACAGCAGTTTCCAGATCTTCCAGCTTCACCACGATCTTTTCCCGGTCATTGCGGCGCACCAGCACACACTGGCCGTTCTCCAGATCCCGGGGGCCGCACTCGACGCGCAGGGGAACACCCTTCATCTCGTACTCGGCGCACTTCCAGCCCATGGAGTTATCGGAGTCGTCGATCTTGACACGGAAACCGGCCTCGACCAGGCGATCCTTGATGGCGTTGGCACCGTCCAGAACACCAGCCTTATGCTGGGCAATGGGCAGGACAACCACCTGGATGGGAGCTACCTTGGGAGGCAGAACCAGACCATTGTTATCGCCGTGGGTCATAATGATGCCACCGATGAGACGGGTGGAAACGCCCCAGGAGGTCTGGTGGGGATAGGTCTTGGTGTTGGTCTTGTCGGTGAACTGGATGTCAAAGGCCTTGGTAAAGCCATCACCGAAGTAGTGGGAGGTACCGGCCTGCAGAGCCTTCCGGTCGTGCATCATGCACTCGATGGTGTAGGTTGCTTCGGCACCGTTGAACTTTTCCTTGTCGGTTTTCTGACCGCGGGTGACGGGCATGGCCAGCACATTCTCGCAGAAATCCGCATAAACATTCAGCATAGTCTCAGTGAAGGCCTTGGCTTCCTCTGCGGTAGCGTGGATGGTATGGCCCTCCTGCCACAAAAATTCCCGGTGGCGCAGGAAGGGACGGGAGGTCTTCTCCCAGCGCAGCACGCTGCACCACTGGTTATACTTCATAGGCAGATCCCGGTGGGACTGCAGAACGTTGGCAAAGTGCTCACAGAACAGAGTCTCAGAGGTGGGACGGATGGCATACTTTTCTTCCAGCCGCTCACCGCCACCCAGCGTGACCCAGGCGCACTCGGGAGCGAAGCCTTCCACATGATCCTTCTCCTTCTGCAGCAGGGACTCGGGGATCAGCAGGGGCATGTAGACATTCTCAACACCCTGCTTCTTGAACTCCTTGTCCATGATGTTCTGGATATTCTCCCAGATGGCATAGCCGTAGGGGCGGTAAATGAACACGCCCTTAATGGAAGAATAATCGATCAGCTGTGCCTTCTTGCACACATCGGTAAACCACTGAGCAAAATCAACCTCCATATCGGTGATCTGCTCAACCTTTTTCTCTTTTGCCATATATTTTCATCCTCTCAGGTTTTTCCAAATTTGCTCATAATATTGTAGCATATGTGTCAAGATTGCGCAAGGAGTAATTTAGTGTGGAGAGTGGCGTGTGAAGATATTGTATCGCCCTAGGCGATCATTTTAATCATTGCGAAGCAATACCATAACGCCACTCTCAACTCTCCAAACTCCTTGTTGTATTTTCCCCATTCCTTTGCTATACTAAAAGAAAAAACGGAGGAAATTACCATGAAATCCATCCGCGAGATCTATAAAATCGGCAAAGGCCCCTCTTCTTCCCATACCATGGGCCCGGAGCGGGCTGCATTGTTGTTTTTAAAGCGTTATCCCGATGCCACTTCCTTCAAGGTCACCCTGTATGGTTCCTTAAGCAAGACCGGCGTGGGCCACGGCACCGACCGTGTGCTGCTGGATACCCTGGGCCCGGAGCGGACGAAGATCCTCTTCTCCACCGAAAGCTGGGAGGGCATGCACCCCAATACCATGGATTTTTCCGCTTTCCACGAGGATATCGAAACGGGTCACCTGCGGGTGGAGTCCATTGGCGGCGGAGATATCCGCATTCCCGGTGAAGCCAGAGCCGCAGACAGTGAAGAGGTTTACATTGAGCATTCCTTCGCGGAAATTGCCGATTTCTGCAAATGGCGCTATATCGACACGCTTTCCGAGTATGTGGAGCTGAACGAAGGCCCGGAAATCTGGGATTTCCTCATGGAGGTCTGGCAAACCATGAAGGCTGCCATTGACGAAGGCCTTTCCAAAGAGGGCGTTCTTCCCGGCGGCCTGAATGTCCACCGAAAGGCCAAATATCTTTATGAAAAAGATCCCAAGGTGGACGAGCCTGCCCTCATCGAATTCCAGCGGATCGCTGCCTATGCCTATGCTGTGGCAGAACAGAATGCCGATAATGGTACCGTCGTTACCGCCCCCACTTGCGGTGCCTGTGGTGTTCTGCCCGCTGTTCTCAAATACGCCCAGGTTACCAAGGGCTTTACTGACGAGCAGATTATCCGGGGCCTTGCTACGGCCGGCATCATCGGAAATCTGACCAAGACCAACGCCTCCATTTCCGGTGCCGAATGTGGCTGTCAGGCAGAGATCGGCACCGCCTGTTCCATGGCCGCTGCCGCTCTGGCAGAACTCTACCAGCAGGATCTGGACCAGGTGGAATACGCCGCCGAAGTTGCCATGGAGCACCATCTGGGTCTGACCTGTGATCCCATCTGCGGTCTGGTGCAGATCCCCTGCATCGAGCGCAATGCGGTTGCTGCCGTCCGTGCCATGAATGCCTGCAACTTAAGCTACTTCCTCACCGGCTCCCGGAATATCAGCTACGACATGGTCTGCCGGGCCATGAAGGAAACCGGTGTCAACCTGGATCACCGCTTCCGTGAAACCAGCGAAGGCGGCCTGGCCAAGCTCTACGCCAGAAGAAGAAAACACAGCTGATGCAAACAGGGACTCCCACCGGAGTCCCTGTTTTTTCCCTTTTCCTTTAAAAGCAGCTGAAACTTCTTAAAATCTGTGGTAAAATTTATTTTTAGCCGAATCATTTCCGAAATACACAAAGGAGCTCTGAAGGAATCAAACTCGGAAATAGGTTCATCACAACGCAAAGAATATAATAAGCAGCCAGCAAATGTGCCTCATGCGCACCGTTTACAGGCTGCTTTTATTTATTCTCACACACTATCGTGTCCCAATTCCTTCAGAACCTCAGCCAGCATGTTATTGCCCTGCTCGAAACAGGCAACGGCATCCATAACCTTATGATACGAAGCATGGCTTCCGGCTTCATCCAGCTTCACAGCCAGATCTGCCAGTTCCTTGGCATGAGCTGCGTTATGGCCGGTCATGTACTTCATCAGAGCCAGCAGTTCCTCCATAGGAGTATGGCTGTGATGATGATCGTGTTCATGGGTATGCGTATGATGCTGATCATGGAAATGATGTTCGTGCATGGTTTCTGTCTCCTTTTCCCTTGTCACATTTATATATTCCTGCCGGGACAAATCATAAATCCTGTCGGCAATTCTATTGGCTACATGCCAATTGTGGGTCACAGCAATGATGCCCATGTTCCTCTTTCTGGCTTCCTCCAGAACTACATTCCAGATCTGGGCCTGGGTGATCACATCCAGCATGGTACTGATCTCATCACAGATGAGATATTCTGCACCGCTCATTAGCGCTCTTGCCACGCAGAAGCGCTGCAATTCTCCGCCGGACAGTTCCCGGGGGAACCGGTCAAGCCATGCTCGCTCAATGCCGAAGGCATCCAGCACATCTTCCTGCATTTCGCCGCTTTCCTCCAGAACCCGTTTCAATCGCCACCGGGGATTGATAGCCTTTTCAGGATGCTGATAGATCAGCTGCACCGGACAGATGCCTTTTTTCGGAAGGTGTTCTCCATCCAGCAGGATCTGCCCCTCTGTGGGTTCCAGATATCCGGACATGAGTTTCACTAGGGTGGTTTTTCCGTAACCGCTGGGAGCAAAGAGCGCAACCCGCTCTCCCCGCTCTACACTCAAGCTGATATTATTCAGAACAAATGGTTCCTTCCGGTCATAGCGGAAGGAAATATTTTTCGCTTCAAGTGGCATGGAAGCACCTCACTTCTCCACCGCGAATCTCTCGCGCGGGCGGAACCTGGGTTTGGCACTGCTGCGTGGCATAGGGACATCTGGGCGCAAACAGGCAGCCCTTTGGCAGATTACCGGCATAGGGCTGGAATCCGTCGATGGGCTGGAAGCTGTTCTGGGGCAGCGCCCTCCACAAGGCTTTGCTGTAAGGGTGGCGCAGGGCATCAGGGCCGATTTTGAAATCCTTCACAGGGGCAGTTTCCACTGTGGTACCTGCGTAAAAGACTGCTACCCGGTCCGCAAATTCAAAAGCAAGGTCGATATCATGCGTTATAAGGATGACTGCCTTACCCTCGTTTGCCATTTCCCGGAACATCTGCAGCGCTTCCAATGCCTGGCCCAGGCTCATACCGGGAGTAGGTTCGTCGGCAATGATCAGCTGGGCATCCGTAATCAGAGCTGTGGATACCAGAACCCGCCTTGCCATGCCGCCGGAAAGCTGGAAGGGATAGAGATTTTCTGTTTTCTCGGGGAGCGCGAATCTCTTGAAAATTCCTCTTCTCTTATCCGTAGGATAAGGTTTTTTATGTCCGTCTGCCTGCCTGCCCACCTTCATCAGCGGGTCGAGGAAAGCAACACTCTGGGGAACCAGGGCAATTTCTGTTCCCCGCAGTCGCGCCTGATGTTCAGGTGTTAACTCCTGTCCTTTGTAATGCAGATGACCTTTTACAGTGGCATTGCCGGGTAAGATTCCTAAGATGGCAGATGCCAGCAGGCTCTTACCGGAACCGGAGGAACCGGCCACTGCTACGATCTCACCGGGACGGACGGTTAAATGTAATTCAGAGATGACCTGCAGATCCTTTTGCTCCAGGATACCGTCATACATCCGGAAAGAAACACTGAGGTCATGGATCTCCAGTAATGTTTCGTTTTTCTGTTCCATAGTTTTTACTCCTGTGCGCTGTAGGGATCCAGGATCATTCTCAGATTGTCACCCAGTTTATCCACCAGCAGAACGATTATCAGCAGCGTCAGTCCCGGGAAGACCGCAGGCCACCAGAGGCCGGCGGATAAGTAGTTCATACTTTCTGCCAGAATAATGCCGATGGCAGGCTGGTCCGGCGGCAGACCGTAGCCCAGGAAGGAAATAGCTGCCTCATGTAAAATGGCATGGGGGAACATCAGTACCAGTCCCACAAAGAACTGGGGCAGCAGATGTGGCAGCAGATGGTTCACCAGGATCCAGCCGCTGGACTTGCCCAGTCTGCGGGATACCGCTACATACTGTTGGCTTCGAAGCTGCATCACTTCTGCACGAATCAGTCGGGCCAGGCTGCACCAGTGGGTTGCGGCCACACCGATCAGCAGGCCCTTCAGCCCTCTGCCAAAGGCAACGGAGATCAGCATAATCAGAACCATGTGAGGAACCCCCATCACCAGGTCAATAATCCAGTTGATGAGATTGTCCACTCTCCGGGAACCCATTGCCGCCGCAATGCCCACAAATACTGCAATGATTGCACTGATAACCGAAGCGATCAGACCTACAGACGTACTGACCGACAGACCCTTCAGTGTCCGGAAGAACAGGTCCCGGCCCAGGGCATCTGTTCCAAAAAGATGCTCCGTTGACGGCGGAAGTCTGGTACTGCGGATACTGGGCGCTGCCAGTTCCTCCGGCAGCAGCATACCTGCAATGTAAATGGCAATAAACAGCAATGACAGCACCATGGAAAGAGCAATCACTTTGGTTCTCCTGTTCCACTTTTTCATTGGGCCACCTCCCGGATCTGCGGATCAATGATTCCGTAAAGCAGATTGGCGATCATATTACCAACACATACGAATAATGCAGAAAACAATGTCACCCCCAGAAGCAGCGGCACATCACACCGAAGTCCGGCAGCGGATACTGCACTGCCAAGACCGGGATAGCTGAAAACATTTTCTGCCATGACACTGCCGCCGAAGAGTTCTGCAAAAGATGTAAACTGCAATGTCAGCGCCGGAAGCAGGATATTCCGCAGACCGTGCCGCCGCAGAATGGTCCATTTCCCTTCACCCCTGGCACGGGCAAAGAGGCAGTATTCGCTGCTGAGAATGTCAATCAGCTTCTGCCGGGTATGCAGGGCTATGTTGGCAAAAGACATGAGGCTTAATGTAAAGGCAGGCAGGAACAGGTGATGCAGCCGCTGCACCAGAGTAATGTCCTCCGAACGGACACCGATAGGGCTGGAAAAGCCTACCGGAAACCAGCCCAGCTGTACTGAAAAAAACAGAAGAAACAGCAGTCCCAGCCAGAAGGTAGGAACAGATGACAGCAGATAGCAGATCTTATTCAGGATCTTATCAGGCCACTTTTCCTGGTACATGCCCATTACGCACCCCAGTGTAAACCCAATGATACCAGCAAACAGCCAGGCACAGCTCATCAGCGCCAGGGAGTTAATAAACCGTTCTGAGATCACATCTGCCACAGGTCTGCGGAAGATCGCAGAATGTCCCATGTCTCCTTTCAGCAAGGAAGTGAGCCAGTTGAAATACCGCTCCACGGGCGGTTCATTGACACCCCAGTATGTTTCCAGTTCTGCCCTCTGCTCTGCGGAGACCGCGGTACCCAAACTCATGATATACTGGCTTACCGGATCCACAGGAGAAGCGCTGATCAGTGCAAAGGCAATGATACTGACGGCCAGCAGCAGGGAAAGGAGCTTTATGGCGTTCATCAGAAATATTGTGATCAGTCGTTTTGCAGTTTCTTTCATAATCATACTCCTTTTGCTGCTGGCTTGGGGAATTCTTATGCAGTCCAGTTCCAGTTCTGGATATTCTGCAGGAAGGGGAAGTTGCTTCCGTGAGGATGAACATACTGATTACCAATGTTCAGACCATCCCGGATAAAGTATACATGATCCAGATTGACGATCCAGACCCAGGGGCACTGCCCGATCATAGCCGTACCGGTTTCGCCGTCCCACTGAACCTTCCGGAAATTCTCATAAGCTTCTTCCGGGGTCAGTGCCTGCCGGGCAGCTTCCAGATAACCATCGGTGACTTCACTCATGTGGCCTTCGGGGTTGTAGTAGTCATCCAGAAGAGCGCCCTTGCTTTGATACAGGAAATAGGTCTCAGAAGGGTTTGCGGCACCCCAGCCCATCATGACCGCCTCAGAGAACATACGCAAACTGATTTCATCCCAGCTGAGGCCCTCGGGAATAACGTTGATGCCCACTTCCTTCAGAAGTTCCACACAGGCAAGCAATATTGCCTGCCGGGCAGAATCCCCGGCAGGATACATGCAGGTAAACTCCGCTTTCAGGCCGTCCTTCTCCACAATGCCGTCACCGTCAGTATCAACCCAACCGGCGTCACGAAGAAGCTGCTTTGCGTAATCCACATTGGTCTCAATTTTTACAGCAGGATTGTTCCAGGGCATACCGTCGTTTTCGGAGAATGCGGGAGTTGCATAGCCGTTCAGTGCCACATCTGCAATCAAGCTGCGGTCAATGGCATAGGCGATGGCCTGGCGGATTTCAATGTTGCAGGTAACGTTGTTGCCGATGGGTGCGCCGTTCTGAGCCACCTTGCCTTCGGCAGGAAGTACAGGCAGGGTGAAGCCGCGGCAATCAGCAGTAGCAATTCGTTCAATGTGATAGCCATTTACCTGGTTCACTGCCAGGGTTGCAGAGGTAATGGCTGCATCCACCTGGCCTGCCTGAACCGCAGCCAGGGCGGCATCTTCACCCATGAAGACGATGACCACATTCCTGATGGCGGGAACTTCCCCGTAGTAATTTTCGTTGGCTTCCAGAACCAGCTGCTCCTGGCTTCGCCATTCCACGAACTTGTAGGGGCCGGAGGTAACCGCAGGATTGGTTCCATATTCTTCAGAGTAAGCGTGCCGGGGAACGATACCAACAGATGCCAAAGTATTCAGAAACCAGAAGGTAGGGGTATTCAGTGTAATAACGACGGTAAAATCGTCTGTCGCAACGGCACTGTCCATAAAGGTCAGATCCACAGAACCCATGGCAGTCTTTGCCGTTTCCAGCGTGAAGGCCACATCCTTTGCAGTGACCTGCTGGCCGTCGGTGAAGTAAGCATCCTCCCGGATTTTGAAGGTCCACACCAAGCCGTCCTCGGACAGGCTGTAGTCTGTAGCCAGGTCATTGACAAAAGTCATGTCCGCGTCGTAACGAACCAGGGTGCTCTGCATGATGGGCGCATTGCCATGGCCCCAACCTTTGGTGGGATCCAGAGTGGTCGGTTCATCTCCAATGGCAATAATGACTGTGTCTCTCACTTCTTCAGGGGTTGCTTCTGCAACAGGTGCGTCTTTTGCTCCGCAGGCTACCAGACTGATTACCGTGATCATCACTAACAGCAGAGCGATCATTCTTTTTCCATTCATAGAAAAAATCCTTTCCTTTTTCGGTCAGGCACGATATACTATAGATGCCTGCCTTTTATTTCGCGATAGTGGGAAGGCATTTCCCCGGTGTGGTGCCAGCCATGCCGGGGTTCCTTTATTGAAATTATACTTTACCCCAGAAAAGTGTACAAGCCGGGTGGGGGGATATATTTTGATATATTTTTATCGATATCCCCCCTAGGGGGATACTACTTTCATAACAAAAAAGAACCCATGAGCCGTATAAGCAGCTCATGGGTTCTCTTTTGAAAATATGCTTGTCAGAACGATTCGGTATGCGGGATTGTAAGAACGCCTGTATTGCTCACTGTGGGATACCATAGGATATCCTGCTTCCCGATATTCCTCCAGATATGCGTCCAGCTCTTCCAAAGTAAAGTGAAACACTCCGGAATCGGTGAGCTTTCGGAGTATATCCAGCTTGATCAGAAAGTCATGTTGGTTTCCTTTATGCTCTTTTGAACTGCGGATAAAGTCATCAGCCAACTGCCGGATACTATAATCGCTGCTGTCGATAGCATTGAGCATCACCCGTACCAGACCGTTTCCAATACTTTCCAGAAGCGGTGCATGAGGTTCCTGAGGTGTGTTTTTATACTCCCGCTGCAAGGCGCTGAGGCAAGTTTCCCGATCCTTTATCAAATGGCCACCGCCGAATACGTTTTGATAGATCAACTTCACCGCATCGGTTGGCTGCATCATTGGGTATTTGCTGGCATGCCATCTTAACACCTGCTCCAATGTCTCCATACTGCCACCTCCACTCTGATTGGTGATGCCATTGTATCATGTGAAACCCCGTCAAAGAAGCCCCCTGCGGGGATATTCTGTGCTACTATTTTGTAAATCATATCCCCCGGTGGGGCTTGCAGACAGAGAACTGGGCCGATACAATAAAGCCCAAAGGAGAGGATTCTCATGAACAGATTGATCCCTGTACAAACCGCGATCCAGAAACTACTCTGTGAAAAAGAAGCAGTGATTGTAGCCATTGACGGAAACTGCACTTCCGGAAAGACCACCCTGGCAAACCAGCTTACAGAAATCTATGACAGCAATGTCTTCCATATGGATGATTTCTTCCTCCGGCCAGAGCAACGTACTCTGGAACGCTTTGCCGAGATCGGCGGCAATGTGGATTATGAACGTTTCAGTGAAGAGATTCTGCTTCCTCTGAAATCCGGAAAACCATTTTCTTATCGTCCATTTGACTGCAGCACATTTGAATTGACCGACCCTATTACGGTTATTCCAAAGAAGCTAAATATTGTTGAGGGTACCTACAGCCTGCATCCGTATTTCGGAAATATCTATGATCTGAAGATCCGTCTGACCATCTCCCCGGAACTGCAGCGTCAGCGGATTCTGAAAAGACCGGAATTTCTTCATAAACGGTTCTTTGAGGAATGGATTCCTATGGAGGAGCGGTATTTCGAAGGGTTTGATATCTCCAAAAAGTGCGATATCGTATTATAAATAAAACGTCTGCACTACTTTCATCGCAGTGCAGACGTTTTCTGTTATGGAATACATTGATACCCATGATCTTCGATCCTATACCCACAGCCGTTCTTCGGCTGCCAGTCATAGCGAGACTTGTTCTCCTCAGGGAACAGATGATCCATGATCGCTGCAATGACACCACCATGGCAAATGAGAACGGTATCCTCTTTGATTTCTGAGAAAGCCTCCAGTACGCGCTGCTTCATCTGCAAACCGCTTTCGCCGTTGGGTGGAACATTGGCTTCGTTGTCACCTGTGCACCATATCTGATAGGCAGGGTTGTCTTTCATTTCCTCATAGCTGTGCATTTCAAAAATTCCGAAATCCACTTCCCGGAACCGGAAATCCGTGTCAAAAGGTACTTCGCCGAAGAGAATTTTCAATGTTTCATTTGTCCGCGACCTGCCACTGGTAAGAAAGCGGACGTTTTTGATTTCATAGTGCAACTGACTTAATTCCTCCCTTCCTCTTTCAGAAAGAGGCAGATCTGTGCTGCCGCAATAGAGTTTTCTTTCATTTGCCTTGGTTTTTCCGTGGCGAATCAGATAGATCGTCATTTTAACCGCTGCTCCAATCCGCAGAAGATCCGGCTGACCTGGGTTGCCTCTTTGCTCAGATACTGGCACAGACGGCCTGTACGCTGCCGCCAGGCACGGTTTTCAGCCCCCATGGGAACCACACCGCAGAAGATATCCTGAAGGATCAGAATACGATCCTGCCACTGTTCCCGGTGGGCCTGGAAGTAGCCAATGGGGTCAGAGTGGTTATAGGTAAATTCTTCGATTTTGTAAATACAGCGTTTGGAAAAGTCAATCTCAGCCTCACTGCAGATATGCACATCGGTATCCGTAATGCCGAAGGTTTCTTTTGCAAAATCCAGTTTGCCCTGATAGGCTCCGCCGATAATCAGAATCATATTTCCCTCCTAGTCCAACGGGAGTCGAACCCGCATCGGTTTTGACGGGCGGATTTCCGCCCATACATCGCAATTGTCCTTGACAATACGCCGAGTATTCCCTGCGTCCAATTTCTCGTCTGGACGAAAATCCGCTCCGGCAAAACTGCTTCGCACATTTCGGCGAGGTATGTTTGAGGGATTTTGGCCGCGGAGGACGCAGCCTTGCTGGCGCAAGGCAAGGA
>JAGBAI010000078.1 GCA_017939025.1 Oscillospiraceae bacterium
CCAACTTTCTTTCGTCCTCCCGGAGCAGATGATCCACATCCTGCTGGGCTTCCATCATGGTGATAGGACTGTACTGCTTCCCATGGGCCTGCTGTAGCTTGTCCCTTGCATCCTGGGTGTTGGGCTTACGCAGGATTTGCCGATGGGCATGAAGCCCCACCTTGTCCATGCTCTCTGCTTCTTCGGTCAGTTTCCGGAACTGCGCCAGCGCCGCATCCAACTCAGCCTGGTACTTCGCTTCCGTCTGCTCCAACCGCTGCAAGGAGCTTTCCATGGATGCCACCCACTTTTTCATTTCCTTCATGCCCTCATCGTCAGTCTTGTCAAAGCGGCTGAGGATCATAGCCTTTTCACTGCGCAGTTCCTCGATATCCTCGGATACCTGAGCAATCCGCTTTGCCAATTCCCGCTGCTTCAGAATATTCAGCACAGAGGTTGCTTTCTTTTCGTCCAGCAAGCCCTTTCGCTCCCGGCTTAGAGTTTTGATCTGACCTACAAGGTCAGAATACTGCCGGAGTACCGGCATCACATCCGCCAGAGTATTCTTAATGCTGCGCCGATTTCCCTTGATATGCAGGATCTGATACCGGAAGATCAGCATATTCCGTCGCAGAGTTTCCATAGCCTCCGCTACAGCAGGCACCGTATTCTTGACCGCTTTTGCGATCTTTTCAAAAGCGCTTCGCAGTTCCCGTAGCAGCTTGTTATCTGCCTTGATCTGTCGGTTCAGTTCACAGCGATCTGCGATGAAACCTTGCTGCTCCATGGCCCGTGCGGTCACACCCTCATGGATGGTAGGCTGCTCCAGAATACCACGGTCTGCATGGCTCCGGTGATCGATCCGTGCCTCCGCTCCAACCCGTTCCAAGTAGCGGTTGGTCACATCTGCCCAGGCAGAGCGCCACAGCACCAACTGTTCGTCACTGTTCCACCGGGCAGCAATCGGGTTCTGCCGCCCGAAGCGGGTGCTTTTCGGCGTCTTGGATACCCGTTCATATCCCGCCGCTTCCGCAGCAGAAGGAGTCATATATTCCTTCTTCCTACCCACCTTGTATTGGTACTGTTTCTCCCAGCCTTCCTTTTGGGCCTGCTTGAACTCCGCCCCGGTAAAACCCATTTCCACGCAGTCCCGGACACACAGATATTCCTTTTCTGTTTTGTACTGCCACTGTCCGTTTTCAGCCAGTGGCCGAACCGTGACCATGATGTGGGCATGGGGGTTATGTCCGTCAGTGTCATGGATACACACATCGGCGCACATCCCATCTGCAACGAAATTATCTTTGATAAATTCTGTCAGCAGATTTTGCCACTCCGTTCTCCCCATCTCAATGGGCAGGGCCACAACGAACTCCCGTGCTAACCGGCTGTCCTTGGTTTTTTCATTTTCCTCCACGGCGTTCCAAAGTGTGCCACGGTCAGACCACTCGGCTGGCGCATATTCCGGGAGGAATATCTGTTGCCAGACAAGGCCCTGTTTTCGGGTGTAATCATGCTGCACACTCGGCATTCTGCTCGGTTTGTACCGCACACCAACTGCGTGGACAATGACAGCAGATTCGCAAAGCTGTGGCATTGTCCATAGGCTGTCGCAACAGCCGCAGCCCCCTCGGACTGCACCCGCAGGTGCGTTTCGGAGCGCAACCGCCCAAAGGGCGGCACTTAGCGCGGAGATGAGCGCACGATTTCCAACGGAAATACCGCCTCCCCTCCGGGGTGGTGAGTAAG
>JAGBAI010000079.1 GCA_017939025.1 Oscillospiraceae bacterium
ATCCGAAGATATCTCCTGTTTTTATGGGGTGGATAATGGGATTCGAACCCACGACCTTCAGAGCCACAATCTGACGCGCTAACCAACTGTGCTATATCCACCATATTCTGTTTTGCTGAGAACCTAGTCGAAAAAATGGCACGCCAGAAGGGACTCGAACCCCTGACCTACTGCTTAGAAGGCAGTTGCTCTATCCAGCTGAGCTACTGGCGCATTTCTATGGAGCGGGTGACGGGAATCGGACCCGCGTATCCAGCTTGGAAGGCTGGTGTTCTACCATTGAACTACACCCGCAAATCCTATCTCCTTGCTGTTTCAGCCATAGGATTTTATCATAGAAAGCAAGCCTTGTCAAGAGCGATTCTTTAAAATCTCCGGGATTTTTTTATAGATCACATCCGCTACGGCTCCTTCGGCGCAATTGCAGACGGTTTCGAATTTGTCTGCGATCACCGCGTCGGCGGGGGCGAAAGCGTAGTCGGCATCGATCATCATGGGCAGATCGTTGTTGCCGTCGCCCACACAGACCAGAATGCTTCTTCCCAGCTGCTGCTGCAGCTCCCGGGCAGACCGGGCCTTGGAAACGCCCTTGGCGTGAACATCGATGATCCGTGCGGCGGCCCGGAAGACCTCGCATGTGCCGCCAAATTCGTGGCGCAGCAGCTGCTCCGCTTCGTCCATGCGGCGCATTTCCGCTTCGCTGGCGTTGAACATGTCCGCTACGGTCACATCCCGGAATTCGCCGTAGAGGGTGAATTTCAGGAAGGGCCCCAGATCATCCCCCGGCTGGGCGAAGCCCCGGGCGCAGAGCTGGTGGTCGGAGAAGGCATCCCACATGGGATTCTCAGAGAACCGGTAATGGGCCTTGAGACCCTGCACCTCAACCGTCAGATCCGGGAACAGCTGTTCACATTTGTGCACCGTCTCCCACAGATCCAGATCGATGGCGTGGCAGAAGGTGAGCCGGTTTTCGGTAAGATCATAGGCCGCAGAGCCGTTGTACAGAAGCAGCGGCGCGTTCACAGGCACTACGTCCCGGAACACCTTCGTCATAGGCACACTGCGTCCGGTATTGACGGTAAAGGCACCGCCATTTTCCATAAAATACCGGATGGCTTCGATGTTGCGCACAGGGATGGAAGAATCCGGCGCTGTCAGAGTCCGGTCGTAGTCAACGGTGAGAAGAACGTCAGAAAAAATGCCCATATCATGGTTCCTTTCTATTATGCGCGGCAGGATGCTGAAAAGCTTGTCATCCTGAGCGGAGCCGCACAGCGGCGAAGTCGAAGGATCTACGCACTATAATAACTCTTATGCGCAACAACGGTGCGTAGATCCTTCGACTCCCTTCGGTCGCTCAGGATGACAACATTGTGCGTGTTTATCCCATCTTCTCCAGCTTGGCAATAACATCCTTAAAATACTGGGGCAGTTCCGCAAACACCATCACGGGCCGTCCGTCTCTAGGGTGGCTGAAGCACAGGGCACCTGCGTGGAGGCACTGGCTGTCCTGGCCCAGCTCCGGCTTTTTCCGTCCGTAGACGGTGTCGCCCAGGATGGGGTGGCCGATGTGTGCCATGTGGACACGGATCTGATGGGTACGTCCGGTTTCCAGCTTGCAGCGAATGTGGGTGTAGCCCCGGTAGCGTTTGATAACCTCCCAGTGGGTCACGGCGGGTTTGCTGTTGCGCTCAATGACGCACATTTTCTTCCGGTCAGAGGGATGCCGCCCGATGGGGGCGTCCACGGTGCCGCTATCCTCCCGGAAGGAGCCCACAACGATGGCTTCATAAGTCCGGGCCATGGAGTGATCCTTCAGCTGGCTGGCAAGCATGGCATGGGCCAGATCGTTTTTGGCTACCGCCAGCAATCCGGAGGTATCCTTGTCGATCCGGTGGACAATGCCGGGCCGCAGCTCACCGTTGATACCGGAAAGGTCATCCCCCAGGGCATAGAGCAGGCCGTTGACCAGCGTATCGTCCTGGTGTCCCGCTGCCGGGTGCACCACCAGCCCCTTGGGCTTGTTGATCACCAGCAGATCCTCGTCTTCGTAGACGATGTCCAGCTTCATTTCCGTTGGAACGATATCCACAGGCTTTGCCTCGGGAATCTCGTATTCGATAACATCGCCGGGGTTCAGCTTATCGTTTTTCTTGCCCTTTTTGCCGTTGCGGGTCACAAGCCCATCTTCAATGAGCTTCTGGGCGGCACTGCGGCTTAAATTTTCGGCGCAGCGGGACAGAAAGGCATCCAGCCGCTCGCCGGGAATGTCGGCGTAAAGTATCATAACATAACCTCACAATATACCAAACCGTAGGGGCCAATGCCCACACCGGCCCTTGGTACACGGAAGAATCCTGCAAAAGGGCCGATGCAGGCATCGGCCCTTACGGATTCACTTTTTATCCTTCCAGAATTCCTTGTTGAACAGCACCAGATGCACCATCATCAGGATACAGCCGCAGGTAATGAAGCAGTCGGCCACGTTGAACACGGGAAATTCCATAAAGGCAGTCTCAATCATATCCACCACATAGCCCATGCGCACCCGGTCGATCATGTTGCCCAGGCCGCCGCCGTAGATTGCCGCAATGCACCAGCATTCAAAGGAGGTAAAGCCCATACTTTTTTTGAAATATTCCCAGATCAGCAGCCCGGTGAACACGGCGAAAATCAGGGCGAACAGCCACTGCTGCCCTTCAAAGGAGGAAAAGGCCGCGCCGGTGTTCTGTACGTAGGTCAGATCCAGCAGCCCGGGAAGAAAGGGAATATTTTCATGCAGGGGAATATGGGCAACGGTGAGATACTTGGTGATCTGATCCGCTGCCACAATGAAGGCCACAAACAGGCCGTAATACAGCAAAGTCATGGAAAAAACCTCCGGATTCATTACCCAATATGATACCATGGCAGGAAGGGAAAGTCAATTTTGAATGCAAAAAGCAAAATGCAGAATGCAAATTTTTAATGCAACAGAAGCGGTTTTTCTTCATTTTGCATTTTACATTTTGCATTCTGCATTTAGAAAACGCCCCAGGTATTCCCGGGACGCTGCTGTGAAGCCGTATTTGGTTTATTCCGCCAGGAAGCGGTGCAGATCACGTTTCAGCAGATTCAGCTCTTCTTCGGTGCAGTCGCAGACCACCCGGAGGGAGCCGGTGAAATCCAGACAAAACAGCTCCATGAAGGAATCCGCATTGATCTTGTTATGGTCATCCCGGACGACTACGGGATAGGTACGGGTGGAAGCCAGAGCCACGAAGTCCTGCACATCCTGTACGCTGTGCAGCTGAATCCAAAATTCCCGCATAAAAGTGCCCCCTGTTGCTGTACAAAGCTGTGTTTTTCGTGTATAATGGGGAGCAAGCGGCTTGGAACCGTCCCACGTCCGAAAAACGATGTTGCTGATAATTATATCATTTTTTTGTGAAAATGCAACTGTCGGTTTGGACGATTAAAACAAAGATTCGATAAGTTTATTGGTGGATTTGACAATATGAAATTTGCGTTCTATACCTTGGGCTGTAAGACCAATCAATACGAGACGCAGGCCATGGAGCGGCTGCTTCTGGAACAGGGTCACAGCATTGGAAAATTTGACGAAGTCTGCGATGCCTATGTGATCAATACCTGCTCCGTTACTGCCGTGGCGGACAAGAAAAACCGGGCCATCATCCGGCGCTGCCGCCGGGACAATCCGGAGGCAGTCATTGCCGTCTGCGGCTGCTACTCTCAGCACGATGCCGAGGCCGTCCGGGCCCTGGGTGCCGATGTCATCGGCGGCAGCGGCCACCGGCAGGAATTTATTGACCAGCTTCTGCACGCCCTAAAACCTTCCCCCTGGGGGGAAGGTGGCACGCCGTCAGGCGTGACGGATGAGGGGCTTTCCCCGGTCTGTGTTCTGGACAATGCCCTGCGCAGAAGAGACTTCGAAATCCTCCCTGCCGGCGGTCTGGAGGAGCGCACCCGGGCCATGCTGAAGGTTCAGGACGGCTGCGTCAATTTCTGCACCTACTGCATCATCCCCTACACCCGGGGCCCCATCCGCAGTGCCCCGCTGGAAGTGGCGGTGGAACAGGCCAGGGAGCTGGCAGAAAGAGGCTATAAAGAGATTGTGGTAACGGGTATCGAGATCGCCTCCTGGGGCTTCGATCTGCCGGGAAAACCGGAGGTCACAGAACTGGTCGAGGCGGTTTGCCGCGCGGTACCGGAGCTGCGGGTGCGGCTGGGCTCCCTGGAGCCGAGAATCGTGACGGAAGATTTCTGCGAAAGGTTATGTAAACTTCCCAACCTGTGTCCCCAGTTCCATTTGTCTATGCAAAGTGGCTGCGACACGGTTTTGCAGCGGATGAAACGGAAGTACGATACTGCCCGGTATTTGGAAAGTGTCCGCCTGCTGAATGCGTATTTCCCGGATTGTGCCATTACCACGGACATGATCGTGGCCTTCCCGGGGGAGACGGAGGAGGAGTTTGGGCAGAGTCTGGACTTTATCCGCAAGTGCGCCTTTGCGGATATGCACATCTTCCCCTATTCCCGCCGCCCCGGCACCCCTGCGGACAAAATGCCCGGGCAGCATAACAATGCCACCAAGGAGGCAAGAAGCCGGGCTGCCATTGCTGTTGCAGAGGAAATGAGCCGCACCTACCGGGAAAAGCTCGTGGGCAGGCCTCTGGAAGTCCTGTTCGAAGAAAAGGACGGAGAATGCTTTGCCGGCCACGCCCCCAACTATGTGAAGGTCTATTACGCAGGGGAAGCTGCCCATAACCAGATCAAGACTGTCACGGTGACGGAGATTTATAAAGACGGCGTGCTGGCCAAGTAAAGCTCCAAAAGCCTTCCCCTCCGGGGAAGGTGGATTCGATTTCGTAGAAATCGAAGACGGATGAGGGTGTCACGTAAGCGACAATTGCACCCGCGTCCAGTTGCCGCTGCGCGGCTCCCCTCATCCGACCTCCCCAAAGGGAAAGGCATGGGCGCTGCCGCGCCAGCGCAATATTTCTTGCTATTTTCCACAAATTATGCTATAGTATTTTGTAAACAATTCCCAGAGGTAAGGTTATGAAAACGTTAATGCACATCTGCTGCGCCCCCTGTGCCAACCAGCCCATTGAAGTGCTGCGCACCGACGGCATTGAGGTGGCGGGCTTTTGGTACAACCCCAATATCCACCCGGTCACCGAGTACCGGGCCCGGCGCAACTGTCTGGAAAGCTACGCCAAAGAGATTGAACTGCCCCTGATTATGAAAAATGACTACGCCCTGCGGCCCTTTGTCCGGGCAGTGGCGGAGGACATCGCCCATCGCTGCGGCAAGTGCTATGAAATGCGCCTGTTTGAAACGGCAAAAACCGCCGCGGAAAATGGCTTCGACAGCTTTACCTCCTCTCTGTTCATTTCTCCTTACCAGAATCACGAGCTGATGCGGGAGACAGCGGAACGGGCGGCGGCAGAATACGGCGTGCAGTTCCTGTACCGGGATTTCCGGCCCTATTTCAAAGACGGCCAGAATTTCGCCCGGGAGCATGGGTTCTACATGCAGAAATACTGCGGCTGCATCTTCTCTGAAGAGGAGCGGTATATCAAGGCAAAGAAGCTGATCCCCTAAAAACCTTCCCCCCTGGGGGGAAGGTGGCAGCCCGAAGGGCTGACGGATGAGGGGCTGCCGCACCAAGGCGAGGAGAAACATGGAAAAGAACGAAAAACTTACCCATTACTCTCAGGAATTACGCAAAAATGCCACCAAAGAAGAAAACACCCTATGGTATCAATATCTGCGCCGTTACCCGGTGCAATTCCGCAGACAGTGCGTGTTTGGCCCCTATATTGCGGACTTTTACTGCGCAAAAGCAAAATTGATTATCGAACTGGATGGTTCCCAGCATTATGAAACACCCGGAATTCAGGCAGATGCACAGCGCACACAGTATCTGGAATCTCTGGGGATGCAGGTTCTGCGTTTTTACAATACAGATATTAACCGGAACTTAAGAGGTGTTTGTGAAATGATCGACAGGATCGTAGCACAGCGCCTTGCAGATTCTCCGTCCGGCCCCGGTCGCGCGGAATTCACAACATTACAAAATCGGGGCTGGGAAGCCCCTCATCCGCCCCCTTCGGGGGCACCTTCCCCCTGGGGGGAAGGTTTCGTGAACGGAGGTTTTATGAATCAATTTGAATTTTCCGTCCCCTGCCTGTTTGGGCTGGAGGGCATTGCCGGTGATGAGCTGCGCCGGCTGAATATTGAGAATGTCCGGGTGGAGAACGGCCGCGTTCTCTTTTCCGGAGATGAACGGGCCATGGCCAAGGCCAACGTGTGCCTGCGCACCGGCGAGCGGGTGCTGCTGACCATTGCGGACTTCAAGGCCACCACCTTCGAGCAGCTGTTCCAGGGTGTGTACAATGCCCCTCTGGAGCTGTTCATCCCCAAGGACGGCGTGTTCCCCGTGAAGGGCCACTGCCTGAATTCCCAGCTGATGAGCGTGCCCGACTGCCAGGCCATTATCAAGAAGGCGGCCTCCAGACGTCTGGGTGAGAAGTACGGCGTTACCTGGCTGCCGGAAACCGGTGCCAAGTACCAGCTGCAATTTTCCATTATGAATGACCGGGTCCAGCTTTATCTGGATACCTCCGGCCCCGGCCTGCATAAGCGGGGCTACCGGGCCAATGCCAATGAAGCGCCCCTGCGGGAGACTCTGGCTGCTGCCATGGTGATGCTGACGAAGTACCGGGGCCGGGATTTCGTCTGGGATCCCTTCTGCGGCTCCGGTACCATTCCCATTGAGGCGGCCCTGATTGCCCGGAACAAGGCCCCCGGCATGTACCGCCGCTTTGCCGGTGAAGCCTTCGCCTGGTGCGACGCATCCGTCTGGGGAGACGTTCGGGCTGAAGCCAAGGATAAGGAGTATAGCGGAAAATACAGGATCCTTGGCTCTGACAACGATCCCAAGTGCATTTCCCTGTCCATCGCCAATGCCCGCAAGGCTGGCGTTGCCGACTGCATCTCCTTCCGGGATGGGGATGCCACCAAGATGGATCTGCCTGCTTCTGAGGGTGTGATCATCTGTAATCCGCCCTACGGCCAGCGGATGATGGAGCAAAAGGATGCCCAGCGGCTCTACGCCGCCTTCGGAAAGCATGTCCGCTACGCCGACGGCTGGAAGAAGTACGTCATCACCAGCGAACCGGAATTCGAGCACTATTTCGGCAAGCGGGCAGATAAGAAGCGTAAGCTCTATAATGGCATGATCAAGTGCGATTACTATATGTATACGGATAACCAGAGGAAGAAAAAATAATTATTTTGCTGGCGTGGGAGCGCCCAAGGCTTCCCCCCTGGGGGGAAGCTGTCAACAAAATCGGTACGATTTTGTTGACTGATGAGGGGTTGCGGCAGGCAGTTGCATCATTGGTAAGCTTGCGGCGAATTCGCAGTGCATCATCCCCCTCATCCGCCCCAGTGTGCGCACTGGGGCACCTTCCCCCCAAGGGGAAGGCTCAGGCGCTCCCGCGCCAGTACATAACATCGAGGATCTACATGAAACACTTATTCATCATCAACCCCGCGGCGGGCAGCTATAACCGCACAGAAGAGGCAAGCGCCATCATCCACAAGATCTGCCGGGCCAGAAACTTAAACTACGAGATCCGTGTCTCCACCGCTCCCGGTGAAGGCGCCCGGATCGCCCGGGAGGCCTGTGAAACCGGGGAAAACTTACGGATCTACGCCTGCGGCGGCGACGGCACCCTGAATGAGATCGTCGCCGGTGCGGCAGGCTATGAAAATGCCGCCGTCACGGTTTTTTCCGGCGGCAGCGGCAACGATTTTGTAAAGCTTTTCGATGACCCCAAGGCCTTTTTTGACCTGCACCGGCTGATGGATGCGGACACGGCTGACTTTGACCTCATCGACTGCAACGGCGATATCTCCCTGAATATCTGCTCAGTGGGCCTGGATGCCCGGATCGGCACCGATGTGTCCCGGTACAAGCGGCTGCCCATGCTCCACGGTTTCCGGGCGTACGCTGCTTCCACCGTGGTGAACGTGGTCAAGGGCATTGCGGAGCATTATGTGGTGGAGGTAAACGGCAAGCGCTTTGACGAGGAATTCACCTTCATCTGCGTCTGCAACGGCCGGTTCTACGGCGGCGGTTTTAACCCTGTGCCCGAGGCGGATCCCAGTGACGGTCTTCTGGATGTGCTGTTGGTGAAGAAGATCAGCCGCGCCCAGGTTCCCGGCATCATCGGCAAGTACAAAAACGGCCAGTACGCCCAGCTGCCCCATGTGGTGACACATCTGAAAACCGATGCCATCCGCATCATCTGCGACGGCCCCACCCCCATCAACCTGGACGGTGAGCTGAGAACCGGCCAGGTGGTGGATATGAAGGTGTCGGAGAAGAAGGTACGGTTCTTCTATCCCAAGGGTTTGCATTGGAAAGCAAATGCAGAATGCAAAATGCAGAATGCAAAATGATCTGCCAAAATTTTGCATTTTGCATTTATCTTTCTGCATTCAAAAAACGGACAGCAACAAGCTGTCCGTTTTTCTTAGTGGGGCATATACACATTGATATCCACATCGCCCTTAATGCCGGGGACGCGGCCGCTGGCGGTCCATTGCCACATTTCCACCCGCCAGGGGTAGGTCATGCGGTCCTGGTACAATGCCAGCCAGAAGGGGTAATCCTCCAGCTCGCTTAAGTAGTAGAGGTTTTCACTCTGATGCCAGTTGAAGTAGACCATGGGGGTGTAGCCCCGGTCCCGCATCTGACCGCAGAAGTGGCGCTGGATGTCTGTGAGGGTTCTTGCGTCCATGCTGGCAGTCCGGGCATTGGAGGCCGGGATCTCCCAGTCCAGCACGATGGGCATATCCAGATGGGTGGCACCCAGAATATCCAGCATGTAGGCGATCTCCTGATCCGTCTCCTTGATGGACAGGGCCTGGGAGAAGAAGTAGGCACCCACCCGAAGTCCTGCTTCTTTGGCACCTTCCAGATTGGCCTTGGCGTACTTGTCCTCCACCAGCTTGCCGGATTCATAGCCACGGTAGCCCAGGCGGATGATGGCAAAATCAATGCCGGAGGCTTTGACTTTTTTCCAGTCGATCTCTCCCTGATAGGCGGAAACATCGATGCCTGCGTAGCTGGTCACATTTTGCAGCAGCAGGTAGTTGTGGCGGTTATACTGGAAATCGTACCGGTCATAGGGGTTGCGTTCCGGAGGGATGGTGGGATTTGCGGCCTCCGTTTCGGAAACGGTGGGCTCCAGGATGGTTTCCTGGGGCGGTTCCGTCATGGCTTCCATTGCCGCGGCGTGGCGGTGGGCTTCCGGATCCTCTTCATCTGCCCCCATATGGGGAATACCCAGTGCCAGCACGACCCCCAGCAGCAGGGCGCACAGCACCGCAATGCCGCCCATGATCCATTCGGGCCGGAGCCGGGGCTTTTTCCTGGCGGCAGCAATGACCTCTTCCAGTGTGGGCATATCCGCATCCGGGACTTCCGTAACGGTGATCTCTTCGTCAGCGGAAGCTTCTTCAGCTTCCGGTTCGGTTTCCTCTGTCGGGATCAGCTCCGGCATGTGGCTATACACCGGCTCCTCCGGCGCGTCCAGGGCCTCCGGCTGGACGTCTTCCGGGATTTCTTCCCCGGCAGATCCTTCCGCCCAGTCCGACAGTTCTTCCAGAATATCCATGATCCCCATGCCTTCGCCTCCTTGTTAATCGGTATTCCGACATAGTATATCATATTTTTCTCCATTCGCCAAGGGGAAACACAGAATATTCACAAATCCGGAAAATACCGGATTTTTCAGATGTGCGGAAGATTGCGGTTTGGCGGACAGTTAACGAAGCCTTCCCCCGGGGGGAAGGTGGATCGCCGAAGGCGAGACGGATGAGGGATGGCGTGCACTGAAAGCCTGGAATAGGCCTAGTCCAACGGGAGTCGAACCCGCACCGGTTTTGACGGGCGGATTTCCGCCCATACATCGCAATTGTCCTTGGCAATACGCCGAGTATTCCCTGCGTCCAATTTCTCGTCTGGACGAAAATCCGCTCCGGCAAAACTGCTTCGCACATTTCGGCGAGGTATGTTTGAGGGATTTTGGCCGCGGAGGACGCAGCCTTGCTGGCGCAAGGCAAGGA
>JAGBAI010000080.1 GCA_017939025.1 Oscillospiraceae bacterium
AAGCATCCGACTGGTATCGTGTAAACCCACACCGCCTGCATCTGGGTATCATCGGACTCGAATTAGGAAATGAAGTACGTCCCTCGGATGTGCAAAACATACAGCAATCACTGGATATGTGGAACGGTATCATCAACAGCCGGTTCACCCTCAAAGAAACTCCCTACCACATTCAGACAGTCTGCCATCCGGAGCGTGATATGATTGCCGCACGCCTGTCGGCCCGACAACCTGCCGGCATCAAGTTCCACTTCCCCTATCCCACGGGCGGTCACTGTGACGATGCTTGTAATTGGGAAGCGAATGATAAACATAGCACGACCCTGGTCAGTGAAGACGCACAATCGGCCGTGTTAAAAAGAACACTCGACGCAACCACCTATTATGTAACAATCAGTTGGGAAGGCACTGCGAAGCTAAGTGAAAAAAGTGCAAACTATTTCGTACTCACGCCAACGGACAGTGTATTTACATTCACCTGCCAATTCACACCACAAGCGTCCGCTTCTCCCATCCTGACTTTTGCGGAAGTACAACAAGCCTCTTCCGGACACTGGAAAAATTACTGGACACAGGGAGCTGCTGCCGACTTCTCACAATGTACTGATGTCCGTGCCAAAGAATTGGAACGCCGGGTCGTATTAAGCCAATACCTGCTCGCCATCCAATGCGCCGGCTCAACCCCGCCACAGGAAACCGGACTGACTTACAACTCCTGGTTCGGGAAATTCCATTTGGAAATGATTTGGTGGCATCAGGCACAATTCGCCTTATGGGGACATCCCGAATTGCTGGACCGCACTTTATCCTGGTATGAAACCGTGGAACCCATAGCCCGCCAGATAGCGGAAAGACAAGGTTTCAAAGGCATACGATGGATGAAAATGACTGATCCCAGCGGTCTTGAAGCCCCCTCTAAAGTAGGCAGCTTCCTGATCTGGCAACAGCCTCATCTCATCTACCTAGCAGAATTGTTCTATCGGGCTAATCCATCGGAAGAACTGCTAAAAAAATACAATAGCCTGATACAGGAAACCGCCGAATTCATGTATTCATTCGCCACATACGAGGAAGAGCACGACCGTTATGTCTTGAAAGGTGCTATCCCCGCACAGGAAACGTTGCGCGCTGCCGAAACTGTCAATCCGCCTTTTGAGCTTTCGTACTGGCATTTCGCCATGCAAGTTGCCCAAACATGGCGTGAACGTACAGGGATGGAACGTGTACCCGAATGGGATGTACTGATAGAGAAATTATCTCCGCTGGCATACAACGACGAACAGCTGTATCTGGCAGCCGAGACCGCGGTGGATACCTATAAAGATATCCGTTTTACCTCAGATCACATGGCAGTGCTGGGCGCTGTCGGCATCCTGCCCATGAATCAGCTGATTCATGCCGGATATATGAAAAACACCCTGCACTGGATTTGGGATAACTGGAACTGGGACAAGACCTGGGGCTGGGATTATCCGATGACAGCCATGAATGCCGCCCGAATGGGTGAGCCCGAGAAGGCAGTCAGCGCATTATTGATGGACAAACGTACCAACACC
The DNA here is from genome assembly GCA_017939025.1 of Oscillospiraceae bacterium. Next base: position 1,557 of record JAGBAI010000080.1, read on the forward strand.
TATCTGGTAAACGGTCACAATTACCAGGACGGGCGTCTGCGTATTTACCTGCCCGGCAACGGTGGATTACTGACCACAGTCGCTATGATGTGCGCCGGATGGGATGGATCGGAAGGGAACAATCCCGGATTTCCGAAAGATGGCAAATGGAATGTACGCTGGGAAGGATTACAGCCATTACCGTAAGAACAGGAGTTAGTAGTTATCATCATGAAAACGACATATTTACTTCTATGCCTGTTGGGCATCGGTAGCGTTTCCGGCGCAGGACAAACCAAGCAGCCACAAAAGATAGGCGATTTCATAGAATCCACTTCGTACAACGAGCATCGCCGGAATGCCACCCGAAGCCTGCAATATACCCCTGACGGAGACGATTTTGTCTGCATCAACGGTAAGAATCGCTTTACCCGTGCCTTATACGGCAGCCACACAGCATTCCGGCTGGAGA
>JAGBAI010000081.1 GCA_017939025.1 Oscillospiraceae bacterium
GAATCCTCTCCTTTGGGCTATATTGTATCGGCTCACTGCTCTGCCTGCAAGCCCCACCGGGGGATATGAATCGGGAAATTATCGGGAAGGAATATCCCCGGAGGGGGCTTCTTTGACACTGCTCCCTATGCTACAATAGCTCCACAACCAGAGTGGAGGTGGCAGGATGGAAACCCTGGAACAAGTTTTAAGGCGGCATGCCCGGAAATATCCCATGATGCAGCCAACGGATGCAGTGAAGCTGATTTATCAGAATGTATTTGGTGGTGGACATTTGATAAGGGATCCAGAAGCCTGCCGCAATGCATTGCAACGGGAGTATGAATGCACTCCACAGGATCCTCATGCACCTCTTCTGGAAAGTATTGGAAATGGCCTTGTGAGGGTGATGCTCAATGCCATTGATGCTAGTGACTACAGTATCCGTCAGCTGGGGGAAGATTTTATCCGCAGTTCCGAAGTTCATAAAGGAAATCTGAATGGTTTTCTGATTAAGTTGGATGTTCTCAGGAAGGTCACAGCTTCCGGTGCATTTGGATTTACACCGGAAGAACTGGAGGCGTATTTAGAAGCATATAAAGAAGCGGGATATCCTATGGTATCTCACAGCGAACAATATCGCCAGGCTTACAAACCCGCATATCGAATCCTTCTGGCAAGTATTATATCAAAGGAGAACCCATGAGCTGTATTATACGGCCCATGGGTTCTTTTTGGTTATGAAAGCAGTATCCCCCCTGGGGGGGTTATCGATAAAAATATATCAAGAATATCCCCCCACCCGGCTTGTACGCTTTTCTATGGTAAAGTATAATTTTCATAAAGGAACCCCGGCATGGCTGGCACCACACCGGGGCAATGCCTTCCCCCTATCACAAAATAAAAGGCAGGCACTTATAGTATACAGTTTCCTGCCTGAAAAAGAAAGGAAAAAGTATATGAACATGAAGAAAATCATCGCTTTGCTGATGGCGCTGGTCATGATGTTCTCCCTTGCCGCCTGCGGAGCAAAGGAGCCGACAGCAACTGAAGCACCCAAGGCAGAAGCACAGCCCACGGAAGCCTTTCCCTCTGAGGTTAAGGACAGTGTGATCATTGCCATCGGTTCCGAGCCTGAAACGCTGGACCCCACCAAGGGTTGGGGCCACGGTAATGCGCCCATTGTCCAGAGCACTCTGGTCAAGTACAAGGCTGACCTGACCTTCGAAAATGATCTGGCTACTTCCTATGCGTTGTCCGACGATGGCCTTGTCTGGACCTTCACCCTCCGTGACGATGCTTACTTCACTGACGGAGAAAAGGTCACCGCATCTGACGTTGCCTTCACACTGGAAACCGCCAAGGCTGCACAGGGCAGCGTCGACCTGACCTACATGGAAAGCGCAGTTGCCCAGGACGATACCACCCTGGTGGTTACCCTGTCTAAGCCCACTTCCATTTTTCTGAACACACTGGCTTCCGTTGGTATCGTCCCCGAGCATGCCTACGGTGAAGATTACGGTACCAATCCCATGGGGTCCGGCCCTTACAAGTTTGTAGAGTGGCGTGCCCAGGAGCAGATCCTATTCACTGCTAACGAAAACTACTACGGCGGCGAACCTGCCATCAAAAACGTGACGGTTGTGTTCATGTCCGAGGATGCAGCTCTGGCTGCCGTGCAGGCAGGTCAGGTGGACGTGGCTTACTCCACCGCAACTCTGGGCACCACGGAAGTACCCGGCTACCATGTGGAAGCCATTACTTCTGCGGATAACCGCGGTTTCACTCTTCCTGTCCTGCCTGCCGAGGGCAAGACTACTGAATCCGGCGCTCCCATCGGTAACGATGTGACCTGTAACATCGAGATCCGGCAGGCCATTGCCTACGCCATTGACCGTCAGGCAGTTGCAGACATGGTTCTGAACGGCTTTGGCCGTCCTGCCTATTCCGAGAATGACGGTATGCCCTGGAACAACCCCGAAGTGAAGATCGAGACCGATGTGGCGTATGCCAAGAAGCTCCTTGCCGATGCTGGCTGGGTGGATACCGATGGCGATGGTATCGTAGAAAAAGATAGTCTGAAGGCTGAATTTAAGTGTGTCTATCCCTCTGGTGACTCTGTCCGTCAGGCCGTTGGTATGGCTGCTGCCGAACAGCTGCTGGCAATTGGCATTAAGGTCAATGTAGAGGGCATGAGCTGGGACGAAATCATGAAGGTCATGTTCTCCGAAGCTGTTCTCATGGGCTGGGGCTCTGCCATTCCCAATGAGACCTACTATCTGTACCGCAGCGAAGGCGCTCTGCTGGATGACTTCTATAACCCCGAGGGCTATATGAATGAGACCACCGATGC
>JAGBAI010000082.1 GCA_017939025.1 Oscillospiraceae bacterium
TCCGTGCTGCCGGTGGTACCCGGGAACAATTCGATGCCCGCTGCGGCCAGCGCAGTGCGTGCGCCGCCGCCGATGCCGCCGCAGATCAGGGCATCCGCGCCGTTCTGCTTCAGAAAGCCTGCCAGCGCGCCGTGGCCGCTGCCGTTTGCGGAAATAACCTCCGCGGAAACGACCTTGTTATTCTCAACTGTGTAAAACTTGAAGGCCTCGCAGTGTCCGAAATGCTGGAAGACCATGCCGTTCTGATAGGTAACTGCAATTTTCATTTTTGATTTTCCTTTCCATTGATCATGCCCGGAAGTGACCGGATACGCTGTTTCCCCCGCGTGCCGGCATTTTTCATACTCGGCCTGCGTGCAGCCGCCGTGCTGCGGCGTGCAGGGCAGCCCCGCCGCGGCAGTGGCCATCGAGGACAGAATATCCGCCAGTTCCTGCAAAGCGGAGCGGTTCACCGTATAGTGCATGAAGTAACCGTGCTTTTCGCCGAGGATCACCCCCGCCTCCCGCAGCACCTTCAAATGCTGCGAGACCGCCGCCTCCGAAATATCAAGCTGACGCGCCAGCGCGCGCACGCAGCAGCTTCGCCGCAGCAAAAGCCGCAGGATCAGCATCCGGTTTTCATCGGCAAGCGCCTTCAGCGCCGATACGGTATCCATCTCTCCACCTCTTTTTTAATTAAGTTACAGCTTAATTGTAATCCTTTCAAAAGCGAAAGTCAATACCGATTAAGCATTTTCTTAAGGGAAATTGCAATAGCAAGTTGCAATAGTTTTGACAAGCGACGATCCTTGCAGGGGCGGTTTGTTCTTTCGGAGGGAGGGGCGAAGCCCCGACTGGAGGAAGAACAAACCGCTGTCGGCGGCTCAGAGGGCATAGATGCGGTCAAGCTCCGCTTCAAAAAGCTCGTCCGGTGTCCGGTAGCCCAGAATTCTTCGCGGCAGGGTATTTGCCCAGTCGGCCATGTAAGCGATGTCTTCGGCAGAATATTTGGCCATGCTGACTCCCTTGGGGATGAATCTGCGCAGCAGCTTGTTGTGGCACTCATTCGTGCCCTTCTCCCATGAGGAATAGGGATGCGTAAAGTATACCTTGGTTCCCTGGGTCACCAGCTCTGCCAGCCTGGCAAATTCAGATCCATTGTCACCAGTCACCGTTTTGAATACGGCGCAGGCCATGCTTCCGAATTGATCCATGACACTCTGAATCGCCTCCTGAACCCTATCTGCAGTGTGGTTGGCTGCCTTGATCCAGATCGCTTCCCGGGTTTTTCGTTCCACCAATGTTACGGTACAAGGCTCATCCTCATGCTTGCTGCCTACCACTGTATCCACTTCCCAGTGACCAAATTCTTCCCGCAATTCCACACTTTCAGGGCGAAGTTCAATACTGTCGCCAAGAATTCTCTTATTTTTACGAACTTTTTCCCTTTTCGTGTTGCGGCTCAACTTCTCGGGCAGATCTATATTTTTGATCCCGATCAGGCCGTTGTCCACATAGTTATACAGTGTTTTGGTGCAGACGATCTGATCCCGGTGAAACTTTCCGGATTCTAATGCTTTGCCTGTGCAGACATCCAGTGACCAGCCTTTGGAAAACTGATCTTCCACATACTCTATGAAGGATGATACCTCCAGCCGTTTGTACTGGCGGCGGCTGTTGCAGCGGTTTTCTTTGTACTGCTGCTCTCCGGCCTTTGCTTTGTACCGGGTGACCTTGCCGTTGTACAGATACACTGTCCCTCTGGCGATTTCATTCTTGATGGTGTTATAGGCTCTGCCCAGGTGCTTGGCGATCCGGTAAACAGACCAGCCATCCTTTAACCGTACTTCAATTTCGTGACGTTCCTCAGCTAAAAGGTGTTGCCCTTTGCGATGCTCGGTGTTATAATCTTGAGTGTCCATAGTGTTCGATCCTTTGCGTGAGTGTTTTTGTGGTGAATCCATTCTACCACTGGATCGTCACTATGGATATTTTGTTGTCACTATTGCAGGTTCATTTTACAATGCGCCAAAA
>JAGBAI010000083.1 GCA_017939025.1 Oscillospiraceae bacterium
GCGGTGATGATGGCCATCTTGTAGACTTCCTCAGCGTTGCAGCCGCGGGACAGGTCGTTGATGGGAGCTGCCAGACCCTGCAGGATGGGGCCCAGAGCTTCGTAGCCGCCCAGACGCTGTGCGATCTTGTAGCCGATGTTACCAGCCTCGATGGTGGGGAAGATGAAGGTGTTGGCGTAGCCTGCCACGGGGGAGCCGGGGAACTTCAGCTGGCCGACCTCGGGAGCGACAGCTGCGTCGAACTGCATCTCGCCGTCGATGGCCAGATCAGGAGCCATTTCCTTGGCAACAGCGGTGGCGTCGTGGGACAGCTTGACAGTGCCGCCCTTGCCGGAGCCGTTGGTGGAGAAGCTCAGCATAGCGACCTTGGGATCGATGCCGAAGACCTTGGCGGTGTTGGCAGTCTCAATGGCGACCTCAGCCAGCTTCTGAGCAGCGGACAGCGTGACGTTGCCTTCCTTGTCCACGGAATCCTCGTAGCCCAGGTTGATGGCGCAGTCGCCCATGGCCAGCTTCTCTTCGCCGCGAACCATGATGAAGCAGGAGGAGACCAGGTGGGAGCCCTTCTTGGTCTTGACGATCTGCAGAGCGGGACGGACGGTATCAGCGGTGGAGTAGGTAGCGCCGCCCAGCAGGGAGTCAGCGTAGCCCATCTTCACCAGCATGGTGCCGAAGTAGTTGCCCTTAGCCAGAGCCTTGCGGCAGTCCTCAGCGGACATCTTGCCCTTACGCAGCTCCACCATCTTCTCGACCATGGCGTCCATGCCTTCGTAGGTAGCGGGATCCAGGATCTCTACGCCTTCGATGTCGAAGCCGCCCTTGGCAGCGTTGGCCTTGACTTCCTCAACATTGCCGACCAGGATGACCTTCAGGAAGCCGTCAGCCTTCAGACGGGCGGTAGCTTCCAGGATACGGGCATCATGACCCTCGGTGAAAACGATGGAACGGGGATTGGCCTTCAGAGTTTCGATCATTGCATTGAACATAGGATATCAGTCCTCCAATTATCGGGTCTGTGCCCGTATTTTTACAGGTTAATTATATATCACTTTGTCCAAAGGCGCAACCCCTAATTTTACTTCCTTTGGCAATTTTCACCCTTTCTGTAGGGGCGGGGCACTGCCCCGCCCGCAACCTTACGTGAAGAGGCGGTCAGTATATTCCCGTTGGACTAACCTGTTGCATCACATCCACTGCTTCCATAGCGTTACGTGGCGGGCGGGGCGCTGCCCAGCCCTTACAAAACAGAAATTTTGGTGAAAGTTACGAATTTGATTTAAAAAACAGACAATTTCCTCTTGATTTTTGTGCGTTTTTCCTTTATAATGAAACCAAATTATGGGATCAGGAGGCGATGACGGTTGGGCGAAGTGTTTGCGGTCCTGTCCGGTAAGGGCGGAACGGGCAAAACCTCTGTCTGTGCCGGCGTTGCAACAGCCTTGGCGGAAGAAGGGAAAAAAGTCCTTTGCATTGACTGCGATGTGGGACTGCGGAACCTGGATATTTCTCTGGGCCTTTCCGACTGCGGCGGGCTGTCTTTCCTGGATGTGATGCTGGGGCACTATCCTCTGGAGCAGGCGGCAAAGCATCCGCTGTATCCGACCCTTTTCTTTTTGACGGCACCCATGAACTGCCCGGTGGAGTCCATTGACAAAGCCTCTTTTGAAACCATGCTGCGCAGGGCCCGGCGGGAATTTGACTACATTCTGCTGGATGCCCCGGCGGGGGTAGATGCGGGCTTCCGCCTGGTGGCTTCCGCAGCTGACCGGTTTCTGCTGGTCACCGGCTCCGGCCCGGCGGCGGTTCGGGATGCGGCCCGGGTGGGCGATTTGCTGGAACTGATGGGGAAAAAGGATGTACGGCTGGTGGTGAACCGGGTGGACCGGGAGGTGCTGCGGACGGTGCGCATTACCATTGATGATGTGATGGATGATGCGGGCCTGCCGCTGGTTGGTGTCGTTCTGGAAGATCCCTATGTGGTTCTGGCGGCGTCCTTCTCTCAGCCATTGCTGAAATATGCCCGGCGCTGTGAAGCGGCCAAGGCCTACCGGAAGATCGCAAAGCGAATCCAGGGCCTGCATGAGCCAATTACCCTGCGTTAAAAGGCTTCTCCTTGAGGAGAAGCTGTCACCGAAGGTGACTGATGAGGTGTTCCGCGCAGCGGCTTTCGGAACAATGTCCCTTCGGGACAACACCTCATCCGCCCCTGCGGGGCACCTTCTCCTCAAGGAGAAGGCTGGGTGCTCCCGCATCAAAAAAGTATTTACCCCTTTACATATACAACCAAGGAGTGATCGCTGTGAATATTGCGTTTCTGGCCCACGATAAGAAAAAGGAACTGATGGTGCAGTTCTGCACCGCTTACAAGAGCGTCCTGTTGAAGCACAGCCTCTATGCCACAGCCACCACCGGCCGGCTCATCGCGGACAATACCGGTCTGCCCATTACCCTGCTGCTTTCCCACAAGCAGGGCGGCCATCAGCAGATCAATGCCCGCATCGCCTATAACGAGATCGATCTGGTGCTGCTGTTTACCGATCCCAACACCACCGAGCCCTGGGATGACAGCCAGATGATCGAGACCATCCGGCATTGCGACAAGCACAATGTGCCCATCGCTACCAATCTGGCTTCCGCCGAAATGCTCATCATGGGCCTGCAGCGGGGCGATCTGGATTGGCGTGAAATGCTGCGGAGCAAAACCCGTTTCTAAAACAGACTATCCGTAGGGGCCGATGCCCACATCGGCCCTTATCCAAACGTTACGAATTTGCCGAACATGGATTATAATCGTTACATTTTACTGCGGGGCGATGTGGGCATCGCCCCCTACGATTTTTAAAAGGAGATTATCGTTATGGAAATCATCAAGCCCCGGACTTTGTCCGGCTTTATGGAGCTGCTGCCTGCAAAGCAGATCCGTTTCGAGAAAATGACCGAAATTCTGCGTTCTACCTACGCTTCCTACGGCTTTGCCCCTCTGGATACCCCTGTTATTGAGGATGCCCAGATTCTGCTTGCAAAGGGCGGCGGCGAGACGGAAAAGCAGATCTACCGCTTTACCAAGGGCGACAGCGACCTGGCCCTGCGGTTCGACCTGACGGTGCCTCTGGCAAAGTACGTTGCCCTGCATTACAATGAGCTGGCCTTCCCTTTCCGCCGGTTCCAGATCAGCAAGGTCTACCGGGGCGAGCGTGCCCAGCGGGGCCGCTTCCGGGAGTTCTACCAGGCGGACATCGACATCATCGGTGACGGCAAGCTGGATATTCTGAACGAGGCAGAAATTCCCGCTATTATCTACAAAGTGTTCAAGGGCTTCGGCCTGTCCCGGTTCCAGATCCGGGTGAACAACCGGAAAGTGCTCAACGGCTTCTACGCCATGCTGGGTCTTTCCGAAAAGTCCGGCGACATCATGCGCACCGTGGACAAGCTGGATAAGATCGGTGCAGCCAAGGTCAAGGTCATTCTCCTTGACGACTGCGGTCTGACAGAAGAGCAGGCAGATGAGATTCTCAAGTTCATCGCCATTACCGGCTCCAATGCGGAAGTGATTGCTGCGCTGGAGGGCTATGCCGGCCGGAATGAGATGTTCGACATGGGCCTTTCCGAGCTGAAGGCTGTCTGCCAGAATCTCGCTGCTTTCGGTGTTCCCGAAGCCAACTTTGCCGTGGATCTGACCATTGCAAGAGGTCTGGATTACTACACCGGCACCGTTTACGAGACTACCTTGCTGGATCATCCCGAGATCGGTTCTGTTTGTTCCGGCGGCCGTTACGATAACCTGGCAGGCTACTATATTGATAAGGCATTGCCCGGTGTTGGCATTTCCATCGGTCTGACCCGTCTGTTCTACGTTCTGGACGAGCAGGGTCTGCTGAATCCCGAGCTGCCCAGCGCTCCCGCCGATGCTCTGGTGCTGCCCATGGGCGAGGTGGCTCCCGCCATTGCCGTGGCAGAGGAGCTGAGAAGCCATGGTCTGCGGGTACAGCTGTACGGCGAGCAGAAGAAGTTCAAGCAGAAGATGGCCTACGCCAACAAGCTGGGTGTGCCTTTCGCTGTGCTGCTGGGCGAGGATGAGATTGCCGAGGGCAAGTGCTCTGTGAAGAATATGGTTAGCGGCGAACAGGTGAAACTGACTCCTGCCGAGGCTGCTGCACATATCAAAGAAACCCTGGATGCAGGTTCCTGCGCTGTGATTCTGGAAAAGTAAAGAATATGGTTATGGGCCGCCCAATTCGGGCGGCCCATTTTTGTGCTGGCGCACCGGTAGTTTTTTGTAACGAAATGTGTTTTCCTTGGTCTTATATGTGAAAGTGAGGTGAGGGTATGGAGGAATTTCAGCAGGTCTACGATCTGTATTTCCGGGATGTGTACAAATATGCCTTAAGCCTGAGCCGGGATCCGGATGTGGCGGAGGAGATCACCCAGGAAACCTTTTTCAAGGCACTGAAAAATATCGATTCCTTCCGGGGGCAATGCAGGCTCTATGTCTGGCTGTGCCAGATCGCCAAACATTCCTATTATACCTATCTGCAAAAGCAGAGCCGCGTACTGCCCGGAGAGGAAAACACGGTGGATTTGGAAGAGCGGTTTCTCAGCAGGGAATCCGCGTTCGAAATACATAAAGTGCTGCACCGTTTGCCGGAGCCGTACAAGGAGGTGTTTTCCCTGCGGGTATTCGGAGAACTGCCCTTTGCACAGATCGGAGAACTGTTTGGAAAAACAGAAAGCTGGGCCCGGGTGACCTATCACCGGGCGAGAATGAAAATCAAGGAGGAGATCCAATGAAATTTTTACCCTGTGAACTGATCCGGGACATGCTGCCGTTGTACCACGACGGCGTGTGCAGTGAGGTAAGCAAAAAACTGGTGGCGAGTCATCTGGAAACCTGTGAGGGCTGCCAGGAAACCCTGAGAACCCTTGCGTCGGAAATGGAGATGCCGAAGCTGGCGGCAGACGAAGAGAAGCCTTTGAAGGCCATCAAGCGGAAGTGGCAAAAGAAAACCTGGGCAATGGGTTTCCTCATTGCACTGGTTCTGGTCGTCAGCTGGTTCCAGCTGACTCAAAGCCGCAATGTGGCCATTCGACCGGAGGAATATGAAATCACCAAGGTGATCCGGTTCGAAAATGGAATGTACTATTTGGAATACCGGATCCCTTATGATTACAGCGGTATTGGCGCGGATCTGCAGCGGGATGAGAACGGCGCGGTTTATCTGCGGGAATACCGGCCTGTTCTGGCCCGGAAGGACAAGGAAAACGGCATCATCCGGGACTATATCATCGACCCGGAGAATCACCGGACGGACATCGGCACGGAAATGCCTATGACTGCCTTCTATTTGGGACTTCCCGGGGATGAGGACGCAGTGCTGCTGTGGAGCGCGGAGGAAACCTATCCCAAGGCCACGGCGGAAGAAGAACAGGAACATTTGTATCAGCATATTTTCCGGTAACAACAATGCCCACCTCACAGGAGGTGGGCATATTTTTGTACTGGCGCGGCAGCGCCCTGAAATAGCTCCCTCTGACGAGGGAGCTGTCGCCGCAGGCGACTGAGGGAGAGAAAATGTTGAGGCTTGCACCATGTAACGTTAGAAAACAAAAGACTTCGGCTCTTTTCTCTCCCCCAGTCAGCTTCGCTGACAGCCCCTCGTCAGAGGGAGCCTCTTTTTTGCGCTTACTTCCAGAGATAAACCTTACATTCGTAAGGCTTCAGCACATTGCGGTTGGGGGCTTCGTAGTTGCACAGAATCAGCTTGGATTTGGTCATATCAAAGCCCTTGGGAGTGGGGAATTTCACTTCCTTGTCGCTGAAGGAGCAGACCACCAGGATTTTTTGCTTCTCATCAGTCATGGAGTACATATAGAATTTGTCGGAGGCATGGAAGTATTCCCTGTAAACACCGTTTCTCACACAGGACAATGCTTTCCGCAGCTTCACAGCCTTGCGGTAGAAGTTCAGAATGGAATCGGGATCTTCCTCCTGCTGTGCCGTGTTCAGCCAGGTGTAATTTTTGTTGACGCTGATCCATGGGGTGTCGGCGGTGGTGAAGCCGGCGTTTTTCTCCCCGCTCCACTGGACGGGAGTCCGGGCGCTGTCACGGGCAGAGCGCCACTGGCGCTTCAGGCGTTCTTCCGGCGTTTTGTTCAGGGCGGTGTTATTGTAGTTCCAGATGGTCTGCACATCCCGGTACTGACTGACATCCTCGGGCCGCCAGTTGATCATGCCGATCTCCTGACCCTGATAGATAAAGGGGGTACCCTTCTGGAACAGGTACATGGCGGCCAGCATTTTGCCGCTTTCCTTCCAGTAGAACTCACTGCCGTAGCGGGAGATGATCCGGGGGTGGTCATGGTTTTCAATATACAGGGAATTCCAGGCCTTACCCTCCAGCCCCTCCTGCCAGGAGGTGAAGGCTTTCTTCATCCGGCGCAGGCTGAAATTCATAGGATAGTAGTCCGACAGGAAACAGTCGGCGGCAACACACTGGAACTGGATCATCATATCGATTTGACCGGTTTCCTCGTGGATATAATCCAGGGCCTTTTTCGGGGTGACCAGAGGAGCTTCGGCGATGGTGAAGCAGTCGTAGTGGTCCAGCACGTCTTCTTTAAACTCTGTCAGGTATTCGTGGATATGGGGGCCGTGGTTGTAGTGGGTCATGCCCTTGGAGGCAGGCATGATGTGGTCATCGGGAAGCCCTTCCTTCTTGGAAATGTAGGTGATGACATCCTCCCGGAAACCGTCCACGCCCATATCCAGCCAGAACTTCAGAATGTTCTTGACCTCTTCCCGGACAAGCGGGTTGTCCATATTCAGGTCTGGCTGCTTGACCGCAAACAGGTGCAGGTAGTATTCCTGACGCACATCGTCCCATTGCCATGCCTTGCCCTCGAAGAAGGAATCCCAGTTGTTGGGCAGGCTGCCGTCGGGCTTGGCAGGCCGCCAGATGTAATAGTCGGTGTAGGGCTCGATCCGCTGCCGGGATTTCTGGAACCATTCGTGCTCGTCACTGGTGTGGTTTACCACCAGATCCATGACGATCTTCATGTCCCGCTGGTGCGCACCCTCCAGCACTTTTTTGAAGGCCTCCATGCCGCCGAATTCCGGGGCGATGTCCATATAGTCGGCGATATCGTAGCCGCCGTCGGCACCGGGGGAGGGGTAGATGGGGGAGAACCAGATGCCGTCGCAGCCGAGGGATTTGATATAGTCCAGCTTTTCCAGGACGCCCCACAGGTCGCCCA
>JAGBAI010000084.1 GCA_017939025.1 Oscillospiraceae bacterium
CCTTGGAGACCTTCTTATAGCGCTCGCCCTGCAGCACATTGGTAACAGCCTGAACGCCGACCATCTGGCTGGTGGGGGTGACCAGGGGAGGATAGCCCAGGTCTTCACGAACCTTGGGGGTCTCAATCAGAGCCTCGTCGAACTTATCCAGAGCGTTCATCTGCTTCAGCTGAGACAGCAGGTTGGACAGCATGCCGCCGGGGATCTGGTAGGTCAGGCACTGGGTGTCGGTAGCCATGGACTTGGGCATCAGGGTGCCGTCGGCCACGAACTCGTCACGGATAGTCTTGAAGTAGTCAGCCATCTTCTTGGTGGCCTTGTCGTTCAGGTCAACCTCGTAGCCCAGCTGGCGCAGAGCGTAGGCCAGGGTCTCGGTAGCGGGCTGGGACGTACCGCCGGAGAAGGGGGAGATGGCGGTGTCGATGATGTCCACGCCAGCCTCAACAGCCTTCAGGTAGGTCATGAAGGCCAGACCGGTGGTGGAGTGGGTGTGCAGGTCGATGGGCATGCCGGGGACAGCGTCCTTGATGGCGGAAACCATGTCGTAAGCCTCCTGGGGGCCCATGATGCCGGCCATATCCTTGATGCAGATGGTGGAAGCGCCCATCTCCTTCAGCTCCTTGACGATCTCCACATACTTCTTGTGGGTGTGGACAGGGCTGGTGGTGTAGGAGATGCAGCCGGAAGCGATGGCACCGGCCTTAACAGCGGCCTCCATAGCGACCTTCAGGTTGTTGGTGTCGTTCAGAGCGTCGAAGATACGGATCACATCGATGCCGTTCTCGACAGCCTTCTGGACGAACAGCTTGACGAAATCATCGGGATAGTGGGAGTAGCCCAGAACGTTCTGGCCGCGCAGCAGCATCTGCAGCTTGGTGTTCTTGACCACAGCCTTGATCTTGCGCAGACGCTCCCAGGGATCCTCGTTCAGGTAGCGCAGGCAGACGTCGAAGGTAGCGCCGCCCCAGCACTCGATGGCGTAGTAGCCAGCCTGGTCGATGGTCTCCAGCATGGGCTCGAACTTCTCGAAGGGCAGGCGGGTTGCGATCAGAGACTGGTTTGCGTCACGCAGAACAGTCTCCACAAACTGAACTTTTTGTGCCATTTGTGTAAACCTCCATAATGGATTTTTTATGTTGGGAAGCAGGGATCTTTGCCGTATCTTTGCTAAAAGACGACCGGAAAACAGTACCGTCGCTTCCTTATATTTAGACCAAAGGCGGAATGCCAGTTGGTTAAAAACAAAGAATAGTTGAAAATGACAAAATTCAGCAGGAAGTATGCCGCTTTTTGGGCAATTTTCTGGCTAAAATCTGTATAATTCCCAATCTTCACCACATACATAGTAGCACAAGACCATGTAAATGTAAATAGAAAATTTCGAAATCGGTATAAAATTACCGTTTCTTAGAAGCCGGAAAAAAGGGCAAATTGACCAAGGCAATATAAATTGCGGTTTGCGAAGCTATTTATGCACATGCCACTGTAGGGGAGGGTCTTGACCCTCCCGCAACGTAACGGTTTAGGAAACATAGGTATATTGCTCAGGCTACGTTTTCTACAGATTTTTACAACTCAATAATTGAATGATAGCGGGAGGGTCAAGACCCTCCCCTACAATTATAAAATTTAAATTTGCCCGATAAACTGCAATTTGTACGCGACATCGTACCGGGCTGGTCACCCGATGGTCGTGGACAACAGACCAGCTGCCAGTCCCGCTATTATTATCGGGCAATGCCCGGGCTTTGTGCATTTTTTGACAAATCCAAAATACATGCCTGCAAATTTTTGACATAGATTCTTATTGCTTTTTTTATATCGATAGTGTATGATAGAATTACCAAGTAAGGGGAACAAAAAGTGCGGAAAACTCCGCCCCCTATTTGAAAATAATGTATATTACTTTAATGAAAGAGGTTATAAGCTATGATCGATCTGAGCAAGTATGGCATTACCGGCGCAACCGAGATCATCCACAACCCCTCCTACGAAGTTCTGTTCGAGGCTGAGATGGACCCCTCCCTGGAAGGCTTTGAGAAGGGCCAGCTGACCGAGCTGGGTGCTGTCAACGTCATGACCGGCATCTACACCGGCCGCTCCCCCAAAGACAAGTTCATCGTTATGGACGAGAACTCCAAGGACACCGTGTGGTGGACCTCCGACGAGTACAAGAACGACAACAAGCCCGCTTCCATCGAGGCATGGAACGAGTGCAAGCGTCTGGCTGTTGAGCAGCTGAGCAACAAGAAGCTGTATGTTGTGGACGTTTTCTGCGGCACCAACCATGACAGCCGTATGGCCATCC
>JAGBAI010000085.1 GCA_017939025.1 Oscillospiraceae bacterium
CGCCCCTTATGGGGTGTTATTTTTATGCAAACGGGACTCGAACCCATTATATGCAGATGTCCGGTGGACATCTGCCCGGCACCGGCTCGACGGCGCCGGCTCCTTGATATCATCGAGTCCTGTTGCCCGCATAAAAATAACGCCCCTTATGGGGTGTTATTTTTATGCAAACGGGACTCGAACCCATTATATGCAGATGTCCGGTGGACATCTGCCCGGCACCGGCTCGACGGTGCCGGCTCCTTAATGTCATCGTGTCCTGTTGCCCGCATAGCAAAACAGCACCCCAATGGGGTGCTGTTTCCTTTTTATGCTGCAATTTTCAGCCTTCGCCCGGGCGGATATTTTCGCCGTTGCGCTCCTTCCACAGGAAGCTGATGCCCACCGGCAGGCCGAAGAGGCCCCAGAAGCCGAACAGGCGCAGTCCGATGAACATGCCGATAAGGGTGATGATGGGATGCAGGCCCAGCTGGGTACCTACGATCTTGGGCTCCACATAGTTGCGGATGATGGTCACCACTGCGTAGATCACCAGCAACTGGACACCCAGCCTGGTATAGCCCAGGACGAAGGAGATGATGGCCCAGGGGATCATAATACCGCCGGTGCCCAGGATAGGCATGATATCCAGCACCGCGATGATGGCGGCTTTCAATACCGGCGCTTCGATCCGGAACAGGGTAAACAGCAGGCTCAGTTCCGTAAAAGTCAGGATCATGATGATCACATAGGACCGGATGACCACAAACAGGGTATCCGTCAGATAGATCCCCACCTTGCCCAGAACCTTTTTCACGCTCTGGGGCACATGCTCTGCCGCGAAGGAGGCGATCCGCTCATAATCCGCCACCACGAACACCGTGGAGAAGATCATGGCCAGAATACTCAGGATCAGATTGGGCACGCCGGTGGCAAGGCCCGAGATCAGATCCACCAGAGCGGAAGACAGGAAGGTGACCAGATTTTTCAGTGCCGACAGCAGGCTTTCCGTTACCATTTCCAGCGCGCTGATCAGCGCCGGATCCAGTCCCCGGATGGTTCTGGCGAACCAGTCGTAAGCCAGGGTTACCAGAGGCAGGATCTTGTGCTCATAGAATTTCGGCAGCCATCGGATAATATCCGTCACGGCGGACACGCCCTTGATGCACAGAAGCGTCACCAGCAGACCGATGAGTCCGTAGATCACCACCGTCAGAGCGATCCGGAACAGCCGGCGCTTGCAGTGGAGCAGCTCCGACAGCCGCAGCACCCCAAATGCAATGCCGATGCCGAAAATAAACGGCACGGAAATGGGCAGCAGATACTCAAAGCCCAGATAAACCGCCCCAATGATAATGGCCCAATAGGCGCAGTTGGTGAGAAAATCCCGTTTTTTCTGTATGTTCATGATATCCTCCTTTATGGGGGACGAAGATTTTCTTAAGAATATCATATTCTGACAGAAAAATCTACGGGGTGAATCAGAAATTGTCGGTTAAGATATTTTCTGGCAGGCTGTTATTTTATCAACCTGCGCTTTTCTTTCTCCGCAGCAGCAGGCCGATTGCCAGGCCAACCAGGGCAGGAACCACCCAGCCCAGGTTCAGATCGAACCAGGGCAGGATCTTCCGTCCAAATGCCTCCAGTCCCGGAATCTGCATTCCGGCGGGCAGGGTTTTCAGCATGTCAAAAATTGCCGCAAACAGCGTGCAGGCCGTAACGCAGACGTAAACTTTCCGGTCGTGGACAAAATGCTGACCTGTCAGTGCCAGCAAAATCAGTGTGATCGCCAGGGGATACAGCAGCATCAGAACCGGCAGGGAATAGTTCAGGATGTTGCTGAGGCCGAAATTGCTCACCACAAAAGAAAACACCGTAAAGCCCACAGCCCAGACCCGATAACCGGGGCCCTTGGGGAACATGGCCACAAATGCCTCAGAACAGCTGGTTACCAGACCGATGGAGGTTTTTAAGCAGGCGAAGGTGATGGTCAATGCCAGCACGATACTGCCTGCCCCACCCAGGTAATGGCCCGCGATCTGTGCCAGGGCAATGCCGCCGTTTTCGCTGGTTTCAAACAAGCCCCGGGACTGGGCACCCATGATGATGGTTGCGATATAAATTCCTCCCATGAGGATACCTGTGAGAATACCGGAGGAGAGCACATCTTTGGCGATATTGCTATCATCGGTAACACCCATGGAGCGTACAATGTCGATGACCACGATGCCGAAGGCCAGTCCCGCAATGGCATCCATAGTGCCGTAGCCTTCAATCAGAGCAGAGAAGAACACCCCATTCTCATAGGCCGGTTCCGGATTGATGTCCAGCAGGGAGGCTCCGGGATTTTTCAGTGCGGAAACCACCAGAACCGTCAGGAAAATCAGAAACAGGGGATTGATGATCTTACCGATCCAGACGGTGATCTTACCCGGCCGCAGGGAAAACAGCAGTACCAGCGCAAAGAATACGCCGGAAAATACCAGCAGGGCCAGCCCTTCGGACATGCCGCCGATCATAGGGGCAATGCCCGTTGTAAAGGAAGTGGTGGCGCAGCGGGGGATGGCGAAGAAGGGACCGATGGTCAGATACAGGGCAGCGGTAAAGAAATACCCGTAGCCCCTGCCCACCTTATTGGCCAGATCCTGCAAGCCGCCAGAATGGGTATTGCCGATGGCCGCCACACCCAGAATCGGAATGCCCACGGCGGTGATGACAAAGCCCGCAATGGCGACAGCCGCATTGCGTCCGGCGATCTGTCCCAGATGCACCGGGAAGATCAGATTTCCCGCGCCAAAAAACATGCCGAACAAGGTTCCGGCCACCAGAAGTTTCTGCTTCCAGGATAGTCGTGTTTTCATAAGGATACCTCTCTTTTTCTGTAATGGGGCAGTTAATAAACTTTTGTCAGTACACGCAAAAACCAACATTGCTATTCTCGTAAGTATTCTAACATTTCCCTTGTCATATGTCAAACGCTGGCTTATAATGGGGATATTGTGATCTAAGGAGAAAATCTGGATGAAAAAATTTCTGATCCTGCTTCTGGCTCTGACCGTAGGAGCCATGGGTGTGATATTGGTTCTGCTGCTTCCCCGGGAGATAGTGTCTGCCACTGTCCCGGAGACGGCGGCTGTGACAGAAGCCACGGCTGCCCCGACCCTGCCTCAGACCCTTCCCACGGAAGTACCGGAGACCCGGCCGGTTATACAGGACAGGGTACCGGTCTATTATCAGACCGATTATCCCTATGCCCGCTATGGCGACGGCACCATCGGTTCCAGCGGCTGCGGCATGACCTGCCTCGCCATGGCAGCTTCCTATGTGACAGGACGGGAATACACCCCGGAAATGCTGGCCTGGGAATTCGGTGGTTACGGGGAGAACAACCTCCAGCGCCTTGACTATGCCATTGGCCAGATGCAGCTGCCCTGCGAAAAAAATACCGACTGGCGACTGACAAAGCAGGCTTTGCAGGAGGGAAAAATCGCCATCATCCTGGTAGACGAGCGGTCGGAATTTACCACCTCCACCCATTTCATCCTCCTTGCCGGCATCAACGATGGGGGGCGTTATGAGGTCATTGATCCCTTTGAACCCAACTACCGGGAGGAATATCTGGCAGAGGGCTTTGAAAAGGGTTTTACGGAAGAGCAGATCCTGGCAGGACTGGAAGGCAGCTGGGTCTTTGACCGGGAACAGATGGGTTCCTTCTATTATAATATAGAAATGCCCCAGGCTATGCCCACCCGCTATGGGAATTTCCGGCCCACAGACAAGGATGTGGATTTTCTTGCCCGGTTCGTCTGGGCCGCCGCCCGGGAGGAAGACCCGCAGACGAAGCAGGCTGTGGCAGAACTGGTGCTGAACCGGATGGCTGCGGAAAAATATCCCGACAGGGTCGAAGATGTGATGGCGCAGGAGGAGCTGCATGTGTGGTATAAGCAGCTGGGACGTGCCGAACTGACCGTTGAACATTATACAGCCGTCACAGGTGCCCTTTACGGCCCTTACATTCTGCCCATTGATGTTGTCCATGGCGCACCCTGGCCGGTGGGCGGGGGAGAGGAATGGGGAAAACTGGGAAGCTTTGCCTTTTCCTATGAAAAGCTGCGGTAACTTGCAATTTATCGCACTGGCGCGGCAGCAACAACCTTCAATCTATCTCTGTCCATAAAGCAAGCGGCGCACCCAAATGGGTGCGCCGCAGACTGTAGAAAAAGTGGCAAATTTCTGTTTATCGTACTGTTCACCGTAGGGACCGTCCTCTGGACGGTCCGCCGGAAAAATTGGCCTCGATGGACAATTTTTCCGTATCATTCACCGCACAAATTCCGAAAATCCGCCCATTGAGGTCGGATTTTCGGA
>JAGBAI010000086.1 GCA_017939025.1 Oscillospiraceae bacterium
CTGTTATGAGATTCTAAGCAAAATGGACGAGAAAGTAGACGTTCCCCGATATGAGCAAAATCTCGTAAAACTGTTTGCGCTTGAGAAAGCACAGAACGATGCTATCAATGGAAGCAAAAACGAATAACCAAAAGGACGAAGCCCGCTGGATTCGCTGCCCGGTCTGTGGCGGCAAAACCCGATTGAAGGTGTACTACAATACAGCTCTTTTTAATTACCCGCTGTTCTGCCCCAAATGCAAAACAGAAAAAATCATCGATGTCATGCAATTTAAAATGGCCGTGAGCGATTGAGCCAGCCGCAAAAAGCGCAGAGCCTGCTCTCCAAGAAAAATGGAGACGCAGGCTCTTTTTTTGTTGCCAAATTGCCCTTTCCCGGATTACTTACATGAGGGAAAGAAACGCTCACGCCGGAAATGAGGTAACGATATGAATGACGCTTACGAAAAGCGCGTCCAAAATCAGTTTGGTGGCTTCTGCACCAAGGTTCTGAAAAACGAAGCCAGACATATTCATCGAGAATACTCACGTCAACGGGAGCAGGAAAAGTCCATAGAGGACCTGACCTCTGTGGAACTGGAACAAACTGCACATGAAGATCCGTATTTCAATAGTGAACACAGCTTCGAAGTCGATGGACTTCCTGTCGTAGTGGTCGGCGACACTCTTGCAAAAGCAATTTCCCAGCTTTCGCCTATCAATCAGGACGTGATTCTGAAATCCTATTTTCTCGGCATGACTGACCGGGAGATCAGTGAACAGGTCGGTGTATGTCGACAATCCATCACAAAACGAAGAAATGGTGCATTGAAGCTGCTTCGTAAGATTCTGTCGGAGGAATACGAATGAACCATTTAATTCCTATGTCCGTCATATATGAAGCCATGAATGCAGACGAAATTGCTGTTTCCACTGTAATTACCCATTATCGTGGGTATATCCGTTTTCTTTCCCGACGGTCCCGTAAGGATGCTCTGGGCTTTGAACACCTATATGTGGACGAAGATATGCAGCGCAGATTGGAAAGTAAATTGCTCTACGCTGTTATCACAAATTTTAAAATACTACAGGAGGACTGATGCAAAACAAAATTGTGTAAGGATGTCAGAGGTTATCCCCTTCTGCATGAATATTTCGAATATTAAGCAATGGTCATTGGACGAGCGAAACAAAAATACAATGTCCTAGGAAGGGGGCCTTTGATGGCAAAAAATGACGTGAAACTGACTTACACATTCGTCAATCCCAACACGCCGAAAGCGTTTGAAAATACACTGAAGAAGATTCTCATTGACAAACTTCTTTCTAATCCACCCAAACCCACACCCATGAAAACTTGACCAATCTGTATCCAAACAAAAAATAACGCGCTGACAAATTGAAATAAGCGCGGTAAAATCATATTGGATATGGGTTGGTTGTAAGAAAGGAGCAGCCAACAAATGAGAATTGCAGCCTATTGCCGTGTTTCCACGGACAAGGATGAACAAATAGATAGCCTGATCCATCAGAAAGAATTTTTTGTCGAGTACGCCAAGCGGAACGGGCACAAGCTGTTTCGGCTTTACGCTGACGAGGGTATCAGCGGAACTTCGCTAAAAAAGCGGGAAGAATTCAAGCGGCTCCTGCTGGATGCAGAGCTAGGGCTGTTTGACATGGTTGTGGTCAAGGATATCAGCCGCTTTGCCCGAAATACGGTGGATGCCCTCCAAAGCATTCGCAAACTGAAATCCATGGGCATCAACACATTGTTTCTAACCGCCAACATGGATTCCATGGGTGACAGTGAATTCATCCTCACCCTGTTTTCCGCCATGGCTCAGGAGGAAAGCAACAACCTAAGCAAGCGTGTGAAGTGGGGCAAGAAGATCAACGCGGAAAAGGGGCGTGTCCCCCAGCGGCTTTTCGGCTATGACCGGATTGATAAATTCACTTTAGAAATCAATCCCGAAGAAGCCAGGATCGTCCGCAAGATTTTCTCTCTTTACAACGAGCAGGGCCTTGGATGCCGCACAATCAGCATGAGCCTGAACCGGGAAGGTGACAAAACCAAATACGGCAACGACTGGAACGCCCGTGGAGTTCGTCGGGTTCTGGTAAATCCCATCTACTGCGGTGTTCTGGTGAACCACAAATACGAAATCGAGGATTTTCTCACGGGCAAACAAGTGAATATTCCCAAAGAAGAACATTTCTACCATGAGCGTCCCTCATGGGCCATTGTTCCGCCGGAGGTATTCCAAAAAGCCCAGGAGATCATGGAATCCCGACGGATCAAGTACGATTCCGGCGAGCCTTTCCGGGAAGCCCGGTACAGCAGCAAGCACATTTTCTCCACACTGATCAAATGCGAACACTGTGGCCGCTCCTTCACTCGGAAAAGCTATACTTACGTCAATACCCGCAACTACTGGCGGTGTGTCACCAATGACCAGTATACCGCTGAGAAGTGCGACAACCGTGTATGCCTGGAAGAACCGGAACTACTGGAACAGCTTCGGGAATACTTCGCTTCCCTGATTGCGGACAAGGATGCCTTTATTGCCAGCATTCTTTCCTGCCTGGACAAGCAGATGCCCGCCTCTCAAAATCCGGATCTTATCAAGAAGGATATCGAAACAAAGCGGAAAAAGCTGCTATCCAAAAAAGACCGGTATCAGGAGATGTACGCTAATGACATCATGACCATTGACGAGCTGAAGGAAAAGGTCACCACTATCACGGAGGAGCTGAAAGAATTGGACATGGACTTAGAGCAGCTTGCCCTGTCCAAGAAAATCGTCAGCAATGCAGAGGATATTATCCGCCGCTATACTGAGGAGATCCACCGTTTTCTGGAACTGAAAACCGTCACCAATGTGGATATGCGCCGTATCCTGGACCATATTTCTGTGGACAGGGATGGTCATGTCCGGGTGGTGCTGAAGAAATTTGAAGATATCATTTAGTATAACTTTTCTCCAGCTAAAACACTACATTTTACCACGATAATCTACGATTTTAATACTATTATTGCCTATCGAATTGGTGCCCACAGTAGAGGTCCTGGATCCTATGGTGTTGTCTTCCAAGGTAAGGGGAACGGATTCCTGCAGTTGCGACAGTCCCATCACCGTACAGATTCCCGATGCTATCCGGGATCTGTTTGACGAGCCTTTGGTTCTCTCCGGCGGGCAGCGGCAGCTGTTTGTGACCCTGGGGCAATTCTCCATTGTCCGTCTGGAACGGGAAGCACAGCTGATTGTTCCGGTACTGGATTATGCCATGCCCTGCAAGGAGTGCTGCGATGATGGATGTGGCAGTGCAGAGGATCCCTGTGAAATGTTCAGCCGCATTCCCTTCCCTGCTGAGGAGTTCTCCCCAAAAACCTGTGATGACCCGGAGAAAACGGATTCCCCATATAAAATTTGCTGACAGATTCCACAATTTTAAGCCGTCGGGCATTCCCGGCGGCATTTCTTTTTTGTGCATCTTCCCCTCTTGTCACATAGATATCATTATGATATCATTTAGATAGAAAAACATTTCCAAAGGAGGTAATCATTATGACCGAAAAAATTCTCAATAAAAACCGGAACGGAATGAAAATGCTGTTTTTATTGCTGTTGGGCAGCATCGGTGGTCTGATCCTGTTCGCATCCGGCATAAGCAACGGACTGGTTCTCGGCACAGCAGCCGGTATTCTGGGGCTTATGGTTGCTGTAGTATCCCTGTTCTGCCTGACCGGACTGAAAGTCCTGAAGCCCCAGGAAGCCTTGGTACTGACACTCTTCGGTAAGTATATTGGCACCCTGAAAGGCGAGGGCTTCTACTGGGTCAATCCCTTCTGCTCCGCAGTCAATCCTGCTGCCGGCACCACACTGAACCAAAGCGGCGATGTCAAGGCCGCCACCACCGAGCTTTACGGCAAGAAAATGTCCCTGAAGATCATGACCTTAAGCAACAACAAGCAGAAGATCAACGACTGTCTGGGCAATCCTGTAGAAATCGGCATTGCCGTTATGTGGCGTGTTGTGGATACCGCTAAGGCTGCTTTCAATGTAGACAACTACAAAGCATTCCTTTCTCTGCAGTGCGACAGCGCCCTGCGCAACATCGTCCAGATCTATCCCTATGACGCTGCCCCCAATGTGGATACCACCGGCGACGGTAAGGCCGACGACGGCAGCCTTCGGGGCTCCACCGAGATCGTCGTTGCCCGGATTAAGGATGAGATCCAGTCCCGGGTGGAGGAAGCAGGTCTGGAGATCGTGGATGCCCGGATCACTTACCTGGCGTATGCGCCGGAGATCGCCGCAGTAATGCTCCAGCGGCAGCAGGCATCCGCCATTGTGGATGCAAGAAAGCTTATCGTGGACGGCGCAGTGGGCATGGTGGAAATGGCGTTGGAGCGGCTCAACGAAAATGGCGTAGTTGAGCTGGACGAGGAGCGGAAGGCTGCCATGGTCAGCAATCTGCTGGTGGTTCTGTGCGGCAATAAGGATGCCCAACCCATCGTCAACTCCGGATCTCTTTACTGATGGCTGCAGCCCAGAAAAAAGAGGGGCCCCTGCGGCTGGCCCCCGATAATCAGAAAAAGCAGGTTCCCCTGCGGCTCTCTGCCAAGCTGTACAACGCCATTGCAGAATGGGCAGAGGATGATTTCCGCAGCGTCAATGGTCAGATCGAATACCTGTTGACAGAATGTGTCAAGCAGAGGAGAAAAAATGGAGGTTATGTTTCCAAAGAACTGGACAAACCCTTCGAACTGGATTTTTTAAAGGAAGAATAGCCGCCACACAATAACGCCTGTGCAAACAATTGGAGGTATGACCATGGAATTCACCATTGTTTCCCTTCTTGAAGCTTTGGGCCTTCTGTTGGCTGCCGGATGCCTGATATGGTTTCTCTGCAGCCATTTTAAAAGTGAAGCACGAAGCCGGCTGCCTGTAGAGACCGGCAAAGCGGTGGTCTACCAAAAGCACCCGGACCCAGTCTATGTACCCGGTGCCGGAAGCCGGTACAATACCGGCAGCAGCTACGTTTACTACATCACCTTCCACACCGACAGTGGCCTGATTTTAAAGCTCTACGTCAATCCCGATGTCTTTTACACCATCGAAGAGGATTCCCGGGGAGAACTGACCTGGCAGGGTGACCGGTTCTGGAAATTCCAGGCAGACGGCAAAAACGGCCGGTGAAACGGATGTCTTTCCTCTTTAATTCAAGAAACGCTAAAAATTGTACCACAAAATCCCCGGAAACAGATGCGTGATCTGTTCCCGGAAACGAAAAAACAACAGGAGGAACCCTTATGGCAAATGTCTGTCCCTGTACCATTGGCAACAGTGTCTCGAAGGCCCTGTTCAATCTGCGTGACGCAAAAAAACTCAATAACCGTGAACCGGAGCAAACCGCGCCCGCCACCATTCTGAGCCGTACCGTCCGGCACAACAACACAATTTACCATGAAGCACCCTGGCAATATGTCGCCACCTTCCGTCTGGAAAACGGCGAAGAAAAAACCCTGGTCACCACGGAAGAAACTTACAAAACCTTAAAAGAAGGGCTGGAAGGCAACCTTACCTGGCTGGACGAAATGCTTCTTTCCTTTGCCTGAACCCCCGTTAGATCTGCGATTTTGAAAAGGAGGTATCACAATGGATTGGAATCCTTATATTGACCAAAAGAACAGAGCCTTTTCCAGAATCCTCACCGCACTGTTTCCCGAACAAACAAAAACTGTTCCACGTATCATTATATGGAGTCTGATCTTCCTGCTGGATCTGACACTGGGCATTGCCGGTGCATCCCATTTGGGACTCCTTTGGTCTGGCAATACCCGCATAACTTCTGCCCTGCTGGTTGCTGCCATTGTGGGTGTATTCTGGCTTCAGGGCTTTATCTGGAACAAAATTACCGTTTTCTTCCAGCACCGCAACCGAATCGAACCTTAACACAGAAGGGAATTCCTATGAGATTCAATCTGCATTCCAAGACGCCTCTTCCAATCGTGATCGGTCTGATCCTGAATCTGATTCTGGTCATCGCACTGGAAATTCTGCTGGTATACCGGTACCCAGCGCCACCGGACAGTGCTGCTTTGGCCCAGGCTGATCCCAATTTCCAAAACAGTACCATTCTCATCCGCCAGGATCAATTCCTGCTGGCAGAACAGACTGACGGCAGCCAGCACATTGTTCCCTACAAAACCCACCCCTTCTTCTTTAACCGCTGCCGGATTTATAACAAAGAAATCAAGGAAGTCAATGACCAAACCGGCACCCAGGCTTTCCGGCTTGGTTTGAGGCTTTACCATGTGACTGCTTACCCGGACTATCTGCAGATAAGCTCCGCCGGAGGTTATTCCGGTCAGCAGACCATTCTGATGTATTATCTGTGCCTGTCGGGTTTCCTGGCATTGGTGGAGCTGGAAATCCTTGAAAAGATCAAAGGAAAATAACACAAAAATGCAGGATCGGGATACCCCTGTCCTGCATTTTTCTCTGCTGCAATCGCAAACCGGACGGTACCCAATAGTCTGTCGATTCGCGTCTAACCAAAGTTTCGTCATAATCAGCCGGCATTGCCGGCAAAATAAAAACGCCGCTGAAATTCAGCGGCGTGTTTATATTGCCAGGGAAATCAGATGGCGCGCTCAACCTTGTTGGAGCGGAGGCATCTGGTACAAGCGTACACATGGCAGGGAGTACCGTTAACGACAGCCTTAACGCGCTTGACGTTGGGCTTCCATGCACGGTTGGAACGTCTGTGAGAGTGAGAGACCTTGATACCGAAGGTCACGCCCTTACCACAAAAATCACACTTAGCCATACTTTGCACCTCCCATCTATTGCTCAATAAACTACGCCTTAACAGGCGCTTAGATATGATAGCAAACTTTCCCGAAAAATGCAAGCACTTTTTTGAAATTTTTTTGTTTTTTTGAAAATATATTGATATTCCCCTTCGGTATGGGTATAATAACGGAAATAAACTCTTGCTGTTACGAGGTGCCTGTCCATGATCGATACATATTCTGTTCCATTAAAGACCCTTGTTAACGAATTCAAGCTGGAAATTGCATTCCGCTCCACGGATTATGAGTCTATCCGCATTACCGTTGAGGATGTGGCCCGTCCGGGCTTGCAGCTGGCTGGCTTCTTTGACCATTATGAGCCCATGCGTTTACAGGTTATGGGAAATGTGGAGATGAGCTACGTTGCCAAGCTGGAGTCCTCCGGACGCAGTGCCATCTACGACCGGCTGTTCTCCTACAAATTCCCTGCCATGATCATCGCCAGAGGCATCACTCCCCACGATGAAATGCTGGCTATGGCAAAAAAACATAATATCACCATTCTGCGCAGTCCCCATCCCACCAGCGCAGTGGTTTCTTCTATCATTACGTATTTAAAAGGCGCACTGGCACCCAAGGTCACCCGGCATGGTGTTCTGGTTGAGGTTTATGGCGAAGGTATCCTGCTCACTGGTGACAGCGGTATCGGAAAAAGCGAAGCTGCCATCGAACTTCTGAAGCGCGGCCATCGTCTGATTGCCGACGATGCCGTAGAGATCCGCAAGGTTTCCAACAGTATCCTCATGGGTACCGCGCCGGAGCTGATCCGCAACTACATTGAGCTGCGGGGCATCGGCATCATCAACGTGGCAAAGCTCTACGGCATGGGTGCCGTCAAGCTGGACAACCAGATCGACCTGGTCGTGAACATCGTCCATTGGAATACCCAGGAAGCCTATGACCGTTTGGGTCTGGAAGACCAGTACACCGAGATCCTGGATGTTCAGGTTCCCATGTACACTATCCCCATCACCCCCGGACGAAACCTGGCCGTGATCCTGGAGGTTGCCGCCATGAACAACCGCCAGAAGAAGATGGGCTACAATGCCGCTGTGGAATTTACCGAGCAGATCAACCGGCATTTTGATGAAAACCTGGGAAAATAACGCGCCGTTTGGAGTGTGGAGCGTGAAGTAATGATGCTTCTGCTTCACACTCCACACTAAATAATCGGAGATTTTACCATGAAAGAATTTACCATCGGGCCCAATGACGCAGGACAACGTCTGGATCGTTTTCTTGTCAAAGCAGTACCCCTGCTGCCTGCCTCTCTGGCTCAGAAATATATCCGGCTCAAGCGGATCAAATGTAACGGAAAGCGCATTGACCGGGACACCCGGTTAAATGCCGGGGATGTTTTGCAGCTGTACATCAACGATGAGTTTTTCGACAAGCCGCGGGAGGACAATGCCTACCTGACAGTTGCCAATCCCAGGCTGAATATCGTCTACGAGGATGCACACATTCTTCTGGTAGACAAACGTCCCGGCCTTGCCGTTCATCCCCATGACGGTGCCGAATACGGCAGAACCCTCATCGACCACATTCAGTCCTACTTATACCAGAAGCGGGAATGGCGGCCCAGGGAGGAAAACGCCTTCACCCCAGCCCTGTGCAACCGCATTGACCGGAACACCGGCGGTATCGTCATCGCCGCCAAGACCGCTGAGGCCCTTCGGGTCATGAATCAGAAAATTAAGGACCGGGAGCTGGATAAGCGGTATTTGGCCATCGTCGAAGGCACTCCGAAGCCCAGAGAAGGCAGTCTGAAGGGTTACCTTTTCAAGGATGCCAAGAAGAACCGGGTCTTTGTCACCGATACTCCCCAAGCAGGCAGCAAATCCTGCCAGACCAATTACAAAACAATTTCTTCCAAAAACGGCCTTTCCTTGGTGGAATGCGAGCTGATTACCGGCCGGACGCACCAGATCCGTGCCCAGTTTGCCCACGCCGGTCATCCCCTTCTGGGCGACGGCAAATATGGAAAGCTGGACAAACGCTTTGACCGGAATTATCAGGCTCTGTATTCTTATAAGCTTACCTTTGCCTTCACCACCGGTGCCGGTTCTCTGGAATACCTCAATGGCAGGAGCTTCCAGGTGGATAAGGTGGATTTTGTGGAGGAGTATTTTCCCGGCGCCAGAATATAGCGCACACCCATAGGGGCTGATGCCCACATCGTCCCTTTTCAGATGCAATTACAGTTTCATACAAGGGGCTATGTGAGTATCGCCCCCTGCATTTTTCATTCCCCTTTGGAGGTTCCCATGAATTGTTTTATCACCAGTTCCCCTTTCATCGACGGCGCACCCCGTGCCATTTTAAGTGAGCGTAATGGCTTCATTGACCGGATCCGCAGTGCACTGCCGGAGAATCCCAAGGTCGTTTTTATCTGCGCAGACCCCCGGGATCATCGTGGTATCTGTGAATTCGCTTCCATCACCTCTGCCGCTTTTGCAGAGGTCGGTATCCATTTCAGCGGTTATGAGGTACTCGACGGCACCAATGCCAACCGGGCTTATAACCTCATAACCCATTGTGATTTTATTGTTCTCTCCGGCGGACATGTTCCCACACAAAACGCCTTCTTCCGTAAGATCCGCCTTCGGCATCTGCTGAAACTTTTCCGGGGTACCGTTATGGGTATCAGCGCCGGCTCAATGGATATGGCAGACACCGTCTATGTTCAGCCGGAGGAGCCTGGTGAATCCGCTCCAAATTTCAAGCGCTTCTCCCCCGGTCTGGGTCTGACCTCCGTGAATATCCTGCCCCATTACCAGAAGGCCAAGGACTATATGCTGGACGGAAAACGGCTTTATGAGGATGTTACTTTTGCTGACAGCATGGGCCATGAATTCTTTGCCCTGCCAGATAACAGCTACTTCTACCAGGATCAACACGGTCTGCTTCTGTGCGGTGAAGGCTACCGTTTGAAGAACGGCATTCTGGAGCAGCTGACCGTGGACGACAGTGTTTTAAATATGGAGGATCTGTGGTGAAAAAGCCAATCATCGCCTTGCCCCAATGGGGAAACAGTCCATTCCGCCTGTATATGAAAAGCAAATACGTCCAGTCTCTCCGCCGTGCAGGAGCAGAAATCTGCTGGATCGAAATGGATGATCCAAAACTTCCCGAAAAGGCACTGGCCTGTGACGGCCTTCTCCTGCCCGGCGGCGACGATATTGAGCCCAGCCGCTACGGCCAACCCCGTCACGAAAAATGCGGCAAATCCAGCGCCCTCCGGGACGATGCGGAATGGAAGCTGCTGGACGCTTTCCTGACCACAGGCAAGCCCATTTTCGGTATCTGCCGGGGCTGCCAGTTTCTGAACGTATACTTAGGCGGCACACTGCACCAGCATATTGAAGGACATTCCGACTTCAAAACCCGGGCCAGGGGCTTTCACAAGGTTCACGTCACCCCAGGAAGTACCCTATCTTCCCTGCTCCCGGAGGAAGTAATTGTGGTCAACAGCCTCCACCACCAGGCTGTTGATGTGCTGGGTAACGGTCTCATCGTCAGTGCTGTCAGTGATAACGGCATTGTGGAAGCCATTGAACTGACGGGCCACCCCTTCTGCATCGCCGTCCAATGGCATCCGGAACATCTGAGCAGACACAGGCCCGATCAGCAGAAGTTGTTTGACCATTTTGTTTCCCTTTGTAAATAGGATCGGCGGCCAAACGGCCGCCGTTTTTTTATTTACAGAACGCTTTTCTTATTGCCATGCCTTGCACACATCCACCCAGGCAATGAAGCCGGAATACATTTCCATCTCCGGAATCGTCAGTTCAATGGCAGAATTGCTGCTGCCCGCCGCCGGGAAAACGGTCTCAAACCGTTTCATGGATTCATCCAGATAGACCTCCACACCATCATTGACGGCAAAGGGGCAGACGCCGCCAACAGCGTGCCCGATCATTTCCGCCGCTTCTTCATGAGAGAGCATCTTGGCTTTGACACCGAATCGGGCTTTGTATTTGGCATTGTCTACCTTGGCATCGCCTGCGGCACAGATGAGAATGGCTTTGCCATTTACGTTGAAGGACAGGGTTTTGACGATCCGGCAGCCTTCACAGTTCAGGGCCTTGGCTGCCAATTCCACCGTGGCACTGGAAACCGGGAATTCCAGAATGCGTTCTTCCATGCCGAACCCGGAAAAATAGGTTCTGACCTTTTCTATTGACATATTTTTCACCTTTTCATTGACGAATGGTCTGTTTTTCGTTATCCTATTAAAAAAGGAGGAATGCTCTATGAAACACAACATTGCCGTCATCGGAACTGCCTTTGACGAAAACCACAAGGACAGACTGGCTTCTGCTGCCGCAGCCACCGGCTGTTCCATCTCCTATTATCCCGACAACGATGCCGCAATCCCTCACATGGAGGATGTTCACATTGTTTTCGGTCCCTCTGACGGCCGCTCTCCCGATCTTGTGAAGGCTGCTCCCAATTTGCAGTGGTTCGCCAGCTATTATGCTGGTGTTGACCCGCTGATCAAGACTCAGGTTCTTTCTGAAAACACCATCCTCACCAACGGTTCCGGTGCCTATGGTGTGACCATCGCCGAGCACATGGTCATGGTGACCCTGATGATGCTGCGCCGGTATCCGGAATACTATGAGTTCGTCCAGACAAAGCAGTTCCGCAGCGATCTGATGATCGGTTCTATCTACGATGCCACCATTGTCATCTGCGGCACCGGCGACATTGGCAGCAACTTTGCCAAGCGTCTGCGGCCCTTCCTGCCGAAAAAGATCATCGGTGTCAACCGCTCCGGCCGCTGCCCAGAGGGCTTCGATGAGGCAGTGGCCATCGACCAGATCGATACTGTCCTTCCCCAGGCAGATATCCTGGCACTGACCCTGCCCGGCACTGCCGAGACCAACAATCTGATTTCCCGTGAAAGAATTGCCATGCTGAAGCAGGGTGCTTTCCTGGTCAACGTAGGCCGCGGCAACAGCATCGACCAGGATGCCGTTATTGACGCGCTGAACGCGCACCATCTGGCTGGCGCAGCTCTGGATGTATTCCGGGAAGAACCCATTCCCGAGAATGACCCGGCCTGGAATACCCCCGGTCTGTTGGTAACACCTCACTGCTCCGGCAAGATGACCATGGCCTTTACCCGGGATACGCTGGTGGATACCTTCTGTGAAAATCTGAAGCGGTTCCATAAGGGCGCGCCCATGCTTCACGTTGTGGATAAATCCTTAGGATACTAAGTAAATACCCGTAGGGCGGGGATACATCCCCGCCGGGCAGTCGTCACCTTTGAGCGTTCCCATAAACCGCTCAATTCTCGATGGTGCCCGGCGGGAATGTATTCCCGCCCTACATTTTATTATCTTACAGAAGTGCCATCAAGGCATCGGCATACTCTGCAGCGGAAGCGGCGCTGCCGTCAGACTTGACTTCCACGGTGCAGACATCCATGGCCTTCTCCAGCTTTGCAGCAGCCTCGCCGCGGCAGATGTGCCGCAGCAGCATGGCGCCGGCCTTGATGATGGAAGCAGGATTGGCATATTCGCCCATGCCCCGCTCGATCATTCTGGGCGCAGAGCCATGGATGGCCTCAAACATGGCATACTTATCGCCAATGTTGGCAGAGCCTGCAGTACCCACACCACCCTGGATCTGGGCAGCCTCGTCGGTGATAATGTCGCCGTAGAGGTTGGGCAGCAGCACCACCTGGAACTTCTCCCGCAGAGGCTCCTTGATGAGGTTTGCGGTCATAATGTCGATGTAGTAATCCTCCACTTCAATGCCGGGATAGTCCTTGGCAACTTCGTGGGCGATGGCAGTGAATTTACCGTCAGTCTTCTTCATGATATTGGCCTTGGTAACGATGGAGACATGGGTCTTGCCGTTGTTCTTTGCATAGTCAAAGGCCGCTCTTGCAATTCTCCTGGTACCCAGATCGGTGGTGACCTTGAAGTCCACTGCCATGCCGTCCAGTTCTACGCCACGGCTTCCCAGAACGTACTCACCTTCGGTATTTTCCCGGTAGAACATCCAGTCGATATTCTTTTCGGGGATGGAAACAGGACGGCAATTGGCATACAGGTCCAGCTCCCGGCGCATGGAGACGTTGGCAGATTCCATGGTGCCGCCATGGGGTGTGGTAGTAGGGCCCTTCAGCAGCACATCACAGGACTTGATCTCCGCCAGCACATCATCAGGGATAGCCTTGCCGCAGGCCATCCGGTTTTCGATGGTCAGGCCTTCGATATACTTAAGAATAATGGAGCCTGCATTGATCTCATCAGCCAGCAGCTTTTCCAGAACCCGGGTTGCCTGTTTGGTGATAATGGGGCCGATGCCGTCACCGTCGATAACACCAATGGTAACAACCTTCTTTGTGGAAAAATCCGTTTTTTCCGTAGACATGTTGGCAATGCGCTCCTGCTGCTCCTGCAGCAGTACCTTAAAGGCTTCTACAGCCTGGTCAATATTCATCATAGCGTTCACCTTTCCTTTTCTCAGCCCTGGTTCTTCATGCTTTCCAGCATGTGGATCTTGGCATTGGTGATATGTTTTGTTGTCAGTTCTTCCGCCAGCTTGGCATCACCGGAAGCGATAGCCTGGAAGATTTCAAAGTGTTCCCGCTTGGTGTTGGGCACCCGATCCCAGTCATCCATCGCCAGACGGCGATAGCGGCGGGTCTTGCGCATCAGCGGTACCACAGTGTCAATAATGACATTACGCTTGCTCATATAGCAGATGGCATCGTGGAACTGGTCGTCCACCTGGCGCAGACGCTCCGCGTCATGCTTTTCAAAATAGAATTCCTGCAAATCTACCAGATGGGTCAACTCTTTCAGATTCTCGGGAGTCAGATTTAATGTTGCGTAGTAGGCGGCAACTCCCTCGATCCGTTCCCGGATGGTCATAATATCCAGCAGGTCATCTTCTGTGATTCCCAGAACCCGGGAGCCCTTTCCTGCATCTTCAATGAGCCGTTCCTGTTCCAGCCGGCGCAGCGCCTCCCGGATAGGGGTACGGCTGACACCCAGCTGCTCCACCAGCTTCAGTTCGGTGAGGATCTCGCCCTTTTGATAAACGCCCTGAATGATATCATTTTCCAGCCGGTCAAAAACCTGATCCGCCAGAGATGTACTTTTAAATTGTTTCAGCATAGTTATTCTCCTTAATCCTTCCGCAGTTCAGGCGCCAGCTGGGCAATCTTTTCTTCCAGCTCATGGTCAGTCATCACATTCTGGCGGCCATCCTCATACTGTTCATCCACCCATTCCTTCATGGCAATGACCAGAGGGGACTTCTTATCCAGCCGGTCATCCCCTTCCAGACGGTAATTCTGGTTGATCCAGTAGGCAATACCGGCAAGGCCCGAGGTCTTGCTGATCTGGACGGTGGCAGGCTTGTTGAGGATCTTTTTGGTATCGAAAATGGTATAGATCTCCTCATCCTTCATCAGGCCGTCAGCGTGAACACCTGCCCGGGTCACATTAAAGGCAGAACCGGTGAAGGGGGTCATGGGCGGGATATCATAGCCTACATCTTTTTTGAAGAAATCCGCAATCTCGGTAATTACTGTGGTATCCATGCCATCCAGAGAGCCCCGCAGAGAGGCGTATTCAAAGACCATAGCCTCCAGGGGCACATTGCCGGTACGCTCACCGATACCCAGCAGAGAACAGTTGACAGCACAGGCACCGTACAACCAGGCAGTGGAAGCATTGGCAACAGCCTTATAGAAATCGTTATGTCCATGCCATTCCAGACATTCACTGGGAACATCAGCGTAGTGCTGCAAACCGTAAATAATACCGGCAACAGACCGGGGCATGGCAGCTTCCGTGTAAGGAACGCCATAACCCATAGTATCACAGGCCCTGATCTTAACAGGGATACCAGCCTCCCGGCTCAGTGCCTGCAACTCATTGACAAAGGGAACCACAAAGCCGTAAAAATCGGCCCGGGTAATATCCTCCAGATGGCAGCGGGGCACAACACCAGCGTTAAAGGCATCCTTAATGGTACCAAGATAATAATCCATGCACTGGGAACGGGACATCTTCATCTTCTTGAAGATATGGTAGTCGGAACAGGAAACCAGAATACCGGTCTCCTTGATGCCCAGATCCTTAACCAGCTTAAAGTCCTCTTTACTGGCCCGGATCCAGCTGGTGATCTCCGGGAACTGGTAGTCCAGTTCCATGCACTTTTCAATGGCCTGCCGGTCCTTCTTGCTGTAAATAAAGAACTCTGTCTGGCGGATAATGCCATAGGGGCCACCCAACTTATGCAGCAGATCATAGATCTTCACGATCTGATCCACGCTGTAGGGCTCCACACTCTGCTGGCCGTCCCGCAGGGAGGTATCGGTGATCCAGATTTCCTCCGGCATTGCCATAGGCACGCGCCGGTGGTTAAAGGCGACCTTGGGAATGGTGCCGTAGGAATATACATCCCGCAGCAGGTTAGGCTCTGCCACATCCTGCAGGGAATATTTGTAAGACTTCTGCTCAAGCAGATTGGTTTTGCTGGAAATCTCAAGCATAGAGGTTGCTCCTTTCGAGGGGTTGGTTCTGCTCTTTTGTACGAATGTATACAATTATACTTATAAACAAGTTTTTGTCAATACAATAATCCACATAAAAAACGATCCGCAACAGCGGATCGTTCGTGTAATATTTACAAATGTTTCCCGGTCAGGCATATTATTCCGGATCAAAATTCTCTTCCACTGAATAACTGTCCGTATCGGTATAATGCCACCATTCTCCAGCATAGCCGGTAAAGCCGTGTTTCTCCATGATCAGTTCCAGGATCACCGCATTGTTCCGTTGTTCTTCCGTACAGTCAGAATAATCCCGGTCAGCCTTGGCTGAAAAATCGTCAAAACCTGTGGGCATGGGAAATTCTATACCATTGGTATCCACAAGAGTCAGATCCACAGTATTTCCTCGGCTGTGGGAGGAAAAGCCTTTGTTGGGGTCGGCAACATACCTGGCATCCGGACAGATTTCCCAGAGGGCAAACTGGGCAGAAACAGGCCGGAAACCATCCCAGATTTTTAAAAAGATTCCCATTTCCGCCAAATCTTCACTCACTGCCTTCAGCTTTTTCACGGTTCCGTAGCGAAGATACGCATCCTGAAAGTCATAGATCACCTGACCGGTAAAGTTCCGGTCTGTGGCATACAGCAGTTCCTGGTAAATGCCGGGAATGTAATCCGCAACCCGCACAAATTCCGTATCTTCCGGCACTTCCGGAAGCGTCTGGGGCTGTGTTTGGATTGGCAGAGTTTCCATCTGCACCAATTCTGTCGGCCCTGCTTCTACAGCAGGCGATTCCGTTACCACTTCCTTGCTGCAGCCTGCCAGCAGCAGTGCCAGAAAAAGAACACACATTCTTTTTTTCATACTGTGCCCCCGCTGAGACGGATATCTGCCAGATGCTCGATCATTGCCCGCATCTGCATAGACACCCATTTTTCCCGCCGGAACAGCAGCTGCTTCCAGACAACAATCTGGAAATCCGGCACCTCCAAACGGACAACCTTTCCCTTCTTTACACTTGCTTCAGTCACATAATCCGGAAGAAAAGCAATACCTGCGTTTTCCTCCACCAATGAACAGATCAAATCTGCCTGACCGGTTTCCAAAACCGGCTGGATTTCCAGAGAGCTTCTTGCCAGCTTTTCATCCATCAGCCGCCGGTAACTCATGCCCTTCTCCGTCAGCATAAACGGTTCCTCCATCAGCCGCTCAACGGTAACCGATTCCTCCTTTGCCAGAGGATGGTTAGCCGATGCTACAAAATGGACGTCGATTTCCTCTTCATCGGCAATAACATAGTTTGTATCATACACATGATCGTCCATAGTAACGATCATATCCACCGCGTTATGATCCAGATATTCCAGCAGCTGTCCCGTATCGCCGGTGGACATATGCACCAAAACCTTAGGATACTTTTTATTAAACTCACCGAAATGTCCCACGATCAGCGGCGCACACAGAGAGTCCGCCATGCCCAGCCGCAGAATGCCACTGGGTTCACCTCTCTGGGAGCTTCCCAAAACCATCTCTTCAAACATATGGCAGATCTGCTGGGCATAGGGCAGCGCATCCCGGCCAGCATCCGTCAGAGAAACCGTGTGCCCGATCCGGTCAAAGAGCTGGGCACCCATTTCCTTTTCCAGCTGCTTGATCTGAAAAGAAACTGTTGGCTGGGAGTAACCAAGTTTTTCGCCGGTGCGGGTAAAGCTGCCCAGTTCTGCCGCCTCTATAAAGATATTCAGACTGCGAATATCCATATCATCACCTCATTTTTACAGATTCAAATACGATTTTTGTCTATTCAAATCATTTAAAAATTAAATCCATCTACAAAAAACATCAATTGGACAAATCCTGATTCTTATTATATACTCTTGTAGAATTAAATCAAGAGGTATATAAACATGAATATAATTTCCTTTATCTACAATCTTTTATGGGGTGATTTGTTTTTTATCCCCCTGCCCGGCGGTGGCTCCATTGGCATTTCCCTGATGGTTCTGATGCTGATTCCCGCAGGCATCTGGTTTACCATCCGCACAAAATGTCTGCCCATCCGCTGCTTCCCGGAAATGATCCGCATCGCTCTGGAACGGGAAGGTAAGGGTAAGGATGGCGGCGCTATTTCCGGCCTGCAGACCCTGATCGTTGCCACTGCCACCCGTGTGGGTATGGGCAACATGGTCGGTGTTGTGGCTGCCGTCTCCGCCGGCGGTGCCGGTGCTGTGTTCTGGATGTGGATCACGGCACTGATCGGTTCCTCTACGGCTTACGTCGAGTCCACCCTGGCCCAGATGTATAAAGAAGAGGATCCCCTCTACGGTTCTACCGGGGCGGCCCGGCCCACTACATCCACGCATTTTTCACCAAGGGCAAAGAAAAGCGCCATCACTGGATCGCTGTGTTGTTCGCCCTGTCCGGGCTTCTGTGCTGGTGCGGTGTCAGCCAGGTCATCAGCAACTCCGTATCCTCCGCTTTTGAAAACGCCTTCGGCATCGCGCCCATTGTGTCTACTGTGATTTTGGTGGCGCTGGCTGCCATCGTGGTTCTGCGGAAGAATACCACCGTGAAGGTTCTGGACATCATGGTACCCATTATGGCTGCCTTCTATTTTCTGATCGCCGTGTGGGTCATTATCACCAATGCTTCCCTGCTGCCTGCGGTCTTTACCCGGATCTTTGAGGAGGCCTTCGGCCTGCGCCAGGTTGTTGCCGGTGGCTTTGGTGCCGCTCTGATGAACGGTGTGAAGAGAGGTCTGTTCTCCAATGAGGCCGGTTCCGGCTCTGCCCCCTGCGCCGCTGCCGCTGCCAACGTCAGCCATCCTGCAAAGGCCGGCTTGTTCCAGGCCTTCGGTGTGTTCATCGATACCATCGTCATCTGCACCTGCACCGCTATGATCATGCTGCTGGCTCCCGAGGATAAGCTCTCTGGCCTGCAGGGCATGGAGCTGCTGCAGACCGCCATGGGCCACCATTTCGGTCAGGCTGGTGTCATCTTCACTGCCATTACTCTGTGGCTGTTCAGCTTCTCTACCTTCATTGGAATTCTGTACTACGCCCGCAGCAATGTCAGCTATCTCTTCGGTGACAGCTGGAAGGCTCAGACTGTTTACAAAGTTCTGGCCCTGGTGATGCTGTTCATCGGCGGTCTGGCAGCCTACACCTTCGTTTGGGACTTAGGCGACATCGGCATCGGCCTGATGACCATTTTCAACATGATCGCCATTCTTCCCATGGGCGGCCAGGCCATTAAAAAACTGGACGAATACATGGAAAACCGTAAAAAATAAGCAAAAACGCCAGACTGCAACAGTCTGGCGTTTTCTTATGTGATCGCATAAAAAGCCGATGCCAGATAAGGCTGCAAAAAGAACATTACCAGAAAAACCGCTGCCATCACAACTGCGATTTCATTCTTCCCCGTTCCATGCTTCCCCAGTGCCGGAATCAAACGGATTGCAAGCTGATAGATGCCGTAGCCAATCACTGTTCCCAGGGTATTGGCAATCAGGTCGTTGATATCCGTTGCCCGGTAGGTAAAAATTTGCAGCAGTTCAATGCTCAGACTCATACCAAAACCAAACAGAATCGCAGCTTTTCCGGTGCGGTATGTCTCCCAGAGAAACGGCAGCAGTATCCCCAGGGGAACAAACAGTGCCACATTCAAAACTGTATTTTTCAGATCTGCCAGCATAGGCATGAAAGGCATCCACTCCAGATTCAGTTCAAGCCGCATAAATTGCAGCGTAGGCAGCCCTGCAAAAGAATAAACCGCTGCCAGATAAAGGCCAAAAACAAAATAGTGAATTGTCCGTTTCCAGTTATGGAATGTTACCCGGTTCAGCAGCCAGAATGTGGGCACCAGCAGCACAGCCGCCAACATAATCTCGATCATTTTATACAGCATAAGCAGACCCCTTTCTGTTTTTTCATTATATTTTCAATCAAACCATGTGTCAACGGTACCTGCCTAAGTTTAAAACATTCTTAAATAATGAACACCTTTCCAAAAGGAAAGGTGTTCATTCAGACTGTTAAAAAAGCTGCGCAGAATTTGCTGGCAAAGCGGCAAACCCATTTCAAATCATTTTTGGCCGCGGCGTGTACGTGGGCAAAAATACATCTCAGGCTGCAAGTGTGCGAGTTGTGCGCCAGCGGCGCACAAGGAGTGCGCACAGCAGACTGCAAAAAGCTGGCGGAAAAGCCCGAAGGGATTTTTCGACGCGCTGAATGAACACCTTTCCAAAAGGAAGGGTGTTCATTACCATGTTTGATATTCTTATTTACGTTGCATCTGCTTTCTGAAGGGCATAAACGGTAAAGCTGTCCTGGAATACATCCTCCAGCAGGCCGCTCACAGGCTCGGTGCCCTCAGCATCCAGGAACAGGGCATAACCGTTCATATTCTCCGGCAGCATCACATAGCTGCCCAGCAGAACAGTTTTGGAAAGGGTACGTTCCTCCGTGGAACCGGGATCCACCACACAGGTGACTGTCCGGGTCTGATTCCCGGGCAGTGCATCAATCGCCTTCGCTTCGTCAATGATCACCTGCATCTGCTCCGGCTTCTCACCATTCACTGCAAAGGTCACCACCCCCAAAGGCTCCACAGTGCCATCTTTTCTGCGGATGTACTCGTTGGAGCGGAGGATCCGATTCGTTTCGGATTCCACTTCGTATTCGCAGATATAAACATCTCCATCTTCACCCACATAGCCCATCTGGGCCAGATCTTCACTCCAGTATTCCGGCTCCAGTTCCGTCCCGATACGGGCCACACCGTCAGTTTCTTCCCAGGAAACGACTTTTTCGTACTGAGACTCCGCCCCCATACCGGCATCCATCCGCCACTGGGCAGCCATATCCTCCCCAAAGAGATTCAGATAGCGGTCAAAGTATTCCATGCCGGGCTCAGTGCTGACCACACACTGCTCCTCGGGGGTGAACAGATAGCTTGTCACACCGTCCGTGGAGAAATAGCTGTCCCGGTCCATGTACAAATCGACGGTGGTACCGTCCGGGTATTGGCAGTTTACAATGTAATTGTCATACTGGGCAACCAGGCTTTCCACCTGATTGGCTTCCAGAACCGGTGCCAGATCATATTCCGCAGGCGCTGCCGCGGCAGGACCGCCGCAACCGCACAGCAGTAGCATCAAAACCAGCAACACGCAAGTCAGTCGTTTCATTTTCCTTTCCTCCTGATCGATAGATTCCAATTTATTTTACACAATGAATTTTCTTTCGTCAAGACAGAACACCAGACTGTTTTAAAGCAGTCTGGTGTTTTTAACGAAGCTTTCCATGCGAATAGAAGCCCTGTTTCCTTATGGTTTTGCTTCCTCGTAAATATTGGTCGTCCGGCTGTCCGGTTCCTCTTCTGTTTTTCCAAGCCGTGCAAATTCGGAGCCATAGGCAAAGGCCAGCACTTCCAGAGGATTTCCATATTCATCGAACGTGGTAACGTGTTTGCTCTGGATAAAGGTTTCCCCCTTTTTGGTAAGGGCCGTCTGAACCAAACCGGTATCATCAAAGGTGTATTCTTTATAAACATCCAGTTTTTCGCCGCTGTAGCTTTCTTCCCGGATCAGTTTGCCGTTTTCATAAAGATACAGATTATAACCAGTCTCATTACCGGGCTCCCAACGAACATCCTCCCGGACGAGATTGCCTTGTTGGTCAAATGTACTGTCAATACAGGATACTCTGTCTTCTCCACCAAGCGTATCGATCGTGGTGGTATACCGTTTCGTGATCTGACCATCATCGTTATATCCATATTCCGTAGTCTTTTCCAGTTTCCCGTTCAGGTAGCTTTCACTGGTAAGCATCCGCCCCTGTTTATCCAGTGTCAGCGCAACCTCTTTCATTTGGGTTCCATCAGCGTAGCTGGTTTCACTGCCCTGACTGTTTCCTTTCTCATCCCGGATGAATCGGGTAGTATACCACCATTCCTCGCCGTCAAAGGTCTGCGTCTCAATAAGCCATCCATTTTCGTCATAGATGTACTCTGTCCTGGTGGTCTGGGTTTCTCCATTGTGATACCGTTCCAGAATCTGTGTTTTCAGCCGATAGGGATTTTCCAACGTTTCCGTCTTTCCACATCCCATCAGAGAAACAACGCATATCATTGTCAAAATCAATGCCAGCAACTTTTTCATAGGAAACACTCCTTTCTGTTTATCATTATATTGGCATACCAACTGAGTGTCAACGAAACTGGGTTAATCTTAAAATAATCTTAAATAAGCAAGCCACCCGGCACAAAATGCACCGGGTGGCAAAGATTATTACAGGTTATAATACTTCTCAAACTCAGCAGGATGGGGAACCTTGGCCAGTTCTGCACATTCTGCTCTCTTGGTCTTGATAAAGTTCTTCAGCAGCTCCTCGGGGAAAACGCCGCCGGCAGTCAGATAGTCGTGATCGGCTTCCAGAGCATCCAGAGCGGCCTCCAAAGAGGTGGGCAGACCCTTCAGCTTCTTCTTCTCCTCTTCGGGCAGGTTATACAGGTTCATGTCGTAGGGGCCCCAGCCGTTCTCGTGGGGATCGATCTGGTTCTTGATGCCGTCCAGGCCTGCCATCAGGATGGCAGCGTAGCAGAAGTAGGGATTGCAGGTGGCATCAGGGTTACGCAGCTCGAAGCGGCGCATCTTGGGTGTCTTGGCGTAGGCGGGGATACGGATAACCGCAGAGCGGTTGGAGGTAGCATAGCCAACGGTAACAGGAGCCTCGAAGCCGGGCACCAGACGCTTGAAGGAGTTGGTGGAAGGATTGGTCAGAGCGCACAGGGAAGCGATGTGCTTCAGCAGGCCACCCATGAACCAGTGGGCTTCCTTGCTGAGGTGGCTGTAGCCGTTGTCATCGGAGAAAACAGGCTCGCCATCCTTCAACAGCAGCATGTGAACGTGCATACCGTTGCCGGCCTCACCATAGACGGGCTTGGGCATCAGAGTTGCGCTGTAGCCGTGCTTCAGAGCGGTATTGCGGATGATATACTTGATCATCATGGAAGCGTCGGCCATGGTGGACATCTTGCCCAGCTTGGGCTCGATCTCAAACTGTCCGGAGGCAGCAACCTCAGGATGATGGTACTTGATGGGGATACCGGCCTCTTCCATCAGCAGGCACATTTCGCTGCGGCACTCATAGGTGGGATCGAAGGGCTTGGCAATGTGGTAATTCTTCTGCTTGGGAACCACAACGCCCTGGCCCTGGATGCCGGAGTTCCAGTAAGACTGATCGTAATCCAGATTCATGCCGATGGAGTAGGGCTGAACCTCCCAGCCCACCTGATTGAACAGATAGAATTCAAACTCAGGCAGGATCAGCATGGTGTCAGCAATGCCGGAGTCCTGCATATACTTTTCCGCAGCCAGAACGATGTTTCTGGGATACTGTGCCAGAGGACGGTTGGCGGGATAGTCGATGATCATGGCATTGCCGGTCATGGACAGGGTGGGTACCTGGCAGAAGGGATCGATAACAGCAGTGTCAGGATCGGGAATAAAGACCATGTCAGACTTTTCCACCACAGCATAGCCATAGTTGGAAGCATCAAAGCCAACACCTTCGCGCATGATCTCTTCGTTAAAGTCCCGGGCAGGGATGGTCACATGGCGGAACTGGCCGTTGATATCGACCATTTTGAAGTCCACCATCTGAATATTGTTTTCCTGGATCAGGTTCATAACATCCTGAACAGTTTTGCTCATAAGATTACCTCCAATAGGTTAAGTCTTGGGTTTCTAGGGTTTATTATACCCCTTTCTTCCTTTTTCGTCAACTTTCGGTTGTCAAATTGACAGGTATCAATTATAATAAAATTATTCCGGTTTTGAGGTGATCTTATGGTAAAATTATTGGAAGTCTGTGTGGATTCCTACGCTTCTGCCATAGCAGCCATTAACGGCGGCGCGGACAGGCTGGAGCTGTGCTCTGCCCTGGCGGTGGGTGGTCTGACCCCTTCTCCTGCCCTTTTGCGTCAGATCCGGCAGGTAAGCAACATTCCGGTACGCTGTCTCATGCGGCCCCGGGCCGGGGATTTTCTGTATACACAGGAAGAAATTCAGCAGATGGCTATGGAAATGGAGATACTCCGGGACGCAGGCGCTGACGGTTTTGTTATTGGCTGTCTGACTGCTGATGGCAGATTGGATGCCAGTACCATGGCCCCTCTTCTGAACGCTGCTGACGGCCTCGGACTGACCCTGCACCGGTGCATCGATGTCTCCCGGGATCTGTGCCAAACCTACCGGGATGCGGCAGCTCTGGGCTTTGACACGGTGCTTACCAGCGGCGGTGCCGGAAACTGCAAGGCCG
Source organism: Oscillospiraceae bacterium (assembly GCA_017939025.1). The sequence continues at coordinate 23,690 of JAGBAI010000086.1, forward strand.
GCAAAACGACTATTGCAAAACTGATTGAACTGCGGGAGGAACTGGACGGCCCGGAGGTTCTCATCGGTGCCGGTGTCAATGCCTCTGTCATCTCTGATTTTCTCCAAACCGTTCCCGGCGCTTGCGCCTTCCATATGAGCGGCAAAGCGGAAATTGAAAGTGGAATGCGTTTTCGCAGAGAGGGTGTTCCCATGGGCGCACCGGGGCTGGATGAGTGGCATATCCAGCAAACCAGTGAGAAAGCTGTCCGCTCTGCAAAAGAGGCGCTGAACCCATAAGAATAGCCGGGTATCCTGTTGGATACCCGGCAAATTATTTATTCCGCGCAAATTGCATCGATCAATTTCAGTTCTTCTTCCGTAAAGCTGGTGTTCTTTGCCGCCTGGATATTGTCCAGGATCTGTTCCGGGCGGGAAGCACCTGCCAGAACGCTGGTGACAATACCGTCCTTCAAAACCCAGGCCAGGGCCATCTGCGCCAGCGTCTGGCCACGCTGCTGTGCCAGCGCGTTCAGCTTACGGATCTGTTCCAGCCGCTGGGGCGTCAGTGCGGCATTTTTCAGGAACCGGCCATCGGTCATGATCCGGCTGTCGGCAGGGATGCCTTTTAAGTAACGGTCAGACAGCAGGCCCTGGGCCAACGGAGAGAAGGCAATGATACCCTTGCCCAGCTTTGCAGCCGTCTCCTTCAAACCGTTTTCTTCAATGGTACGGTCGAAAATGGAATAGCGGTTCTGATTGATCACAAAGGGCACCCGCATATCCTGCAAAATGGAAGCAGCCTGCTCCAGCTTTTCGCCGTTATAATTGGACAGACCCACATACAATGCCTTGCCGGACTGCACCGCCGTTGCCAGCGCACCCATGGTCTCCTCCAAAGGGGTGTTGGGATCCATCCGGTGGTGATAGAAAATATCCACATAGTCAAGGCCCATCCGTTTCAGGCTCTGATCCAGACTGGACAGCAGATATTTCCGGCTGCCCCAGTCACCGTAAGGGCCAGGCCACATGTAATAGCCAGCCTTGGTGGAAATGACCAGTTCATCCCGGTAAGGCATCAGATCCTCTTTCAGGAGACGGCCAAAATGAATTTCCGCCGTTCCCTCCGGCGGGCCATAATTATTGGCAAGGTCAAAATGGGTTATGCCATGATCAAAGGCTGTGCGGCACATATTGCGCATATTTTCAAAATTGCCGGTATCACCAAAATTATGCCAAAGACCAAAGGACACTGTTGGCAGCCGCAGGCCACTGTTTCCGGAAGAATGATAGGGCATAGAATCGTAACGGCTTTCAGAGGCTCTATACAAAGAAATTCCACCTTTCCTTTTTCTTTACGTTATCATATCCGCAGAAAACTGTCAACGGTCATTCATAATTCCGCGTTTTTTCCATAGGCTAGTACCGGGTGATGATCATGAATAAGCATAATTGGAAAACCTATGCCCTTTGGATCCTTTTGACTGAGGCAGTAGGCGGTCTGTCCGGCTGGCTGACGAAGGATGCCATGCAGGTCTACATGGATACCATTGCACAGCCGCCCCTGTCTCCTCCCGGCTGGCTGTTTCCTATTGTCTGGGGAATCCTGTATGCCCTTCTTGGCTTCAGCGGTGCCCGAATCTGGCTGAGCGAAGCTTCCAGAAACCGCAGCTGGGGAATCAATCTGTATATCATTCAGCTGGTTGTCAATTTCTTCTGGAGTCTGATTTTCTTCAACCTGCAAGCCTTTGGGGCAGCATTTTTCTGGCTGCTGCTTCTGTGGGGACTGGTTTTGGGTATGATACTGGTCTTTTATAAAGTTGAACCGCTGGCAGGTAAATTACAAATTCCTTATCTGATCTGGCTTACCTTTGCCGCATATCTGAATTTCGGTGTCTGGCTTTTGAATTGATAACCAAATTCAAAACAGCGCAAAACAACGACCTGCCGCAGCAGGTCGTTGCAGGATTTTGTTGCAGCTCAGTAAAAAGGACATCCATTCGGATGTCCTTTTGTTTTGTCCTTAAGCAACACTTTAGATGCAGCTTTTTTGTACCCTTATGATCTTAAAACTCTGAAAAAAGTTGAAACTTTCGTTCGCAAGTTTCAACATTGATTTATTCTGTATCTTCAAGAACAATAACTGATATTTCATTGTATTCATCCCGAGCTTCCTGAAATACAGTAATGATTTCTTTCACATCCTCCTGCAGTTCTTTTGTTCTTGTTTGAGGCATGATGGTCACCTCTGCAGGAGTGTACATCATTCCGGTTACGGCATCCCATAATGCATCCAGGTTTTCACCACACCACTGGGGTAATTCCAGCACACTCTTTATCTGCGCATAGATTTCGCCCAGATATCTGCACTCAGAAAAATCCAGACTGAACCTTCTTAATTCGCGTTCTTCCACCTGTTGCACACCTCCTACACAATTTCAACAAAAGTTTCATAATGATCGTATGTTACAAAAATCAAGCCGTCATTGGAATACAGTATCCGGTGTCTGCTCCGATAACCACCAGTATAATTTATATCCGCTTCATACCAGATTCTTCCATCCGCCTGCGGTAAATGCCCATTCCGGTTTCGTTAGATGTCGCCGCCAATCATTTTACCTGGCGCAACCTCATCCAGATTACCTAATACGGACACCCATCCTAACGCCTTCGCTTCTTTCTTCCCAATATACTTATCAGGAAGGTATAAGCTATGTTCTCTTTGCATCCGCAGCCGTTTCCACCGTTTTCAGGCTCCCAGTCGATTACATTACCAACGATACAGTAAACGGGCGGTTCTTCACTAACCAGCGGAACATTGTTCCCTCCAGTGCCACACCGGGCAGAGATGGTTGGCGATACTTCATAGGGACCAGTATACCGCGAGTCGATGCCATGATTCTCATATTCTCTGCTTGACCTCTTTTTCGAATCACATAATATTCACGCTTCTTGCGTCATGATCGCAGTTATTTATAGTATTTATTTCTTCTAACTGATATTTCCTTTATGCACATGGTTTCCGTAGGCCATATGTACAGGCGATTCAAAGAAGAAGTGCTGATCGCAACCGCCCAAAAGGCCTCTCATGATCTCCTGTCTGCGTACATCCTCTCTGGGTGGGTATTGTTGTACTCGAAGACCACTTCCTTGCAGTGATCCCGCTCCTCCTGGAGCTGTCTTTCCTTCTGGATATCGGCGGGATCGGTATGGCCATGTTCATAGAACAGCATACCATTATTGATTCGGTCACATAAATGCATGGGATTCCTCCTTCGATGCGTGTATCAGAATCTCCCCGGACTGCGCCGGGGAGATTGATAGATATTACTTGGAAGCGTTGATTGCGGCCTGGGCAAATATCTATATTTGGAGGAAATCAAGAGGACTTCTCTGGGATTTCAAATGCTGCTTTCGCCGCAAAGGTAGATATCCACGCAATGTCCGTCTGTTTGTAAATAAAACAATTAACCGTAGGAATGGAGGCCAGGCAGAAGGGTGTTGACACCCACAAAGGTGAATAAAACTACCGGCACCGCAATGACCACGAACCAGGCCATGACCTTGCCGCTCATCTTTTTACGCATCCGCAGATGCAGATAGATGGCATACAGGATCCAGGTGATCAGAGCCCAGGTTTCCTTTGGATCCCAGGTCCAGAATGCAGACCAGGCCTGCTCTGCCCAGATGGCACCGGACAGGATCACAACGGTCAGCAGCAGGAAGCCCAGAGCCACCAAGCGGTAACAAAGGTAATCCAACTGCACCAGCTGTGAATTGGGCAGTTTCTTTTCCTGCAGCAGCCAACGCAGACCACCACAGCCAGCCAGGACAAAGGCTGCGTAGGAGAACACAGCAGAGCCAATATGCAGACCGAACCAGGCACTCTTCAGTGCGGGCATCAGCTCTGTGATTTCTCTGGGCTGCAGGGCAGCATAGGACAGGATCAAGAATGCCATGGGCATAGCCGCTGCCCGGATCCATTGGGCTTTGGATTTCACCTGCAAGCCAATGAGCATTATAGCAACGCCCCAGGCGAAGGCAGTGGAAAACTCAAACTGGTTGGACAGGGGCAGCCGCTGCGCAATCACGCCGCGGACAAACAAATAGACCGTGTTGCAAACCGCACCTGCCACAAACAGCCACCATGCCAGGCGGGTGATCTTCTCTTTTTTAAATACCATACCGCCCAGTTCCAGTACCGTAGCAACAAAATACGCGATCAAAGCCGCAAAAAACAATCCATTCAACATAAGGTTTCCTCATTTCTAATTTCAGATTCCAAAAGGGCGGTCAGTTCCAGGATGAGCCCCTGGGGTTTGGGTCCTGCCACTGTGTAACCTTCCTCACGGACAGCAACAATGGCAGGTGTCTGGAAGAAGCAGAACCAAAGGCCCAGTATCATCAAACCAAAGGCCGAGAACAGCATAACATTGACTGCCTCGGGGGTTCTCTTGATCCGCAGGCCGGGATATTCCACGGGATCTTCAAAGGTGAATTCCACACCACCAACGCTTAGGGTTTCTCCAGGAAAAACCATAACGGGAGTGTAGACACCTTCGGATGCCAGCAGTACCTGGTACACCGGGTCTTCATAGGAACCGGAGGTCTGGGTGATCAGAGTAAAGTTTCCACTCTCATCCCGGATGTAGCCGGGATACAGCGCTTCAAACCAAATACCGTTGATGCTGTCCAGGGACAGGAAGCACATCTCATTCAAAAGGAAGCGATCTTCTCCCCCGGTTTCCGTGTTCCGGACGGTGACCGCACCGGCAGTGCCGTAGGTCTGCTGATAAACCTTGTAGCCACCGAAAGACAGCGGATAGTTGACACTGATCCGCTGCTGACCGCTGGTTCTGCCATCTGGAAGGCGGATCTCAATGACGCTGGCATAATCCAGCTTGCCTTCCCCGTTTTCAATCTGAAAGGATTCCACTGCAATAGAAGTTCCATCTTCCATAGGAAGGCTCTCACCGGGGAAGCAGGTCTGGTCCGTTACCTTGGGCAAATACAGGGCGGCCGCGCCAAACAGCACCGTCAGCAGAATGGCCAGATGGGTCACGAAGGAACCATACCAGCCAATTACATTCTTGCTGTAGACAGTGGTTTCCCCAAATGCTTCTTTCTTGTAATGGCGCTCTTCCAGCAGCTGCCGCAGCTGGGAAGTGCCTTCTGCGGACAGAAATACCTTGGTCTTTCGCTCAGCTGCAGATGCTGCAGCCTTTTTCGATGCCTTCACCACATTCCGGATCCGGATCAGAGAACAAAGTGTCAGATTCAGACACAGCAGCGCCAGCAATGTGATAAAATACCAGCTGCCGAACACATCATCCAGCCCCAGTTTCAGGATAACACCATGCCAGTCGGGGTAGGTCTGCACATACCAGTCCGGGGTATTTCCCTGGGCAATGACAGAACCGGGAAAGCTGCACAGCAGGATCAATCCCAGCAGGATCATACCGAAGGTCATGGAGCGCAGAAATTTCATCAGTCTCTTTTGCAAAACAGTTTCTCCTTCATAGAAAAATCGCCGTCCGTCAGAAATGGCGGACGGCGATCATCTCTCTATAGCTTACTTGAACATACCCATGGCTTTGTTTGCCAGAGTCTCTGCCTTATCCAGGCACTCGGCATTCAGTTGGGAGTTGTGGGCGCCTTCGCTGTTTTCCACCATGACGAAGTCCCAGTAGAACTGGGCATCCCGGGCCACAGCACGGATGGCGTTCAGCTCTTCCTCGGTATATTCGCCGCTTTCCACAGCCTTCACCAGCTTCTCGGTGAGGCCTTCCAGCAGATAACCGATGGCATAGGTGCGGCGCTCGGTCTCTTCCTGGATCGCGCGGACTTCACCCACCAGATCGGTGTGACACTCGGCGCAGGTGCCGCTCATCAAGACTTCGTTGTCCAGGGGGCTCATCCAGGTATGGCTGATGTAGGTGGTTCCATCAGCGGCTACAGCTTCGCCCATGTGGCAGTCAGCACAGGTAAAGGTATCCTTATGGACACTGCCTTCACCCATGTAAGTTTCAAACTCGGGGTGCTGCACCTTGATCTGACGGACACCGCTGCGGGGATTGGTGTAGTCCGCGAAGGGCTGACCGTCCACGATGGTACGGTTGTAGTAATCCAGAATAGCATCGGGGGTCATGGTAGCCAGATTCTGGTAAGGCAGGGTAGTTGCCTTGGTAGCAGGAGCAAAGTAATATTCCACGTGGCACTGTGCGCAGGACAGAGTCTCGGGAGCCACCTTCTGCAGGTCCTCACCCATGGCATCGGACAGATAGGTGTGGGTCACTACCAGTTCATCACCGGTATTAGCATGGCAGTTGTAGCAGCTGACGGACTCATTGACCTCAGAGAGCATATCCTCAAAGGGGATGGTGTAGGCAGCATCACCCAGCTCGTTGACCTTGGCAGTAAAGTCTGGGGTCTTGCAGCTGAAGCAGTTTGCCAGGGCATGGGGACGGCCTGTGGCAGTTACGTCCTCCACGGTGTAAACATGGCCGCGGGCACTGCCGTAGAACTTGGAGAATGCCATGCCCTCATAGACGATGGGGATCATGGGATAATCCTTGGTATAATCATGGATCTCGGTGTTTTCGTTGTTTGCCATGTAGGATGCGTAGATTTCGGGATACTCGTCTGCCCAGTCATTGGCACGCAGTACGGTAACACCGGAGCCGGTCTCCACGACCTGAGCGGTGCGGACTTCCTCAGCGACCGGCGCAGCAGCCTCGGTGGCAGCAACTTCGGGGGCAGCGGTTTCTGCGGGAGCTTCCTCGGTTTTCTGACAAGCGCAGAAGGTCATTATCAGCAGCGCAGCCAGAAGCAACATATAGAATCTTTTCATTTCTTATCCCTCCTGTGTTTTGAACAGACCCATGGCCTGATTCAGAAGTGTTTCTGCCTTATCCAGGCACTGCTTCGTCAGCTGGGAGTTGTGGGCGCCTTCGCTGTTTTCCACGAAGACGAAGTCCCAGTAGAACTGGGCATCCCGGGCAACTGCCCGAATGGCATTCAGTTCTTCCTCGGTATAGTTGCCGCTTTCCACAGCCAGCACCAGCTTTTCCGTCAAAGCTTCCAGCTCATAGCCGATGGCGTAGGTGCGCCGTTCGGCTTCCTTCTGGATCTCGGCAACCTGTCCAGCCAGGTTCTCGTGACATTCGGAACAGGTGCCTTCCATCAGCGCGGCATTGTCCAGAGGACTCATCCAGTTGTGGCTGGTGTAGGTGCTGCCATCTGCGGCAGTTGCCTTGCCCATATGGCAATCGGCACAGGTGAAGTCATTCTTGTGAACGCTTCCCTCACCCATGAAGGTTTCAAACTCGGGGTGCTGCACCTTGATCTGGCGGACTCCGCTGCGGGGATTGGTGTAGTCCGCAAAGCTCTGCCCGTTCACCATGGTGTTATTGTAGTAATCCAGAATGGCATCGGGAGACATGGTTGCCAAGCTGGTATAAGGCAGGGATGTTGCCTTGGTGGTAGGATGGAAATAATACTCTACATGGCACTGGGCACAGGAGAGCGTTGCGGCATCCACATCCTGCAGTTCTTCACCCAGGGCATCGGACAGGTAAGTATGGGTGATCACCAGTTCATTGCCGGTGTTGGCATGGCAGTTATAGCAGCTGACAGATTCGTTGACCTCTGCCAGAACGTCTGCAAAGGGAAGCGTGTAGGCAAGCTCGCCCATCTCGTTGACCTTGGCAGTAAAATCGGGAGTCTTGCAGCTGAAGCAATTGGCCAGGGCATGGGGACGACCGGTGGCAATTATATCCTGAACGGTGTATGTATGACCCCGGGCAGTGCCGTAATATTTATTGAACGCCATACCCTCGTAAACCACGCCGATCATGGGATATTCCTCCACATGATCCTTGACCTCATTGTTTTCATTGTTGGCAAGGTAGGAAGCATAGATCTCGGGATATTCCGCTGCCCAGTCCCGTGCGCTCAGTACTGTGACACCGGAGCCGGTCTTCACCACCTGGGTACGCTTGATGTCAGAAGAGGGCTTGGTTTCGGCAGGAGCAGAGGAGGCTTCTCCCATTTCGGGAATGTCCACTGCCAGCGCAGGATCCAGATAAGCTTGCGCTGCTGTCACGGCACGGTTGACACAGTCCACAACGGTTTCAGAGGTAATGGTAGCACCGGAGACTGCATCAATGTTATCACCGATAGTGAAGCTGCCGGTATTGCCGATGAACTGACCCCAGAAGTAGGATTCTTTCACCAGGTCGCCCAAGCCTTCGGTTTCCTTGTGCATGGCAGGATCGATAAAGACACCGGCAACCTGACCGCTATGACCGACACCAACCTGAACCTGCATATCACCGTTGCGGCCCTTTCCGGTAACGAAGAGCACCACGCCGGCATCGGAGGTATACAAGGCATCGATGCCCTCAGGCGCGGTCTGCTCTTCCTTGGTGGTAGCACCGGGCAACACTCCGCCGAACTGCAGATCCTCGGGACGGTTATCCTCTGCGGGGGGATCGATCAGATCCCGGATGAAGTAACCGGCTTTATTGACACCACTGCTGACAGCACCGGAGGTAATGGTTGCGCCGGTAATGGCATCCAGACCGTCACTGCCCAGCTGGGTGGGAATGGTCAGACCCGCAAACTGATCCATAAACTCAGGATCTTTTGCTTTGGCGCCAAGGCCGGGAGTTTCGGAGAAGTCACTGCCGCCCACCTTGATTCCGGTGATGGTCTGTTCCATATCCATACCAACATGAATCTCAATGGGGCCGCCGAAACCAGTTACGGTTACCTGGGCTACATAACCTGCCAGCTGACCGTCTTTCATCGCCATGTAGCAGGTATCCACACCACTGTCACCAGCGAGTTCCACCTGTTCAAACGAGTCGGCATCTGCAAAACTGTCGCGACGTGCCGCATTGGCCGCCTCAACAGCCTGCTGGGCAATAGGACCTTCTGTCAGACTGTTGACTACGCCCAATACACCGCCAACCGCAACGCAGATCAGTAAAAGAACCGCCCAGGAGGGAAGACGCAATTTCATAGGAATCACCTCTTACGCTTATTGTACAGATATCAAATAATAGATATAGTTGTATAATTTTAGTATACATGACTGTTTATAAATTGTCAATATTTGTAAAAGCACATCTACTGATCTGTCAACGGCGTACGTCCGCATCCTTCGCCAATATCCGGGTAAATTGCTGTGAGAACTATCCGGATCACAAGGTACGGACAGGATCACAATCGGAGGAACCAATTTATTGATTTCTGCTTCTGTACATCGGTTATGGTTTCCAGGAGTTTATCTTCGTTCCGGCTGATCAGTTGGAGCGACTTCCTATTTGCCGAACTTATAGATACCTTATCTTCTGATAGATCACTACGGTCATACCAAAATCCTTTCAGGAATTACAGAAACGCACCTGCGTAATTTTTGAACAATCATATATACCAAAGCAAGAACTAAAAGTTGTGTGTAAAACCGTTTTTTGCGTACCGTGCGCACATCCGGCTTTCCCTGTACTTTGGTACGTACCGTACGTATGTTTTTGGATATTGACATCATATATACAGCTTCGCCATCAGCTCCATTCCCCAGAATCCCCGAACTCTTCTTCCGGCATGATTGTGAACACTAGTATCGCCTTCTTAAGATAACGAAAAGCTCCCCTGAGTTCAGAGGAGCTTTCCACAAGAGGAGTAGAAAATGAGAATCACTATAGTATAGATATCTTAATTAATTATCAGCAGTATCGCAAAAACAGAATCATCATGGATCAGTGATTGTGATTTACATAATCTACGAACTTCTGGAATGCTGCTTTTCCCTCGGGGGTATTTTTATAAACACCAGAATCTTCCAGAACTCCAGCAAATACCTTACCAGTCTCCTGCAGGATGATGTCCAGCGCATTGTCCTCGGTGAAGGTGTACTGCTTCTTCAGCTCCTCCACCCAAGGATCGTGCTTGCTCAGAACTTCGTCAACAGCGATATCCCTGCCTGCTACGATAGCATCTGCCAGATCGTGCAGTTCCTTTTTCAGACGGCTGGGCAGAACAGCCAGACCCATAACTTCAATAAGGCCGATGTTTTCCTTCTTGATATGATGCTTGTCTGCATGGGGATGGAACACACCCAGAGGATGCTCGGCGGTGGTGATATTGCAGCGCAGAACCAGGTCCAGTTCATACAGATCGGAGCGGCGGCGGGCAATGGGAGTGATGGTGTTGTGGGGTTCCCCATCGGAGAAAGCAATGATGCTGGAATCCAGATCGGAATAACCACGCCATGCAGTCAGAATCTTGTCCGCCAGATCTGCGATCCGCTGGGGATCTCGACCATTCAGACGAATAACACTCATGGGCCACTTTACGATGCCTGCGTGGATATCCTCGTAACCCTTGAAGGAGATTTCCTTCTCAATACCGGCAGATTCCATAGCAAAGCGGTAGTGACCACCCTGGAAGTGTTCATGGCTCAGAATAGAACCGCCCACGATGGGCAGGTCGGCATTGGAGCCTACAAAATAATGGGGGAAGGTCTTGACGAAGTCCAGCAGTTTTTCAAAGGCGGACTTATCGATCTTCATGGGAATATGCTTGGAATTGAAAACGATACAATGCTCGTTATAGTAAACATAGGGACTGTACTGCAAACACCAGGGTTGATCGCAGACAGCAATGGGCACAATCCGGTGATTAGCACGGGCAGGATGGTTCATTCGGCCTGCATAACCTTCGTTTTCCACACATAGCTGGCACTTGGGATATGCAGACTGGGGAGCGTTCTTGGCAGCAGCAATGGCCTTGGGGTCCTTCTCGGGTTTGCTCAGATTGATGGTGATATCCAGTTCACCATATTCGCTCTTATACTTCCAGCGCATATCCTTCTTGATACGATAGCGGCGGATGTAATCGGTGTCACAGGAGAATTTATAATACCAGTCAGTAGCATCAACCGGAGACATGGAATACTTTTCCCAGAAGGTATCAATCACTTCCCTGGGCATGGGAGTAATGGCACCCATGATTCGGGTATCGAAAATATCCTTGGCAGTGATGCCGTCATCACAGATACCTTTGGCAACTGCATAGTCCAGAACGCCTGCCAGAATCTCTTCCAGATCCTCGCTTTGGGTTTCATTGGAGGGTTCATAGTCATCTTTGCGGAGAATATCCAGCAGACGGTTGGTCAGCACCTGATGATCCAGGGGGTCTGCCAATCCGGTATTCATGGCATAGGAGACCAGAGAATCAATGTAGGTTTCGATTTTCATTCTTCTACCTCCATCTCAACACCGCCCTGGGGACGGATAGAAAGAACGTAGCAGGAACCTTCACCCAGAACAGACTCGATACCGTTCTTAAAATCTTCCAGCAGATCATTAGGAACGAAAGCCTGAATGGTTCCCGCAAAACCGCCGCCATGGACACGGCAGGCACCCCGTCCATTCAGCAGCTTTTCTGCGATGGTCAGCGCAAAGGCAACCTCCTGCTTTTCCTTTCTGCCAGCGGGAATGACGTTCTGCAGATACCGCCAGGAGGACAGACCGGATTCTGTCACATAGGACAGGAAGGAATCAAAGTCACCGGCTTCCAGTGCTTCTTTCTGCAATGCCACGCGCTGGTTTTCGTCATAAATATGGATCGCGCGAAGCACAGCACGGTCGCCAACTTCTTCACGCAGTTTCTGAATGTTAGTATAGAAGTCCATCTTGGAAACAGAGCGCAGCTGACCTTCACCCAAAACAGCGCACAATGCCTTCAGTTCGCCGGGAACGGCAGCATATTCATCTGTCAGATCCGCATGATCCGCACCGGTGTCGATAATGCACAGTGCATGATTTGCAACAGCAAAGTCGAAGTCGATCTTCTCCACAACAGGATCCTGGGGATCTTCAAAATCAATGAAGACCATGCCGCCCACAGAAGATGCCATCTGGTCCATCAGACCACAGGGCTTGCCGAAAAAGACATTTTCTGCGTACTGACCAACCTGAGCAATTTCGATTGCGGACAGCTTCTTGTCAAAGAACAATCCGTTAAGGATGGTGCCAATCAGCACTTCATAAGCAGCAGAAGAGGAAAGGCCGGAGCCGGGCAGAACCGTAGACTCACAGTAAGCATCAAAGCCCTTTACCTCACAGCCAAACTGTGCAAACCGGGCAGCAACACCACGAACCAGAGCAGGCGTAGAGTTAATTTCGCTTTCCACAGGAGTCAGCTGTTCCAGAGAAACTTCACACATAGGATAGCCCTTGGACTGAATACGAATCTTATTGGTACCGTTAACACGAACAGCGGCTACTGTGTCCAGATTTACTGCACCAGCCAAAACACAGCCGTGCTGATGGTCAGTATGGTTACCACTGATTTCCGTACGTCCGGGAGCAGAGAAATAACGCTCGGGCATTGTCTGGAAAACTTCAAAAAAGCAAGAATCCAGCTGCTGTTTTACCTTGGGGTTTAAGATAAGTGCGGACATGATATTTCCCTCCATATATGTTGCTGTTTCTTACGAAACGCTATTTTTTGTATGATTCTATTATACTTGTTTTGCAGACAAATTAAAGTCTTTTTTGCAAGAAAGTTGTCTGTTTTTTTACAAAAGAAGCGAAAGAAGTCCAACGACTATTTTTTCTTCCATTCTTCAGATTTACAATCTTCCTATTGTACGATATAATAGCAAATAAGAATGAACAGGAGGAGCATTATGAAGTCTCTAACCTTTTTAATCAAACCCGCATCCAGCCTGTGTAATATGCGGTGCCGGTATTGTTTTTACCATGATATCTCCGATATCCGGGAAGTAAAGAGTATGGGCATTATGACCGAGGCTACGGCCCAATCTCTGATCCAGGTAGCCTTTGCTGCCGTAGAACCCGGGGGCTTTGTTCAGTTCACTTTCCAGGGCGGTGAACCGACCCTGGCTGGTCTTGGTTTTTTCCGGAAGTTTATGGAACTGGAAGCACAATTCCGTACAAAGGATGTGGGCATTGGACACGCCATTCAGACCAATGGACTCCATATCAATGAAGAGTGGGCGACCTTTTTGAAGGAGCATGATTTTCTGGTAGGTGTCTCCATTGATGGAAATCAGGCAATCCACGATACTTACCGGGTAGATGCTGCCGGGAAAGGCACCTGGGATCGGGTGACCCATGCCCTAGCCCTGCTGGACCGGTACGGTGTGGAATCCAATATTCTGTGCGTGGTCAGTTCCACTGTGGCAAAGAATCCCCAGAAGGTGTATGCCTCCCTGCGTACCTTGGGCGACCATCCTCTGCAATTTATTCCTTGTTTAGATCCTATGGAAGCCCAGCGGGGCAGCGAAAAATACTCTCTTAAGCCGGAAGTCTATGGAAAATTCCTCTGTGGTTTGTTTGACTGCTGGTATCGGGATTGGAAAGCAGGAAATTACATCAGCATCCGTACCTTTGATGATTACCTGCGGATCTTGATGCAGATGCCTCCCAGCACCTGCGCTGCTTCCGGTGCCTGTGGAAGCTATTTGGTGGTAGAGGGTGACGGAAGCCTGTATCCCTGCGACTTTTATGTGTTGGATGAGTGGAAAATCGGGAATATTCAAGAAATGAGCGTTGAAAAGGCACTTGCCTCCCCTGCCAGTGTCCGTTTCGTTAAAGACGGTTCTTTACGTCCGGATGATTGCAAAACCTGTCCCTATCTTCCGATCTGCCGGGGCGGCTGCAAACGGGACTGGACTCAGCAGAGAAAGAATTACTATTGCACTTCCTTCAAAACCTTTTTTGCCTATGCCCTTCCCCGTCTGCAAGAAGTGGCCCGGGCTGCAATGCGATAACAAAAAATCTTCCGCCGAAGAGCAATTCTTCGGCGGAAGTTCTATTATATCTCCCGGATAGAAGTACCTTCATAGATCACAGGCTTCATGATGTGGGAGTAACTTTTGTCGTCACAGTCTCTGTTCTCAATCATCCGCATGAGACGTTTACCCAGTTCGCAACCCATTTCGTAACTGCGGGTAACAGAACAGGTAATGCCTTCCTTTTCCAGATTTTCATCAGAATAATCAAAGCAAACCAAAGAGTAATCCTCCGGTATACTTTTGCCCATCTTTTCCAGAGCCTGACGAACCAGAAGATAGATCATGTAGTTACAGCATACGATTGCCGTGCACTTAGGCAATCCCCGCAGAAATTTTTCTATGATTCGTGCATAGCCGGGGCTGTGGGCTTCGTCAGAAATGCACCATTTGATATAGTGGTCTTTCAGCTCTACGCCATTGCGCCGCATGGCTTCTGCCATGCCTTGAAACTTCTCTACGCTCTGATAGTTGTCATAGACAAAGATTCCTGCAATTCGCTTATGTCCTGCCTGGATCAAACGACCCACCAGTTTATCTGCACACTCCATATCGTTGACAATCACTCTGGGATAGCGAAGATTCTTATAATAATTGTTATAGAACATTACCGGGATTCTCCGGCGATACAATTCCTGATAACAATCCAGATTTGGGCTCATAATACTGGCTTTCACACCATCCACAATAAACCCCTGGAAATTCTGATGCACTACCGTCTGCAGGCAGCGGCGCTCATTGGAAAACTTATTGTCCGTCAGGAAGATATGCAGATCCACCCGCTGTTCAGCCAATACACTGCGAATCCCGTCAATTAACTTGGAGTTTGCATTGGGGTCCTGGCCTTGCAGGATCAGTCCGATTTTCCACTTGGCATTCTTGTCACTCAGTTCCCGGGACAGTGCCTGGTCTTTGTGGAAATAGGTACCGCTGCCTTTAACGCGGTAGATAAGTCCTTCCTCTACTAACTGTTCCATGGCTACCCGAACAGTTTCCCGGCTCACATTCAGCCTGCGGCACAGGGCATTTTCCGACGGCAGCTTCTGGTTGCCGGAAAACTTATTTTCATCAATGTATGCCAGCAGCCAGCGGTATACCTGCTCAGACTTGCGGTCGGTAACAGCCATGTCTTTCTCTCTCCTTTGTAGATTCGCTACTATAGGGATAGGGAACGCTGTTACCAGCGTTCCCTTTGCTATTTATCAGTCGATGATGGTGGGATGTGCGCCTTCAGCCTTTTTCAGCCACTTCAGCAGACGCTTACGCATATCTGCCTTGATCTCTGCGTATGCAGGATCCGCAACTACGTTGTTCAGCTGATGGGGGTCTACACGCATATCGTACAGGAAGTCATCTGCATAAACATCGGATGCGGCAGCCACACCGCCATGTACGCCGGGAGCGTAGACAGAGTAAGTGAAGTCGGCAGTGCGGACGCAGCGGCCAACACGGCTCTCGGAGATCTGTGCAAAGACCTCGTTGGGTCTGCTCTCGTCGTACTTCTTCTCGAATACGTCAACCAGATTCTCACCGATCATCTTGTCGCCTACGTCCACACCAGCCAGAGCCAGGAAGGTCTTGGGCAGGCTCTCGGTGCTGACCAGCTCCTCCACGACCTTGCCGCCCTTGAAGGGACCACCGGCAATGACCAGAGGCACATGGAGGCAGCCGTCATGGCAGGAACGCTTGTAATCATCGTATCCATTCAGATGAGCATCGGTGTTACGGGTCTTGAAGTGGGAGCCGTGGTCTGCTGCGAAGATGATGACGGTGTTGTCATACAGGCCCTTCTCCTTCAGCTTGGCAACCAGCTTGCCCAGGTTCTCGTCCAGGCTTGCACACTGACCCAGATAATCGGGATATTCCTCAGCAGCATTGCCGCCCAGAGCCTTCAGATCCTCAGGCAGAACGAAGTTGGCGTACTTCTCCTTGGAGCCGATGGGGCCTTCGTAGTGGTTGCGGTCGTTCTGGTGGTGGGGCTCGATCTGGGAGATGGTCATGAAGAAGGGCTTCTCACCGGTGTACTGATCCAGGTATTCCAGAGCGAAATCGTTGATGCAGTCAGCACGGTAGCCCTTGAAGTCGATGCGGTTGTTGTTCTCGTCGAACACATAGCCGTCATAACCGTGGGAGGTGAACTCCAGCACGTCAGCAGTACGCCAGAAGCCGGTGTAACCACCACGCAGTTCCTGGGGGATGGCGGTGATGGTGTAGTCGATGGTGGGCTTCTGCTCCAGCTCGCCGTCGGAAGCCAGGTGCCACTTGCCGATGTAGGCAGTTTCGTAACCGGCATCCTTCTCCATGTACTCACCCAGGGTCTTAACGCCCTTGGGCAGCATCACATTGTTGCGGAAGCAGCCGGTCTCAGTGGGGTACTTACCGGTCTGGAACAGGGCACGGCAGGGACCGCAGACGGGCTGGGGAGTGAAAGCATTCTCAAACTTCACGCCCTCAGCAGCCAGCTTATCCAGGTTGGGGGTAATGTCCAGGGGCTGGCCGTAGCAGCCGCAGGTGTCCCAGCGCTGCTGGTCGGTGAAATAAAAGATAATGTTGTTAGCCATTGACTTTTTCCTCCTCTTTCTTTGCCTTTGCTTCCTTCATGTTGCCTCTCAGAACACCGCCGATGACGATGACGATCAGGGCAATGAAGATCCAGCAGAAGATGCTGCTGAAGAAGATCGTGGGGCTGCCGTCAGAGATCAGCAGCGCACGGCGGAAGTTGGTCTCGGTCATGCCGCCCAGGACCAGGCCCAGCAGCATAGGAACGGCGGGCAGCTCCAGTTTCCGCATCAGATAGGAGATGACACCGAAGATCAGAGCAACGCTCAGATCGAAGTAGTTGTTGTTAACAGAGTAAGCGCCAGCGAAGCAGAAGATAACGATGATGGGCGTCAGGATCTCAGCAGGGATGGAGACGACCTTGGCAAACAGGCCTGTCAGATAGCGGCCCTGGATCAGCATGAAAATATTGACCAGGATCAGGCCCAGCATGATGGCGTACATAATGTCGCCGTCGGTGGTGAACAGGGACAGGCCGGGGTTCAGACCGTTGATCATCAGAGCGGACAGCATGATGGCAACACAGCCGTCGCCGGGGATACCCAGGGTCAGCAGAGGCACCAGGGTTGCGCCGCAGACAGCGTTGTTGGCGGATTCTGCTGCGGCAATGCCTTCCACAGAGCCCTTACCGAACTCTTCGGGATGCTTGGACATATTCTTGGCGGTGTTGTAGGAGAACCAGGATGCTTCGGAAGCGCCGGTACCGGGAACGATACCAACACAGGAGCCGATGATGGAGGACAGGAACATGGGACGGATCATCCGCTTCCACTCGTCCTTGGTGATCTTGCCGTCATCCTTCTCGCCCAGCTTACCGGCCTTCAGATTCAGCTGATCCCGCTTCAGCTCGGACTTGGAGATGATCTCAACCAGAGCAAACAGACCGATCAGCACAACAGCGGTATCCAGACCCAGATACAGTCTGGAAATACCGAAGGTGAAGCGGTCATAGCTGGTCATGGGGTCAGCGCCGATGCAGGAGACCAACAGACCCAGGCAGGCAGCGATGATGCCCTTGGTCAGGCTCTTGCCGGAAACACCGGCGATGATGGTCATGCCGAACAGACAGACCATAAAATACTCGGCAGTGCCCAGCATTGCGGAGATCTTTGCCACCTGGGGGCCCAGGAACAGCAGCACCAGGGCGGAGAAGATACCGCCGAAGGTGGAAGCATACAGTGCGATCTTCAGAGCGGCCTTGGTACGGCCCTGCTTGGACAGGGGATGACCGTCCATCATGGTGGCAGCAGCGTGGGGGGTACCGGGGGTATTGATCAGAATGGCAGACACCGATCCGCCGTAGCCGCCGGCACAGTAGATGCCCAACAGGAACATCATGCCGGGAATGGCAGACATACTATAGGTAACAGGCAGGAACAGAATGATGCAGAGAATAACGCTCAGGCCGGGGATGGCAGCGAAAATCGCGCCGATGAGAACACCCAGGTTGATCCACAGGATGTTTTCCAGAGTAAACAGCAGACCGGAAGCAGGTCCGATATATTGCAGCATATCCATATTTCAGAACCCCCTCCTTAGAAACTGACGTTCAGAACGAAACGGAATACCACCCAGATCAGCACAGCAGCACTGATGGTAATGGCATAGTAGGACTTCTTTTTGCAGCGGAAATACACCAGAAACGCAACGGCACAGAACAGGCCGCCAATGACAAACAGATCCGTAAGCTTGGCCAGCAGATAGGTCACAAGAAGAATGGCAATAATGGTCAGTGCCTTCACTTCCGCCAAAGCATTCACGGTCTTCATGACCAGAGGCTTTTTGGTGATGAGCTTCACCAGCTCGTTGCCGGTCATCAGAAGGCTCATGGCCATCATCAGGTAGGCCAGCATGGTGGGGAATGCCCGACCGTTCACTACGTCCTTTTCGGAAACGACCACCTGCTGGGGCATGATCAGCAGGATCACAATGGAAACCACCAGGAAAAGAATACCGGTAACCAGGTCGGAAGGGTAAGAGATGTTGATTTTTTCCAGCTTCTCGCCCCAGGCATCCAGCTTCTTCTCGGCATTTGCAATAAAGTTTTTCACTTGGAAGAAACGCCTCCTTA
>JAGBAI010000087.1 GCA_017939025.1 Oscillospiraceae bacterium
AAGTTTTTTCACGCTAGACGCCGGAAAATCGGAACATTTTCCGGTGTCGGATGGCGATGCGGCGGGAGGGGTACATAGGGGAGGGCGCTTTTTCGTAGCGCCTCCCCTATGCCGCCTTCTTTGGTTCCTTTCTTGGCGGGGTCAAGAAAGGAACATTTCCGCACCTTCGATTGCAAAAAAGTATTCTATTTTACAATTTAGGGCGGGGTCATGACCCCGCCCTATGTTTTTATTCTGCGCTGAACAAAATCCGGTCGTTGGACATTCCCTGTTCGTGGAATTTTTTCAGCAGGCCCTCGGTGGTCATGGTGGCGCGTTCTTCGCCCTCCAGCTCCAGGACGATGGAGCCGTTGTTCATCATAATGGTTCGGTTGCCAAGATTCAGAGCGGAGGGGATGTTATGGGTGATCATCAGGCAGGTGATGTTGTTTTCCGCCACGATTCTCTTTGTCAGCTCCAGCACCTTTTCCGCAGTGGCAGGATCCAGTGCCGCCGTGTGCTCATCCAAAAGCAGCAGCTTGGGGGTCACCAGGGTTGCCATCAGCAGCGTCAGCGCCTGGCGCTGACCGCCGGACAGCAGGCCCACCGGATTGCTCATCCGGTCCTCCAGACCCAGACCCAGCTGTGCCAGCCGGTCCCGGAATTCCTTCCGGTCCGCCTTGGAGATCATAGAGAAGGGAGAAGTATGAGAGGAAGCCCGCATATAGGCCAGAGCCAGATTTTCCTCGATGGTCATGTTGGGGGCAGTGCCTTTCAGAGGATCCTGGAACATCCGGCCGATGAACTTACTGCGCTTATAATCCGGCTGGTTGGTGATGTTGGCGCCGTCCAGAATAATGGAGCCGCCGTCCACCACAAAGGAGCCGGCAATGGCATTGAAGAGGGTGGACTTACCCGCGCCGTTGGAGCCCAGAATGGTGACGAAGTCGCCCTTTTTCAGATGGAGGCTCAGATCCGTCAGGGCTTTTTTCTCGTTGACGGTGCCGGGGTTGAAGGTTTTGGAAATGTTGTGGATTTTCAGCATCTTACTTTCCTCCCTGCTTGGTTGCGGGCTTCATGGCGCTCTTGATGGCGGGCAGGCCGATGGCCAGAGCCACGATGGTGGCAGAGATCAGCTTTAAGCACTCGCTGGGCAGATCCATGCGCAGGGCAATGGCAATGATAAAGCGGTAGAGGATGGAGCCGGCAATGGCGCCCAGCGCTTTTGTCCAGAGCTTGCCTTTGGGAAACAGCGTCTCACCGATGATCAGAGAGGCCAGGCCGATGATGACCATGCCGGTGCCCAGATTGATGTCCGCGGTCTTCTGATACTGGGCCAGGATGGCACCGGACAGAGCCGTGAGGGAATTGCTGAGGCACAGACCCACAGTGACGGTAAAGGCGGTATTGATGGAGGAGGCCCGCACCATATCCGCATTGTCGCCGGTGGCCCGGATGGACAGGCCTAAGCGGGTCTTCAGGAACAGCACCAGCAGCACCCCAGCGATCACCGTCACCACAGCGGCAGGCAGCAGCTTATAGACACTGCCGAGATAAGGCTGCACCGTAGTAAAGACAGTATTGGTGCGCATCATGTTCACGTTGGAGGAAAAGCCCATCACCGCCAGATTCACGGTATACAGGCCCGTGTTGGTGATGATGCCCGCAAGAATGGAGGGAATGCTGAGCTTTGTCTGCAAAAAAGCAGTGATGAAGCCTGCGGCGGCACCGGCAGCCATGGCAGCCGGCAGGGCAAGGAACGGGTGCCCCGCCACAGCCACCGTTGCGGAAACGGCGCAGCCCAGGGTAAAGGTGCCGTCGGTGGTCATATCCGCGATATTCAGCACCCGGAAGCTCAAAAACAGCGCCAGGGCAACCAGAGCATAAATAAAGCCCAGCTCCAGGGCGCTCATGATAACGGCAGTGGAAATCATAACAGAGGACTCCTTTGAATGCAAAATGCAAAATGCAGAATGCAGAATTATTTTATTGCAAAATTACCGCAAAACGTACAATGGGGTATTCCCTCCAAACCGCCGGAATGGAGGGAATACCTTCATTTTGCATTTTGCATTCAGAATTTTGCATTTAATCCACGATGGTGGTAACTGCATTGACGGTGTTTGCCATGGTCTCAAAGACGCTGTAGTCAATGCCGCAGGCAGCAGCAGTGTCGGTGTTGACAGTGATGATGCCGCCGTCCATGACCACGAACTCACCGATTTCGCCGCCCATCAGGATGTCGAAGGCGATGTCAGCAGTCTTGGTGCCCAGCTCGGTGTAGTTGACACCGCAGGTGGTGAAAGCGCCGGAGAGGACGAAGGAATCAGCGCCGGTGTAGTGGGGAATTCCGTCAGCATTCAGCAGCTCGGCAACGGTGGCTTCGGCTGCCATGACGGCATTGTCAGTGGGGGTAAAGACTGCGTCCACGCGTCCCACCATGGAAGCGGTGGCCTCCTGGATCTCACCAACGGTGGTGCCGGTCTTTTCCAGATATTCGATACCCTTCTCTTCCAGGTATGCCTTTGCTTCGGCAATAGGGGTCAGGGAGTTGATCTCGGAGTTGGAGTACAGCAGGCCAACGGTCTGGATGTCGGGCTGAGCGGCAAACATCATGTCCAGAATGAAGGGGGTGTTCAGGGCATCGGAAACACCGGTGACGGTGGGGATGCCGGTGAGGCCGGCGGATTCAGGATCGGAGGAAGCAGCGTAAACGATGGGGATGTTGGTGCCTTCCGCGGCGGTAACGGCTGCCTGTGCTGCCAGAGTGGCGATGGGGATGAGCATATCCACGCCGTCCGCAACAGCATCGGTGCAGATCTGGTTCAGCATGGTAGCATCGTTCTGGCCATTGTACTCTTCAATGGTGATGGTGTAGTTGGAAGAGGTTGCCAGAGTGGTCAGCTGTGCCTTGATGGCCTCCCGGATCTCGTCCAGAGAGGAGTGATCCAGCTGCTGGATGATAGCGACCTTAAATTCGGTCTGGGCACCGGCGGGATCCTCGGCAGGGGCTTCGGCAGCAGGGGCGGAATTGCCGCCGCAGGCGGTTATGGACAGGGCCAGAGCCAGGGTCAGGATGATGGCGATAATCTTTTTCATAATTCTTACTCCTTTTTTATCATTCATTTTACGGTTACGATGGTTTGCAGGACAGAGGCTTGCCTCTGTAGGGCTCGGTATTGTCAACATATTTTTCAATGGAATAGGCTCCGCAGCGCTTCCTCAGAAGCAAGCCTCTGCCCTGCGAAAATGGGTGGTCAGTCCAGGGTCACCATCGTTTGCCGGGTAATTTCTTCATCATAGTATATCTCCTTTACAAACAAAAAAGTCCTTGTTCCCCAAATGGGGAACAAGGACAGAAAATACATTTTCTGCGGTACCACCTTGTTTGCCGGTAAAAAAACCGACCGCTCTGCACGGTGCCAACACACCGTCTGCCCGTTAACGCTGGCATTGCGTCAGAAGATACTTTGGCCTGCGCCATTTCCCCCTGCCCTCAGCGGCCCATTTGCCGATCCGCTTTTCGCTCCGCTCTCAGCTTTGCGGTGCTCTCTGTGGATGCGCTACCGGTTTTACTTCCGCTTCATTGGTTTGCTGTATTGAAGTAAGAATTTTATACACCACATTTGTCCGTTTGTCAAGCACTTTTTTTCATCAGCGATGGACAAATGTGCCGCCGCAGGGGGCGATGCCCACATCGCCCCTCTCTGGATCCAGTAATATGGCAAAGGGCCGATGTAGGCATCGGCCCCTATGGATAGAATCTCAGTATTCTCTCACCACGCCCCGGACGATGCCGATGATCTCCGCATAGGTGCCGTCAATGGGGGGATAATTCTCATTCTCCGGCATCAGCCAGATCTGGCCGTTTTTCCGCAGAAGGCGCTTGACGGTAGCCTCATCCTCGATCCGGGCCACCACGATCTGACCGTTGTCGGCGCTCTGCTGGGGGCGCACTACCACCTTGTCTCCGTCCAGAATGCCCGCGTTGATCATGGAATCGCCTTTCACCCGAAGGGCAAAGCAGCCGCTCTCATGCCAGGGCATGGTGCCCTCCTGATTTTCCACAGCCAGAATGGGCATACCGGCAGTGACCACGCCCACAATGGGAATCTGACCGGGCCGGACACCGGTGACCAGTGCCCGCTTGCGGCCCTTGGCTCCGGGAGAGGCCAGCAGTCCCTTATCCTGGAGGGCTTGCAGGTGATAGCTGACGGAAGCCGTGGAACGCAGGCCCACCGCCGCGCCAATCTCCCGGACAGAGGGAGAATAGCCGTTTTCCTGAATAAATTCGTTGACATAATCCATGATCAATTCTGCTTTATTGCTGGTTCTTGGCATGGTTATTCCTCCCTCGTGATGGCAAAGCTGGCACTTGGCGGGCAACTTAACAAAGCATACCGTAGTGGAGGGGCTTGACCCTCCCGCTGGCTGACGGAACTGAGCGGAAACGGCCTATGGGTAAACCTACCGCTTCCGTATACACCAAGCGCTTACAAATTGCTGCCGGGCGGGAGGGGCAAGCCCCTCCCCTACGGTATTACATATTTGCAAACAGCAATTTACTTTCTCCCATTATAGCACAAACATTCGAGAAAAGAAAGCATTTTTTCGAAAAAATATTCGCAATTAACGTTACTCTCCCGACTATACTGGTAACAGGAGGGGATGACAATGGACGAACATCAGGAAGCCGGAGTGTGGCAGCGGGTTATGGCCCCGCCCCGGACAAAACCATCAACCGGGCTGGAGGCTTTGGAGCAGGAATCCGCCGCACTGGCAGCCATTTACCGCCGGATCCAGGGAAATCCGCTGGCCCGGCAGCTGGCCCAGGAAGAGCAGGCCATCGGGGAATGCCTGCGGGGCATCCGGATCCTGTCAGGCAGCGGCGGGGAGCAGCTGAAGCACTGGGCCCCAAAAGAAGCCGATCTCCGGCGGCAGCTCCGGGGCTGCTATCACAGGACGCGGTGCTGCCAGACAGAATACCTGTCCCGGGCATTGGATCCGGAATTCGGGGAGGTTTTCCGCCAGCTGGCTGACCGGGCCGGACAGCAATGCGTGCGCCTGACCCGGCTGCTGGGGACGATGACGTAAATGGAAATGCCTTCCCCTTTGGGGAAGGTGGCACGCCTTACGGCGTGCCGGATGAGGGTGTCCCGAAGGGATACATGCTGCTTTGCGGCAACTTCAGTGTCACCGGAAGGGACTCACTGCCGCATTCTTCCTTTGGGAAGAATGCGTAAAGAGCCGACTCCGGCTGGACGGAGTCGGGCAAGTGTCCACAGGACACTTGCATTTTATGGTTCGAGTCCCACTGTTCAATATATAACAAAAAGAGGAAGCACATAGTGCTTCCTCTTTTTGTTATACACCGGAAGGGACTCGAACCCCCAACCCTCGGAACCGGAATCCGATGCTCTATCCATTGAGCCACCGGTGCATTTCAGCTTAGATATTATAGCAGGCTTTTCCGGTTTTGTAAAGGGGCAGGAGGAAAATATTTTTCCGGAGCTTTTGTCCATGCCAGCCGAAACCAGTTGTTTTCCTTCATTTTCTGTGGTATAATGCAAAAAACTTTTGATTATCGGAGGAAACACCAATGTCTGCACCTCAGAATTTCCGCAGCGCCTTCAACGGCTTCAACCGTGAGGACGTGGTTCGTTATCTGGAATATATCAACAACAAGCACAACGCCCAGCTCAATCAGCTGACTGAGGAAAACGCTGCCCTCCGGGCCCAGCTGGATGCTGCCCCTGCCGCGGACACAGCGGAGGAAGTGGAAGCCCTCACCGAGCAGCTGAATGAAGCTCTGGCCCGGTGTGCGGAGCTGGAAAAGCAGCTGTCTGAGCAGCCTGCCGCCCCTGTGGTGGAGGAGCCTGTTCTCTCCGCCAGCGCTGCCGAGGAGCTGGAAGCCTACCGCCGTGCAGAGCGGATCGAACGGGAGGCCAAGGAGCGGGCAGAGCTGGTCTATTTCCAGGCCAATGGCGTTCTGACCGAGGCCGCTGCCAAGGTGGACGGCATTTCCGCCCAGATCACCGACATGGCTGACCAGGTCATGACCCAGCTGACCCAGCTGCAAATGGCCGTATCCTCCAGCAAACAGGCCCTGCAGGACGCTTCCTCCATCATGAATACCATCAAGCCCAATAAATAACGATATAATCCGTAGGGGAGGGTCTTGACCCTCCCGCTACTTAACGGAACTGAGTGGTAAAGACCTATGCAGAAACCTACCATTCCTGTGTATACCAAGCCCTCAATAATTGCTGCCGGGCGGAAGGGTCAAGACCCTCCCCTACGGTAGAAATGTAATACCACTGCCCCCAGGCTTTACTTCTTCACCACTGTGACAGGATTTTAAAACCCTATGAACATTTATACACCCTCTTATTTTGATACCTTCCGCTGTATTGCGGGAGCTTGCCCCGACAGCTGCTGCAAAGAATGGGCGGTTCAGGTGGACGAGGGCTCTGCTGCGTATTACCGTTCTCTGCCCGGCCCCCTGGGGGAACGCCTTCGGGAGGTTCTCCGTGACGAGGACGGTGAGACGGTCATGACCATCACTGACGGACGCTGCCCCATGTGGCGTCATGACGGCCTGTGCCGGATCCAGGCAGAGCTGGGAGAGGAAGCCCTGTGCAAAACCTGCCGGGAGTTTCCCCGTCTGACCCACGACTTCGGCAATTTTGTCGAGCTGGGCCTGGAACTCAGCTGTCCCGAGGCAGCAAAATATATTCTCAATGCACCCAACGCGCCGCTGCTGGCTCAGGAGCTCCCCGGTGAAGGGGAAGCCGAATGCGACGAAGAAGCCATGGCCCTGCTGCTGGCCACCCGGCAGGAGGTGCTGGCCCTTTTGTCCGACCCCGCCCGGCCCATTGGGGATACTCTGGCACTGACACTGCTCTACGGCTGCGAGGTTCAGAGCTGCCTGGACAGCGGGGAGGAGCCTGTCTTTGACCCGGATTCCGCACTGGAAACTGCAAAATCCATGGCAAAATCCGGCGACCCCCAGGAAATGCTGGACTTTTTCTCAAATTTGGAGCTGCTGACCCCGGAGTGGGAAATGCTCCTGGGCAGCCCCGCCCCCGGCCCCTGGGATGGTTGCATCCCGGCCCTGGCCCGGTATCTGGTAAACCGCTACTGGCTCCAGGCCGTGTCTGACTACGACCTGTACAGCCGGGTCAAATTCATCCTGATCGCCTGCCTGCTGGTAAAGACCCTGGGGGGCGACATCCTCCGCACCGCCCAGCTCTGGTCCAAGGAGATCGAAAATGACGCCGACAACATAGACGCCCTCCTGGACGCCGCCTATACCCACCCGGCCTTTACCGATGATAAGCTGCTGGGCATGCTGCTGAACGAATAGAAAACAGGGAGCCATGACCGGCTCCCTGTTAAATTTTAAAAGAGATGTAATTCGTAGGGGGCGATGCCCACATCGCCCCTGGGTTAACGTATTCCATACATTTACAGAAAAACGTGACATTTTCGAGAGGGCCGATGTGGGCATCGGCCCCTACGTATGGATTTTCTAAAGTCTGAGGGCGGGGATATATCCCCGCCCTCCATTTTGTCTGTATGCCTTTAGAGATTACCATTCTACAATGCGATCCTTGGACCTTCAAATTTCAATCGCCCATAGAGTTCTGGGTTCAAAGGTCACATCATACTGTTTCGCTGTTTTGATTTCCGGTCGGGTACAAACGCAATGTAATGCACCGTAGCTATCAGCACCATTCCAAGGAAGGGCAACCACTGCATTTCCTGCTTTTTTACCGTCAACCCACAATACCGCATTGAAGAAACCGTCCACCGTAGCCGGTACTGTCTCATATATTTTCAGCTTATCCTTACCGATCCGCTGATAGGTAATATCCAGCAATACTGCACCGCTTTCACTGACTTGCATCTGCTTCACCTGCGGATTCAGAAGCTTCAGCAATTTTTCAGGTTTGAGATCCTCAACCAATTTGTTTCTGGCCATCTGAGCTCGATTCTCCCACTGCTCAGCAGCTTTCTGTGCATCGATTTTCTTATCCAAGGCCTTATTCGCCAGCACAGAACTCACACCGAAGATATCCTTCTGCAGCTGGCTGTTCCTCTGGCGGATCTGTTCATTTTCTCTTTGGGTGTCCAAGGCTACTGCCAATCCCGCTGCACCACCAGCCAGTCCGCTGGCAAAGCCACCCCGAAGGGCCCAGCTGCCCTCCTGCTCAGCGGTTCCCATGTATAGTTCCGCTACACCTTTCATGGTATCTGTAAAGTCACCGTCATATTTATCTTCCAGCGCTCTCCAGCGCTCCGCCTCATCCAGACACATCTGGATTTGTTTCTCTCTTCCGTGATAATCGATATATTGACAGTTCAACTGGTGCAACTGTTCTTCTTTATTCCTCAGTGCTGCTATCTTTGCAGCTTTTTGAGCCCGCTCCGCCACTTTATCCTGTTCGTCCACAATGGATTTGCCAATGTTAAAGCGTTTTAGAATTTCCTTTCTGTCGCCTGCAATATCATTATTCTCAGCCAACAGCAAGATTCTGGCAATTTCTGCAGGTGCCGATGCGCTGCTGATTCCATGATCCCTGCATAACCGGTAGAACTGTTCATCCTCATAATGGGGATGTTCCCTTTGAAATCGTTCTTCCTCCTCCTGAAAATCCACTTCCCGGGCACGGGAGAGAAGAATTTTTTCGACTTTGGGATACAAGTACATATTGGGAAACATCCAAACAGCAAAAACAGCCAGACCAAGCGCCACCAAAACGAATTCTGATAGGAATATTCTTGTACTCAAATAATAGAAGAAAAAACCGATGCTGATCGCCAGAAATCCGAAAAATCCCTGGAACCATTTACTATGTATTCTTTTGGCCATTTTTTTCAGTTGTTCTGTGGTCTTTCTTTCCAAATACCGTTCCATCTGGTATTCCTCCCAAAACGCATATCTGAATGAAGTATCTCATATTTCATTTTTTCTGTCAATCGCAATATGCGGAATCAAGGTTTAAACTGTCGGCAAACTCATATGCTTTCGATACCTGGTTTTGAACTTTGATATGGATCGACATCACACAGTCCGGATTTGAAAGAAGTGTTGCGCTTATCTTTCTGTGATCAGTTTGATGTGGAATGTGATTCTGAAAGCGTTTCTCTTGGCGGCTGGATCATGGAACAGATGGGCCGTATTCCCACCACTTTACTCACAGGAATCTGTGCATCACCGTAACAAAGCTGGATGACCACAGAATTGAATCTGCACATATCAAGGTGCTGGAACCGGAAACCGTAGAAGAAAACTGATTTCATTATAAATGTGATACATACCCCTTCCGATTCGTTTTTTCGGAGGGGGCGTATTATTTTTGTGATTGATTACGAATCTTTACACAATCTTTATACCGCCACTCACACTCTTAACACCCTTTTTATATGCCATGCCGTATGATAATACCAAAGAAAAGGGGGTGTCACCATGTGGGCGCTGTTTCATAAAAGGAAGATCACATCCTCGCAGATCATTCTTTATGGATTTGCGCTGGTGATCCTGATAGGCGCGGTGGTTCTGATGCTCCCGGTTTCCAGTAACACACGCACGGTCACACCGTTTCTCGACTGTCTGTTCACCTCCACATCCGCGGTTTGCGTGACGGGACTGGTGGTGCATGATACGGCGATTCATTGGTCGGCGTTTGGTCAGGCGGTGATTCTGCTGCTGATACAGATCGGCGGCATGGGTGTTGTGACAGTTGCAGCAGCAATAACCATGGCCTCCGGCAAGAAGATCTCTCTCATGCAGCGAAGCACCATGCAGGATGCGGTCTCAGCCCACCATGTGGGCGGCATTGTCCGTTTTACCGGGTTTATTCTTCGAGGAATCTTCCTGTTTGAACTGCTGGGTGCCCTTGCACTTGCCACAGTTTTTATCCCGGAGTTCGGAATGAAGGGCATTTGGCTGGCAGTTTTCCACTCTATCTCAGCCTTCTGCAACGCAGGCTTTGATCTGATGGGTACGAACAGCCCCTATTCTTCGCTGACTGCCTATGCAGAGCATCCGGTGGTGAATATGACGATCATGCTTCTGATCATCATCGGTGGTATCGGATTCCTGACCTGGCAGGATATTCGTCAGAATGGCATTCATATCAGACACTACAGGATGCAGAGCAAGGTGATCCTGGCAGTCACAGGAATCTTAATTCTTCTTCCGGCTTTGTATTTTTATTTCTTTGAGTTTTCTTCCGTTTCTCCTTCTCAGCGGTTCTGGGGTTCCCTGTTTCAGGCTGTGACCCCAAGAACTGCCGGATTCAACACACTGGATCTGACGCATCTCAGTGAAACCGGACAAATGATAACCTGCCTGCTGATGCTCATCGGCGGCAGCCCCGGCTCCACAGCCGGCGGTATGAAGACCACCACCTTTGCCGTGCTGGCCGCCTGCGCGGTGGCAGTCTTCCGGAAACGGGAAAACGGACAGTTCTTTGGCCGCAGGATCGCGGATGATACCGTGAAAAATGCTGTGACGGTATTTCTTCTGTACATAACCCTGTTCCTGGCAGGCGGCATGATCATCAGCCGGGCAGAGGCGCTTCCTCTGATGACCTGTCTGTTTGAAAGTGCTTCCGCTGTTGGAACGGTGGGTCTGACTCTTGGCATCACCCCCGGTTTGGGAACGGTTTCCCGAGTGGTTTTGATATGTCTTATGTTCTTCGGCAGAGTTGGCGGCTTGACTTTGATCTTTGCCACACTGCCTGCAACGAAAAACACCCTCTCCAGACTACCCCTGGAGAAGATCACAGTCGGATAGGAGGGAAGATTATGAAATCCATTTTACTCATTGGCCTTGGGCGCTTTGGCAAGCACATTGCCATGAAGCTCCGGGACTTAAATCACCAGGTTATGGCGGTGGATCACAAGGAAGAACTGGTGCAGGAAGTTTTACCCTATGTCACCAGCGCCCAGATCGGCGATTCCACCAGCCAGAGCTTTCTGGAATCTCTGGGTGTGGACAATTTCGATGTGTGCATCGTCGCTATCGGCAATGACTTCCAGAGCTCTCTGGAAACCACGTCGCTGCTGAAAGAGCTGGGAGCCAAAATGGTGGTATCCCGGGCAGCCACCGATGTGCAGGAAAAGTTCCTCCTGCGTAACGGT
>JAGBAI010000088.1 GCA_017939025.1 Oscillospiraceae bacterium
AATTCCACACTTGCAGCCTGAGAAGTATTTTGTGTCAGGTACACGCCCTGACACAAAATGTTTTAGATTTTGTTTTTCGCTTACGCGAAAAATTCTGCGAAGCTTTTTCTACAGTCTGAGACCCGCTGCATATAGCAGCGGGTCTTGCTGTATGTAACTTACTTCTGCTCAGACAGATACTTATGGATCTCAGCAGCGGCCTTCTTACCTGCGCCCATGGCCAGGATGACGGTGGCAGCGCCGGTGACGGCATCGCCGCCGGCAAAGACGCCGTCGCGGGTGGTCATCTCGTGCTCGTTGACGATCAGGCAGCCCTTCCGGTTGGTCTCCAGACCGGGGGTGGTGGAGCGGATCAGGGGGTTGGGGCTGGTGCCCAGGGACATGATGACGGTATCCACGTCCAGCATAAACTCGGAATCGGGAACCTCGATGGGACGGCGGCGGCCGGAAGCATCGGGCTCACCCAGCTCCATACGGACGCACTTCATGCCGCAGACGCGGCCATCTTCACCGGCCACGATCTCCACGGGGTTGCACAGAGTCTTGAACTCGATGCCCTCTTCCTTGGCGTGGTGCTTCTCTTCGGCACGGGCGGGCATTTCAGCCTCACCGCGGCGGTAGACAACATAAACATGCTCAGCACCCAGACGGATGGCGCAGCGTGCGGCATCCATTGCCACGTTGCCGCCGCCCACAACGGCAACAGCCTTGGACTTGATGATGGGGGTGTCGGCATCTTCCCGGTAGGCCTTCATCAGGTTGGTACGGGTCAGATATTCGTTGGCGGACATAACGCCCTTCAGGCTCTCGCCGGGGATGTTCATGAACATGGGCAGACCGGCACCGGAGCCTACGAACACGGCCTTGTAGCCCATGTCGAACAGCTCGTCAATGGTCAGAACCCGGCCGATGACCATGTTGGTCATGATCTCAACGCCCATGTACTGCAGACGCATGATGGAGTTTTCCACGATGGTCTTGGGCAGACGGAACTCGGGGATGCCGTAAACCAGCACGCCGCCGGGGGTATGCAGAGCCTCGAACAGGGTCACGGAGTAACCGGCACGGGCCAGGTCGGTGGCGCAGGTGACACCGGCAGGGCCGGAGCCAATGACGGCGCACTTAATGCCGTTCTTTTCCTTCATATCCTTGGGAGGCTGGGGATCGTTGGCGTAGTTCCAGTCGGAAACGAAACGCTCCAGACGGCCGATGGCAACAGGCTCACCCTTGATGCCCCGGACGCACTTGCTTTCGCACTGGGTTTCCTGGGGGCAGACACGGCCGGTGACCTGGCCCAGGGGGTTGGTGGAGAAGATGATGTCGTGAGCGCCGCGGAAGTCACGCTCCTGAATCTTCTTGATGAACTCGGGGATCCGGACGTTAACAGGGCAGCCCTGAACACAGGCGGGGTTCTTGCAGCCCAGGCAGCGGTTGGCCTCTTCAACGGCCTGCTCCTCGGTGTAACCCAGGGTTACTTCCTCAAAATTGTGGGCACGGACCTTGGGGTCCTGCTCAGGCATGGGTACTTTCGTCTTGGACATGTTAGCCATGTTGCATTTCCTCCTTACTTGATCAGTGCCTTGCCCATGGCTTCCATGCGGCAGGTGTGGGTTTCGGAAACTTCTGCTTCCCGGGTCTTGTAGGTGACGTTACGGCTCATCAGCTCGGCAAAGTCAACCTTGTGGCCATCGAACTCGGGGCCGTCGACGCAGGCGAACTTGGTCTCGCCGCCGACAGTGACACGGCAGCCGCCGCACATGCCGGTGCCGTCGATCATGATGGGGTTCAGGGAGACCATGGTCTTGACACCGTAGGGCTCGGTGGTCTTGCAGACGAACTTCATCATGGGGATGGGGCCGATGGCCAGAACGGCATCGTACTCACGGCCGGACTTCAGCAGCTCGTCCAGCTTCACGGTAACGAAGCCCTGCTCACCGTAGGAGCCGTCGTCGGTCATCAGGTACATATTGTCGGAGACAGCCTTGAACTCCTCCTCCAGAATGACGATGTCCTTGTTCCGGAAGCCAACGATGACATCGACTTCGGCGCCTGCTTCCTTGAAAGCAGCAGCAGAGGGCAGAGCGATGGCGCAGCCGACACCGCCGCCGACCACACAGACCTTCTTCACACCCTCGGTGTGGGTGGGCTTGCCCAGGGGGCCCACGAAGTCGCGGATGTAGTCGCCCTCATTCAGATTGCCAAGAGCGATGGTGGAGAAACCGACCTTCTGGAAGATGATGGTCACGGTGCCCTTCTCCCGGTCGTAACCGGCGATGGTCAGGGGAACGCGCTCGCCCATTTCATCGATGCGGAAAATGATAAACTGACCGGCCTGAGCCTTCTTTGCAATGAAAGGTGCTTCAATCTCCATCAGGGTGACGGAAGGGTTCAGCTCCTTCTTGCGCACGATTTTATACATGTTCTGATCCGTCCTTTTCAGAATTAAAATGTTGGGAAAGTACGGCTATTTCCGTACAAGGTCATTATATATCGCTTTAGATGATTTGTCAAATATTTATCGATAAATTTGTGACGAATGAACAAATATTTTTTATCAGTTAGCAAATACTAATATCTTTGCGATGGCGCGGCAGCGCCCCGAGCCTTTCCCCCAGCCTTCCCCCGGGGGGAAGGTGCCCCAGTGCGCACACTGGGGCGGATGAGGGATGGCGTGCACGGAAAAATGTACAAGGGTTTCCGTCAAACGATCCATTTTTTCTCTTCATCGTAGGTGCTTGCACAATTGCATGATGTCGCCACCCCTCATTCGACCTCCCTTCGGTCAGCCACCTTCCTCCCGGGGAAAGCTGAGGGCTGCCCCGCCATTGCTTTTTTCTCACTTTTATTGACATTTCTCTTTTTTCGTTTTATGATAATTTTATCTGAAAGAAGGAGGAAATTTCCATGAAAGCCATTATAAAATTCTTTAAAAATTTATTATGGTTCTGCCTTGTGCTGTTTCTCATTGGTGTTGTGGGCGGCATCTGTTATGGTTTTTATGATTATCACAACGGCAACGCGGAATTTTACCAGCGGCTTTACACCCAGGCCCAGTTCTGGCTGATCAATGTGAAAAATGAGATCACCGGCGAAGAGAAGGTGGAGCTGCTGGAAGTGAGTCCCACCAAAATGCCTGTCATGGAGCTGAGCGTGGAGGGAACCCCTTGGGATGACATCGACGGCAGCCGGAACAGTGTTGCCTATGATGAAAATGAACAACCGGTTATCTTTGTCTACGGCAAGGACATGGGGGGTGACCTGTATTTCCCCTTACGGTTTGAGTGCCGGAGAGTCTGTGAAGATTGCGCACTTGTATACCGGTAACGAATGGGACATGCCTGTGATCACGGAGCACGTTACCGTGGATACAGCCACCGGTACAGGTATTATTGCGGAAGAATTTCTGATGAGTCTGGAGCCCGGGGAATATTTCATTTCCATTGAGCCTGTGAACGAACAGGGACAGACGGTGGGTCTGCACTGTCTGCGGCTTGTGGTAGAGGAAGAAACCACTTATATCTCTCCCCAGCAGGGCTTTGCTTCTCTGGGCAGTGATTGGGACTATATATTTAATGATTTGCAGAATATACAGCCTATTACACTTTCCTGCTACAATCTGGGTGATGACCGGATTATTAAGTTCCAGGAGATCAGTGATGGAATTGGCAATCAGAATTTGGTCAGTAATGTTGACAGTCAGTATTACGAAATTTCCGAAGCGGGCAACAGCGTGACGTTGAAGGAAGAATATTTACGCACCATACCGGAATATTATATGCGCCGTTTCCAGGTGACTCTCGCCAGTGGTAAGACCATCAACTCCACTTGGCATTATTTGTTGACCGTGGATGGTGAGATTGACTGGTTGACGGTCAATGGACCCACAACGTATTCCCTCTCTGCTGGTGGTGATTATGTAGCGGATATCTATATGGGTTGGGGTTCTTTTATTGAGGCATTCTATATAATTGATCAGGAAAACGGCTTTACCCTCGTAGATGAATATTACGGGAAATTCGAGGATTTGAGTTTGCCCAGTGTTGATGAAGAAAACCATAAAATTATTATTTCTGAAGAGCGGATGCAGACTTTGGATGTTGGCAAGGAGTATAATTTCTGCTTGAAATATCAAAGTGGTGGTACTGCTTCTTTGGCAGCTGGTATTGTGATCACCATCGTTCCTTAAATTGTGTGGATAGTTAATCTCTGGCGCGGGAGCGCTCATGCCTTCCCCCGGGGGGGAAGGTGGCCGACCGGAGGGAGGTCGGATGAGGGATGGCGACATCTTATAATTGCGTATGAACCTACGATGAAGATGAAAAATGTATCGTTTCATTGAAACCTTTCTGTTTTTTCAGTGCACGCCATCCCTCATCCGTTTCGCTTCGCTCAGCACCTTCCCCCCGGGGGAAGGCTTTAGGAGATTCTGTAACATTTCAAAAAACCTCCGGAATTTCTTCCGGAGGTTTTCTGTTTTTATTGTGCTTTCGAATCGGGCCGACCACCCAAGGGTCTTGGATGACTGGCAAGCTGAGATCATGCCATTGCCAGCGGCGGCTCGCCGCTTAAATAACGTAGTCGGGCTTGTCGTACTTGTAGATCAGGGGGTTCTGGCGCTCGATGGCGTTGAAGATGGCGATCTGAGCCTTGATGTGCTCGGGCTTCATGAACAGCTCTGCGCCGTTGACCAGAGTCTCGTACCAGGCATGGTAGAAGCGGTCGGTGCACATGGTGAAGGCATTCCAGACGTCAGCCTGCAGGGCAACTTCCTCTTCGTGCCAGACCAGCTGGTTGTTGCAGTAGGCGGGAGTGCCGTCGGCCTTGTGCAGGGACTTGTGATCCAGCTCGGGAGTGGGAACTTCCTCGTCCAGATAGTACTTGTAGACGATCTTGGCGTTGTAAACCTTCATGGTACCCTTGGTGCCGAAGATCTTGAACAGGGGCTGCTCACCGGCGAAGGCATCGGAGGGGTTGACTTCCATCTCGTAGATGGTGCCGTTGGAGTAGTGCATACGGCAGAACATATAGTCCTCAGCGTCGCCAACGGAGTTCCAGATGGCCATGTGGGAAGTGATCTCGGGCATCTCGTCGCTCTCGGCCAGATCCATGATCTGCTCGATGGAGTGGGCTGCGTTGTTGCGCATGGTACCGGCGTCACGGTACAGCAGGGTCTGCCAGTCGTAGCGGCGGGCGAAGGAGTTCTGGCAGGCGCGAACCAGCTTCACATCACCGATAACGCCTTCCTTCAGTAGACGCTTCATCTGGATGAAGTAGTCGTTGAACTTGTACTGATGGAAGATGGTGAACTGGACATTGTTGGCCTTGGCGGTATCAATCAGATCCTGAACCATTTCGGGAGTCTTGCACAGGGGCTTCTCACACAGGACGTTGAAGCCGTGCTCCATCAGATCTTTGGTGATGGGGTAGTGCAGATCGGAGTAGGAAGCGTTGGTGACGAAGTCAATCTCGTTAACCAGGGGGAACAGCTCCCGGTAGTCGGACAGAGTCTCGCAGCCGAAGATCTCCTTGGCAGCGGCAGCACGGGCGGGATCAGCCTCAACCACGTACTTGACGTTGCAAATGTCGTTCTTGTCAGTTCTCAGGAAAGCGCCATGGATGTCGCAGCCGGAGCGGCCAAAGCCGATAACGGCAATGTTTAACTTCTTCATAGGGTATCACTTCTCCTTACGTTTTTTTGCATTATAATTGTATCATTGGTGTTTGATATTTTCAATAAGGCGAAATGTATAGGATTTTTAGTTTCATTTTAGACAATTTTACTGCCGGGCGACCAATGGTCGCCCCTACGGTTAAAAAATCCGCAAACCATCATAGGTTTGCGGATTCTGGATTATTTATTCTTCAGCAGATCCCGGATCTCGGTCAGCAGGACTTCCTCCGCGGAGGGTGCGGGGGGAGCAGCGGGCTCTTCGGCCTTTGCTTCCTCTTCCTTCTTCTTGCCGATTTCGCTGAGCTTGTTCAGACCCTTTACCAGGAAGAACACCACCAGGGCCAGGATCAGAAAGTTGATGATGGCGGAGATGAAGTTGCCGTAGTTCAGGGTGTTCAGAATCTCGTTGCCGGCTTCGTCCAGAACAGGCTCAGAGAACATACGGGGCAGAACGATCTTCAGCTCGGAGAAATCAATGCCGCCCATGAAGATGGCAATGATGGGCATGATCACATCATCGGTCAGGGATTTGGTGATGGTAGAGAAAGCAGCACCGATGATGGTACCAACAGCCAGCGCCATGGCGTTGCCCTTAACGGCGAAGGTGATAAATTCGTCAATCCATGCGGGTTTTTTCATAATGTATGTTCCTTTCTGTTGAGATGGCGCGGGAGCGCCCTTGGCTTCTCCTTGAGGAGAAGCTGTCACCGAAGGTGACTGGTGAGGTGTTTCGCGAAGCGGCTTTTTAAAATGTCCCTTCGGGACAACACCTCATCCGGCACGGCGTAAGCCGTGCCACCTTCCCCTCAAGGGGAAGGCTTTTTACTTCTTCTCAATGATCTCGATGCCGCCCAGGTACTTTCTCAGGACTTCGGGCACCACGATGGAGCCGTCGGCACGCTGGTTCTGCTCCACGATGGCAGGGAAGATACGGGAGGTTGCCAGACCGGAGCCGTTCAGAGTGTGAACGAAGTCAATCTTGCCATCGGCGCGGCGGTAACGGATGTTGCCCCGTCGTGCCTGGTAGTCACGGGCGTTGGAGACGGAGGATACTTCCTTATAGCCGTTCATGGAAGGAATCAGAATCTCAATGTCATAGGTTCTTGCCATGGATGCGGAGCAGTCACCGGCAGCCAGCTTCACGGTACGGAAGTGCAGGCCCAGACCGGCAACCAGATTTTCAGCCTTCTTTACCAGCTCCTCAAAAGCCTCATCGGAGCCTTCGGGAGTGGTGAACTGGAACATCTCCACCTTGTTGAACTGGTGGCCGCGAACCATGCCCCGCTCATCGGCACGGGCGCTGCCGGCCTCACGGCGGAAGCAGGGGGTGTAGGCGAAGAACTTCTTGGGCAGATCCTTCTCGGTGAGGATCTCATCACGGTAGACGGAAGCCAGAGCAGCCTCTGCGGTGGGCAGCATGTAGAACACGGTGTTCTCAGTGGGATGGTTGGCGATCTTGAAAACCTCGTCAGCAAACTTGGGGAACTGACCGGCAGTTTCGCCGCACTTGTACTCCAGCATGTGGGGGGGCAGGATGAAGGTATAGCCGTCAGCGGTGTGGGTGTCAATGAAGTAGTTCAGCAGAGCCCACTCCAGACGGGCGCCCATGCCGGTGTACATCCAGTTGCCGCTGCCTGCCAGCTTGACGCCCCGGGTGTAGTCGATCAGACCCAGACCTTCGCACAGATCCACGTGGTGCTTGGGCTCGAAGTCGAAGGAGTGTTTCTCACCGATGTAGCGCAGGGGCTCATTGTTTTCTTTGCCGCCGGGCAGCAGGTCAGCGTCGGGCAGGTTGGGCAGGCTCAGCATGGCGGTACGGTATTCAGCGTTGAGGACGTTCAGCTTTTCCAGGTCGGCTGCATTCTCTTCATCGATCTGGATGGAGGCACAGGTATTGGCTGCGATCTTGGCATCCACCTCTGCGGTATCCTGGCCCTTCTTTTCCAGACCCTTCTTCATGCCGTAGAGCTTGCCGTTTTCCTTGGCAATTTTATTCTTCTGGGCGGTGCGGCCTTCGGAGGTGGTCTTCAGTGCACGGATGGCAACGTCCAGCTCCAGAATCCGGTCGATGGTTGCGTCGCAGTCCACTTCCTTGGCCTTCAGACCGGCCTTCACTGCGTCGGGATTTTCCTTGATTTTGCGAATGTCTAACATTTCAGTTTACCTCTCAAATTTTGTATTGAAGGGACCGTCCTCCCGGACGGTTCCTACGGTATTATTTTTGAATTTTCATCAGTGCGTCCAGAAGATTCTGGAGATCTTCCTCGCCGTAGAATTCCAGCTCAAAGCGGCCCTTGCGTTTGCCATTGACGATTTTGACGCCCCGGCCCAGGTGCTTGCTCAGGCTTTTCTCACACTCTGCCACATAGTTTACTTCAAAGGTCACTTCCTTTTTGGGAGGTGCTTCTTTGTTCATATTCTTGCAGAGTGTCTCCGCCTGCCGGACGGACAGTGCCAGAGCTATGATTTTTTGTGCGGCTTCCAGCTGCTTTTTTTCTGATTTCAGAGTAAGGATAGCACGGGCGTGGCCTGCTGTCAACTCTCCCCGCTTCAGTTTTTCCAGGACTTCTCCGGAAAGACCCAGCAGACGCAGGGCATTTGCCACAGCGGGACGGGATTTGCCTACGCGGGAGGCGGCTTCTTCCTGGGTAAGACCGTATTCTTCAATCAGTGCCTGGTAGCCCAGGGCTTCTTCCACACAGTTTAAGTCCTGCCGCTGCAGGTTTTCAATCAGTGCCAGCTCCATGGCCTTCCGGTCGTCAGCTTCCATAACTACCGCGGGAACATCGGAAAGGCCTGCCAGCCGTGCGGCACGCCAGCGTCTTTCACCGGCGATGATCTGATAGTAACCGCTGGGCAGCTCCCGGACGGTCAGAGGCTGGATGATGCCATGCACGGAAATGGAATCTGCCAGGGCCTGCAGTTCTTCTTCATCAAATTCCCGGCGGGGCTGATCGGGATTGGGTTCTACTTTGTAAAGGGGCAATTCCCGGTAGGCACTGGGTTCGTAGCTTTCCTCTGAGAAGTCACCCAGCAGCGCACCGAGACCCTTGCCAAGTCCTTTTGATTGTGCCATTCTATCATTCCTTTCGTCATGATAAATGCAGAATTCAGAATGCAAAATTATTTCATTCTGCATTTTGCATTATAATTTTTGTTTGATTTCCTCCGCCATTTCCTTGTATGCCTTCGCTCCCCTGCTGTACTTATCGTAAGCTGTAACGGGAATGCCGTGGCTGGGGGCTTCTGCCAGACGGATGTTTCGGGGAATCACTGTGGCAAATACCTTGCCGGGGAAATGTCTGCGGACTTCCTGGGCTACCTGGGTGGAGAAATTGGTTCGGCCGTCGAACATAGTCAGGGCCACACCGAAAATCTCCAGTCTGGGGTTCAGCTTCCGCTTTACCATCCGCAATGTGTTCATCAGATCGGAAAGACCTTCCAGTGCGTAATACTCGCATTGAACAGGAATCAGAATTCCGTCTGCGGCACACAGTCCGTTCAGTGTCAGCAGCTCCAGAGATGGGGGGCAGTCTATGAAAATCAGATCATAGTCTGCTTTCGCCTTGTGAAGGGCCTTTTCCAGCTGACGTTCCCGGTGGTCTGCGGCGATCAGCTCCACGGTGGCACCGGCCAGATCCGCAGCTGAGGGAAGAATGTCGCCGTATTTGGTGTGGATGATGGCACTTTCCAGTGGTATATCGTTGATGGTCACATCATAGATGCTGTATTTGATTTTTCGTTTGTCCACGCCCATGCCGGAGGTGGCATTGGCCTGGGGGTCAAAGTCGCACAGCAGGACTTTTAAACCCAATTCTGTGAGAGCCGCTGTCAGATTGACAGCGGAGGTGGTTTTACCCACGCCGCCCTTCTGATTGACGACTGCGATTATTTTACCCATATTTTTTCCTTTTATCTTTGTAGCGTATGTTTCACGTGAAACAATGCAGCGTGTCCCGAATCGGGCCGACCACCCAATGGTGCTGGATGTCAGATCAGCCATCAGTCCCGCCGGAATCCGGCGGCATTGCCGCCTTTACGTGAAACATCAGTTTGGTTCGCTGGGAGTGGTGACGGTGTTGTAGTTCTGTCCAATCTTAAATTGGTCTTCCATCAGATGCTCTGTGGCCGGGCCAATCAGAAAACTGACGAGGATGATGGCAGCTGCCAGAAGAATTGCAAGGATCCGCACGCGCTTTTTCAACAGCTTCACCTGGTCTTCCAGAGGGACTGAACGTTTTTTGGTCTGTTTTTTCTGGGCAGAAGTGTTCTTTCTGCTGGGCAGCTGCACAACCGTTCCGGGACGTACCGGATATTTCTGCATTTCCAGCAGGCAATCCGGACAGAAAACCTGCTCAGAAACCGTTTCCCGCCCACATTTTATGCAGCCCATGTTCTTCACCTCTTTTTGCAATGTAAGAGTATTGTACAACAGTTTTTGTGTTTCGTAAAGAGAAAAAATGAAAATCATGTGGAATGGGAAGTCTGTTGTTATTCAGAAAATGTTTACAATATAGTTCGATAAACACAATTGACAGTCACGTGACCATGTGATATGCTGGTGTCAGCAAAAAGATCCACACTCCACTTTCAATATGTATCGGAAAGGGTGATTTCAAATGCAGTGGACGATTCCCGGAACGGCACTTTCCGGCCTGCGGGAAGAAGCGGACGAACTGGAAAAACAGTTTCATACCTTTTTCACACTGGGCGGACTGACACTGAGCCAGGTTTGCACGATCACCGGGCTGGAACCTTACACCGTGCAGAACTGGGTAAAGCGGGGATTCCTCCCCTCCCCTGTTGGGAAAAAATACGACA
This sequence comes from Oscillospiraceae bacterium, assembly GCA_017939025.1. Next base: position 10,493 of record JAGBAI010000088.1, read on the forward strand.
TGGAGCAGCTGTGCCGCCTCATCAATATGAATATTCTCCGGGGAACCATGCCTCTGGAGCAGATCATAAAATTGATGTCCTACCTCAACGGCACGCTTTCGGATGAAAGCGATGATCTGGTGGATGACACCATGCTGTTTTTCCTCTTCGTGAAGCTGGCTGCCCGGGCCAGATACATTGGCGGCAGTGAAACCTGGGACGATGCTCTGGTTCACGCCACAGATGACTACCGGGAACCGGTTCCAGGTGCCCGGGAAAAGTTGGTCAAGGTTCTGAAGGTAATGCTGACCATCTGGGTGGCAAACCAGCTGAAAGCCCAGGCAGAAGAAATGATCGCACACTTATAGGAATTCTACCGTAGGGCGGGCATATATGCCCGCCGGGCAATTGTAATATTTTGAGCGTTTGGACTGTTGCATAAATCCAGATTTTGCGGCTGTTGAAAATGTGAGTCCCGAAAGTGCCCGGCGGGGATGTATCCCCGCCCTACGAAATGTATGTTTAAAAGGAGAAAAATTATGGAAGAAAACAATGGAACTTACCGCTGGCCGGGAAATGACCCGAAGCCAAAGAAGGAACGGAAAATGCCCGACTTTAAGCGGGCGGGCCGGACAGCCTTTGTGGTGGTGCTGGCGCTGCTGCTGCTGATCGGTGCGGGAACCTGCTTCTTTACTGTGGATGATAAGCAGCAGGCAGTGGTGACCACCTTCGGCAAGGTTACGGATATCTGCGATGCCGGTGTCCATTTCCGGCTGCCCTTCGGCATCCAGCAGGTGAAGAAGGTAGATGTGAATGTCTACCAGAAGATCGAGCTGGGCTACTCCAGCACAGGGAATGTGGTGAATGCCAATGAAAGCGCCATGATCACCGGTGACTACAACATCGTGAATGTGGACTTTTTTGTGGAATACAAGATCTCTGATCCTGTACAGTACCTCTATTCCTCAAACGAGCCGGAGCTTATCCTGCGGAATCTCATCCAGTCCCAGGTGCGTAATGTGGTTGGTTCCTCTACCGTTGACGCGGTTCTTACCGACGGTAAGGAAAATATCCAGATGCAGGTGAAGGAGCTGGTGACGGAAATTCTCGAAGAATACGACATCGGACTGACTCTGGTGGATGTGAAGATCCAGGATGCAGAGCCTCCTACCCAGGATGTTATCGAGGCTTTTAAAGCCGTGGAAACTGCCAAGCAGCAGGCGGAGACCGTCATCAACGACGCCAAAGCCTATCAGAATGCACAGCTGCCCAAGGCCCAGGCTGAAGCAGACAAGCTGATCCAGAATGCGGAATATCTGAAACAGAAGCGCATCAATGAAGCCCATGAACAGGTGGCCATGTTTGAGGCTATGTACGCCGAATACAGCCAGAATCCTGCCATTACCCGCAGCCGTATGTACTACGAAACCATTTCCCGGATCCTGCCCGGAGTGAAGCTGTATATCAATTCCGGCGATGGCAGCAATGTTCAGACCCTGCTGCCCCTGGAGTCTTTGGTGGATGTAACGGAGTAATCGTAGGGACCGTCCTCCCGGACGGTCCAGCGGAAAAATTGGCCTCGATGGACAATTTTTTCAATCATGCTGCGTGACAAAGCGGACCGTCCGGAGGACGGTCCCTACAGAAAGGTTTGATAACGAATATGAAAAAAAGCGGAATATTTTTGATTATCCTGCTGCTGGCTGCCTTTATTGGTATCAACAGCGTGTTTACCGTGGCTGAGGATGAATATGCCTGCACCGTGCGGTTCCAGAAGATCATCGATACTACCGGTGAGGCGGGTCTGCATTTTAAGCTGCCCATCGTGGACTCTGTGAAGTATTTCACCAAAGCCACCCAGCTGTATGACATCCCCCCTTCCGAGGTTCTGACCTCTGACAAGCAGAACATGACCGTGGACTGCTACATTCTGTGGAGCATTTCCGATCCCAAGCTGTTCTACCAGACTCTGACCACCACTGCCAACGCAGAGCAGCGTCTGGATGCCCTGACCTATAACGAGCTGAAGACCGCCATGGGCAAGCTGGCCCAGTCGGACATCATCAATATGGAAGAGGGCGGCAAGCGCAACCGGATCTATGAACAGATCGCCGCCGATGTGGACAGCGTGGCCTCCTCCACCTACGGCATCCATGTGGAGGATGTGAAGATCAAGCAGTTTGACCTGCCGGAATCCAATCTTCAGGCAGTCTACAACCGCATGATTTCCGAGCGGAGCCAGATGGCGGAAAAATATACAGCCGATGGCAATTACGAGGCCTCCATCATCCGTAATGACGTGGACAAGAAGGTAAACATCATGGTCTCCGATGCCAATGCCGAAGCAGCCAAGCTGGTGGCAGAGGGCGAGGCTGAATACATGCGCCTGCTGGCGGAAGCTTACGATACCGCCGAGAAGAAGGATTTCTACGAATTTACCCTGGCCCTGGACGCCCTGGAGGCAAGCCTCGACGGTGACCAGAAAACCGTCATTCTGGACGGCAATTCCGAGCTGGCCAAAATTTTAATGGGAAGCAATTAAAGCCTTCCCCCGGGGGGAAGGTGCCCCAGTGCGCACACTGGGGCGGATGAGGGATGGCGTGCACTGCAGAAATGTATTCGTTTTCAATAGATGTACCATGCTGCTCCTTCATCGTAACACATCAGAAAACGAAAGGCGGTCGCCATCCCTCATCCGACCCGCCGTTGGCGGGCCACCTTCCCCCCGGGGGAAGGCATGGGGGCGCTGCCGCGCCAGTACAAAAACCGCACTCCGTGAATTTTCGGAGTGCGGTTCGTTTATTCAAAAAATATTTTGCACTTATTTCCAAAGTCCGTCGGGATACTTGCCCTCGTCGGTCATGCCCTTCAGGGCAGCCACCACCACGGGCTTGTCTGCGGCGTAGGTGACACCATACCAGCGGTCAGCGGAGGACAGAACCTTGACGCTTGCCTTCTTCTCAGAAATCAGCTGGGAAATGGGCAGAGGCAGGAAGTATTCGCACTTCATGGGGTTCTTGGGCAGGTTCTCGTCCAGGTAGGCAGCGAACCGGTCATTGATCTCCTCCAGGAAGGAAGGCTGGAAGCCCCACATGTTCATGGAGACGATGGTATCGGCGGGAACGTCAGTCCAGGTTGCGCCGCCGTCCTCAGTAAAGTGAATGCCGCCTTCGTAGGTTTCGATCTGGGTCCGCTCGGTGACCACATCCAGGAAGCCTTCCGCATTGGTGACGCAGATGCCCCGGGCCACGGAGCCGTTTTCCGTAACGGTCTTGCCCAGCTCATAGCCCACCATGCAGTAGCCATAAGGATCTTCGCAGGCAGACAGATAGTCATAAATGACCTTGAAGGCTTCCTTGCCGTAGTAGTCATCGGCATTGATGACGGCAAAGGGAGCACCGTCGATGGCCTCCTTGCCGCACAGGACAGCATGGCTGGTACCCCAGGGCTTTACGCGGCCCTCGGGAACGGTGTAGCCGGCGGGGAGCTTGTCCAGCTCCTGATAGGCATAGCGGATCTCAATGGGGGCATTTTTCAGCCGGGCACCGACGGTGTCCATGAAATCCTTTTTGATGGCTTCCTTAATAATAATGACAACGGTCTCGAAACCGGCCTGATGGGCATCATAAATGGAGTAGTCCAGGATTGCTTCCCCCTGGCTGCCTACGGGGTCGATCTGCTTCAGACCGCCATAACGGCTGCCCATGCCGGCAGCCATGACCACAAGAACAGGTTTTTTTGCCATAATATGTATCTCCTTTGGGTGTAATGGATCTTTGCTTTAACCATTATAATATATCAACAAGTCGAAAGCAAGGGGAAAGGGCGTTTTTTGTGCACATTTTCAACAATCGCACATTGCTGTAGGGGAGGGTCTTGACCCTCCCGCAATCTGAACAATAGGGACAGTTGGATTTATATGGAATCGGTAACATTCATAACCCAACCAACCGCTCTGTAATGTAAGTCAGTGGGAGGGTCAAGACCCTCCCCTACAATATATTATTATAAAAGATCCCTTGCATCCAGATAGATGCTGTCCCCTGTGACTTTTTTCCAGTCAAATTCCTTTGCCAGTTCTTCCGGGGAAATGGCTTTTTTTTGATCGATCAGCCCTGCGGCGAAGGCCAGAGTTCCAATCAGTGTTTCACGGGAAACATGCTTTTGCAGCTGGCCCAGATCCAGATCCTTGTCCCGCTTGCTTAAGCGCCGTCCGTCGGGGGCCAGCAGCATGGGGACATGGGCGTATTCCGGATGAGGAAAGCCGAACAGCTCCTGCAAATACATCTGCCGGGGTGCAGAGCTCAAAAGATCCATACCCCGTACCACCTCTGTGACCCCCGCTTCACCGTCGTCTACCGTGACAGCCAACTGGTAGACATAACATCCGTCGGCCCGGCGTACCACCATGTCACCGCAGTGGGTGGCAAGGTTCAGCTCGTAATGGCCCTGTACCTTGTCTTCCAGAGTCCACAGCTTGTCGGTTACCATAACACGCCAGGCAGGCTTCCGGTCCTTGGGGGGATCTTGCAAGTTCCGGCAGGTATTCTGATAGACGTAGGTGCCGTCGGAAAGATGAGGCGCGTTGACGCTGTGGAGCTGGCTGCGAGTGCAGTAGCAGGGATAGATCAGTCCTCTGTCCTGCAATTGGTCAAAATACCGGTCGTAAACTGCCGACCGCTGGGATTGGGGAAACTGTTCCCGGTCCCAGTCAAGGCCCAGCCAGCTTAAGTCCTCCCGGAGAATTTGGGCAAATTCCCCGCTTGTCCGCTGGGTGTCCAGATCCTCCATCCGCAGAACCATTTCCCCGTCCCGGCTTCGGACAGACAGCCAGGCCAGCAGGGCCGCAAAGACATTGCCCAGGTGCATCCGCCCGGAGGGGGTGGGGGCAAAACGGCCCACCGGCTTCAGATCAGCCATTGAAGCCACCATCCCATCACCAGAAAAATGCCGATAAGTTCCAATACTGCCAGAAGAAGAAGGCCGCCGATTCCCTTCTTCTTTACCACCGGAGCCATCCGGTCTTCCATGGGATACAGGTCATCCAGCGTCCGCCGCTCCTGTTTTTCTGCCCGGGTCAGCTTTCCCCGGCGCCGGGGGGGCTGGATAAATTCCGGCTCCTCCGTCTCCGGTTCCACATCCTCAAAGAGCAGCTCCCGCTCCTCCTCCGACAGCTCATCCGCCAGCCAGTAAAGCCGGTCACGCAGCTCCTTGTCCATAAAATCAACTCCTTTTGGCCCATTTTAACCGAATAGAGCCAATTTGTAAACAGTAATCTGCCAGAACAAACTACAGGGGGGTATATACAAAGAAAAAAACGCAGGGCGGGGATACATCCCCGCCCCAGCGTGACGAATAATCTGTCCGTAGGGGCCGATTGAGGCACATCGGCCCTTTGCAGAAGGTCGCGAATTCCTATAGATTGCAGCATTCTACCGCAGGGGCGATGTGGGCATCGCCCCCTACGAATTCACATCTTCATCTATTTTGACAGTCCGCGGCGGGCATACTATGCCCGCCCTACGGTGGTGTTATGGAACCAGCCAAAGTCCCGTTATTGTCAGCCGACACTGTCAAAAAAGTAAAGAAAACAAAAAATCGATCGAACCGGGCTGACCACCCAGGAGTCCTGGATGCGTAACCGGCCAAAGTCTCGTCACTGTCATCCGACACTGTCGGCGGGGATCATTTTCAGGCGGGCGTGAACGACCCAGCGGTTGGAGTAGCCGGCACCGGAGCAGGTGGACAGGGTCAGGATCCGGTCGGTCATGGCGGGGCGGATCTCAAAATAAGCGGTGGATTTTTTCAGGGCCGTTTCCAAAAAAGTAGCCCGGGTTTGCGCCTGGTTGAAGCTGAGGCCGTAGGCAGTTCCCTCAGTGGAGGTCTCATAGCCGGAGAAAACATCATACCGGAAAACCCCATCATCGTTCAGAATGTAGACATAAGGATGCCGCTCCCAGTACCAGTTGGTATTGTAGCGCTTGAGGTTGGCGAACATGGAACCGTCGTTCATGTTATGGCCGTAGACAATGGTGTTATAGTCGGTAAAATCCGGTGTGTTCCGGTGCTCCAGGAAAATGGAGCCCACGGAATTTTCCTTTCCGTCCCAGGTGTGCTTGAGGTAAAAGTCGTTGTCCTCCCCCTGGACGATGGGGTAATTGACATTGCTGTCCGGAATTAAAATCCAGCCCAGCACGTCGGGATTGACCTCCCGGAGGGCGGAAAGATCCATCTGGGCCAGCTGCTCCATATAAGGGTCGTCCTCCACCGGCTCCGGTACCCATTCCGGCTTTTCCTGGGCTTCCTCCGCAGGCTGGGTGGAAGCTTCCGACTCTGCTGAATCGTTCTTTTTACCGGAGGTAGCCAGGGCCAGGGCCTGGTCGTAGCTGCTGCTGCCGCTGGAATTGTCAATAAGCTGCCGCCCCAGCATCACAAGGCTGAAACACAGTACCACCAGCAGCAAAAGCCGCAGAATATTGCGTGTCTTTTTCTTCATAAAAGCACCTCCGGGATTTTTGCTTATTATAACATGAAAATGGGGAAATGAACAGGAAAAGTACTGGCGCAATGGGTTTAAAAAAAGCATCGTAGGGCGATCATATATGCCCGCCGCAGACCTTAGAAAAACCTGCCCGTAGGGGCCGATGCCCACATCGGCCCTTGCAAAAAAGCATGGAATATCAGCGTTTTAATGCAGGGGCGATGTGGGCATCGCCCCCTACGATTTTAGGTATTCCCCTTTCCCGACAAGCTTAAGGGCCCCGTTTCCGGGGCCCTTTGTTATGATTGTTTGGTTCTGTCGGATATTATGCTTCTTCCTTGCGCTTGACGCTCAGAACAGCGATGCCGCCCAGAGAGATTGCGGTGAGGGCTGCCCAGAGGCCGGAAATGTCGCCGGTCTTGGGTGCGTCGGCCAGAGCCACATCCTCGTCCAGAATGGTGGTGGTCTTTTTCCGGTTGCCGCCGCCATCCTCTTCGTCCCAGCCGAAGTCGTCATCATAGAGCTCCAGCTCGTACTGGTAGCTCCACTGACGGATCTTTTCGCTCAGCCAGCTGCGCATGGTTTCCTGAGTCTCGGTGATTTCCACGGTGGTGTCGAAGTACTGGCGCTGGACAGTCTCTACGTCCTTCTTGACCATATCCTGCTTTTCGGTGACGATCTTGGTGGGCTCGGAGCCGGGATCCTTGACCTTGATGTCGGGTTCGGAGACGGTGAAGGCCATTTCCACGCTCAGATCCACTTCATGCTCGCCGCCTGCCAGGGCCACGAAGGTCTGGGAGGGGTGATCGTTATAAGTTACACCATACGCATTCTCATAGGTGCGCTTCTCGGAGGTGAAGACGTAGGCGCCTTCCTTCAGTTCCTGAGCGCCGTCCAGAGTGATGTCGAACTTGACGCCTTCCATCAGCTCAATGTCCCGGATGGTGACGGTGGTGCCCACTTCCTTTTCATCGGCGATCAGCTTGCCCAGAATGTTGGAATCGGCAGTGGCCAGGTCGATCTCCCGAACCTTCACACCGTTCTGGATCACGGAGACCTTCAGGTTGCCGGTGAGGTTGGACTTGGTCACGTCGATGGTGAAGGAGATGTCGGTATTGTAGATGGTCTTGGTGACTTCGACGCCGTTGTCGTTGTAGGTGCCGGTCTTGACGGTGCCGTCTTCGTTGGTGGCCTTATCCTTGATGGTGATGGTGGCCTCCCGGGCGAAGTCAGTGGCGGTGATGATGTCGGTGGACTCATCCAGGTCAGCCTTCTGATTCTTCAGCCACTTATAAACAGCGGTGATCAGTTCGTTGCCCTGAGTATTATCGATGGTAGTGTTGCCCTTGTTGCCGTAGGCCCAGAAAGCAGCCTGGGTGGCGACCAGAGCCTCGCCGTTGGACATTCTGTTGATCTGATCAACGGTGACACCGGCCAGCTCGGGAGCGCCGGCGTTCTTGGCGGCGATGAGGGTAGCCTTCATGGCAGCCAGAGAACCGACCATGGCTTCCTCGTTTTCAGCGGGATCGGGATTGCCCCAGTAGCCGTACTTGGCAATGGCCTGGATGTGCTCCCGCTCATTTTCCTCGTAGGCATCGGAATTCTTCACGTTCTCCATCTTGTAGTAGTAGTTGGGGATGGAGGTGGTGGCGAAGTCCACGCAGTAGACGTACAGGGTCTGGATATTGTTGCCGGAGCCCATGGTCAGCTCGAACATGTGGGCATCGGAATGGTAATCATTGGAGGTACGAACCATCAGATCGCTGTTCTTCTCGGAGTTAGCGCCTTCGCCCCGGACACCGTCATAGAGCCAGTCATAGCCGTCGGGCGCGGATTTCTCAGTGGCCTGATAAACGGTAGAATCATCACGGTTTACCACCCAGGTCTTGCCGTTCAGATTCATGGTGGAGGGGGTCAGGAATTCCAGCGTGATGTCGCCCTGGTTTTCGCCTTCCTTCACGGAGGACATGGTGGCGGCATAGACCCACTTGCCGTTGTTGAAGACCAGCTCCATGCCTTCCGCGTCATAGAAGGTGGCGGTGGTAGTGGTGACGGTCTTGTTCTTGGTCAGCTCGGTGGTGTCGGTCTCAATGCGCTCGTTGGTGTTGGATTTGATATCGGTGGTGATGAAGGTGCCGTACTGGGACTCAGAGGAAACCTCGGAGTACAGGCCGTCGGCGGTCTTGGTGGTCTTGATGGTCTCGTAGCCAACCAGCTCTTCCTTGGTGGTGCCGTCGGGATAGGTGACCATTTCCCGGATCTCCTTGACCTCGGTGGTGGTGGTGGAGCCGTCAGCGTTGGTCACGGTGCCGCCCTGGGGCTTGGTGGGCAGCAGGATGTTCATGCTGGTACCGGTGGCGGGGGCGCTGGCATCGGGATCTGCGGAATGGATCTCGGGAGTGGGGGCAGTAGTGGTCTCGCCCCGGGAGTAATCCTTGTCTTCTGCTTCGTTGACGGTGACCACTTCCTTATCGGTTTTGTAGCCGATGATCAGGGTGGGGTCATTTTCGTCATAGATGTAGGTGACGGTGGTGGTAGTGGTGACCTTGTCACCATTGGCGTTGGTGGTTTCTTCCTTGGAAACGAAGCCGTTGGAAGTTCTGGTATCGCCTTTCTCGGGCTGGGGGATGGTGATGTTGCCGGCAATGGCAGCTTTCCTGTCAACCAGAACGGTTTTGCTGTCAGTCTTGTCAGACTGGCTCAAATTCAGTTCCACATCGGGATTCAAAGGATCCTGGGTCAGATTGGCATCTTTCAGGGTATCTTTTTCGGCAGTGCCTTCGGTTTTTTCGGTTTTGGAATAGCCACCCTCTACATTGGTGTAGGGGTTATCGGTGGTATTGGTGGTGGTGCTGCCCTCGGTGGTCTTTTCCTTGGTGTCAGTGGTGGTGGTGGAGGAAATTTCCTGGCCCTCAGTCTTTTCGGTTTCCTCGATGGGGAATTCGGGGCCATCCTGGATCATGGTGTGGGTGGTCTTCTCTTCGCCGGTGGTGTTTTCGGTCTTGGTGCCGCCGGTGGAGGTGAAGCCGTTCTCATCGGGAGCAGTGCCGGGAGCAATGGGAGTGGTGGTGGATTCCTGCCAGTATTCCTTGGTCTCGGTGGTGCTCTCAGTGGTAGTGCCCACGATGGTGGAGGTGTCGGTATCCACGGATTTTTCCGAGGCGGTGCTGGTAGTGCCGCCATTGGAATCGGTGCTGGCGGAGTATTCACCGGTCACCTGGGCACCGGTGCCGGGATCGGTGTAGGAAACATTCTCCACAGTGCCGGTGGATGTTTCCTGAGAGCTGGTCACCGCATTTTCGGGAATGCTGGTGATGATGGGTTCAATGGAGGGAGCACTGTCAATAGCCAGGGCGCTTCCTCCGCCCCCGGCGGGGGCTTCGGTACCTTCGTTGACAAGGGGCTCACCACCCTCGCTTACGGGAGGCTCACCGGTTGCCATTGCGGGGATCGCCAGCTGGCCGGCGACCAGGGTCAGTGCCAGCAGCAATGCCAGCAGTTTTTTTATCTTCTTAGCCATAATTTTAATCTCCTTTACATTGGTTTTGGGGATCAAAATCCTGGCGGCCGGGCTGCCATAGCTTACGCCTTAGGCCCCGTAGCTTTGCGTCCCCGTCTTTCGGCGGGTTTGCCATTTGCAGAGATTTCACTTGTTTACGGCTTCATTGTAAAAGAGGCCAGTTACAGATGGTGTTACATTTGTTGATTTCAAAAAAGTTTTTTTGAAAGTTTGTACAGGATCGGGAAGCATTGCGGCTTGTGCATCCAGCCCTCGCCGCCCCTCATAAATGCGGAGCCGAGGGGGCTTAACGGTTCTGTCTCACACATGGGCATCCCTCCCATCCAGGCTTCTCAGCGCGCTGTCCATCAGGATCACAAGCTCCAGCACGCTGCGGAAGCTGTGCTCCATGCCGGTCTCCCGCCAGATGAGCACTCCCTGCCAGCTGCTGTGCTGCCGGAACAGGATCTGCAGTTCAAAGGTAGCGCGGTTTCCCCGGCGGGAAAGGGATGTGGTTTCCCCCCACTCTGCAGTTTCCAGAAAAGAGGAGAAGGTTCGCGCTTCTGTATAGGATTGAGGTTCCTGCCGGCCGTCCAAAATTTCTTCCATCCGGATCAGAAATTGGGACAGGCTGTCAAAGCTGCCTACTTCCTGAAAAAGATCGAAAAAACGACCCTTCAGCACACCATCCGTATAAGAATCCACACAGACCAGATGTTTTCTGTTTTCCTGAACCCAGAGCTTGGGGATCATAGGCTGCACCTCCTTATCTATCGTGGTTTTATTATACCGGGCGGTGGTTACAGTTTGCGTTACATTTCGTATTTTGCTATAAATTAATTTGTACCCGCAGGAAAGAGGAAGGAACATCGGCCGGCGTTTTGCGGGTCGTTTCGCATACGCTGCCGAACACCATTTCGTAGGGCGGGGGCATGCCCCAACCCTACAGACAGACTGCTGGATAAACTGCAATTTCCCGATATCCCCACGATCCTTGGTTGGGAGAAATTTTTCAGAGAAAAAGAATGACAACCCTGTTTTTCTGTGTTATACTGGTAAAAAGAAAACGGAGGTGGCCCTATGAATTTCCTGGAAGAGAGAATTTTGAAGGACGGCGTGATCTGCTCGGAAGAGCTGCTGAAGGTGGATTCCTTCCTGTATCACCAGCTGGATATTGCCCTGGTGGATGAAATCGCCGCAGAAATCTGCCGCCGGTATGCAGGTACGGTCATTACCAAGGTGCTGACTCTGGAGGTCTCCGGCATTGCCCTGGGTGTTTCCGTGGCCCGGCAGCTGGGCGTGCCTCTGGTTTTTGCCAAAAAGAGCAAGTCCATTTACATGGATGACGAGGTTTACTGCGCTGAAGTGCTGTCCTTCCGGCATAAGAATGTGAACCGGGTTATCGTGGCCCGGCAGCTGCTGAGTGAACAGGATCATATTCTGATCGTGGATGATATCATGGCCAATGGCTGCGCATTGCAGGGTCTTATTTCCATCGTGGAGGACGCGGAGGCCGAGGTGGTGGGCTGCGGCATTGCCATTGAGAAGGGCTTCCAGGAAGGCGGCGACCGGATCCGCAATCTGGGCTACCGGGTGGAAAGCGTTGCCATCGTTGATAAAATGAACCCCAGAACCGGAGAGATCATCTTCCGGCAGCAGTGATTTGATTTTTTCGTATATTTGGTGACTTTCTCACAGAAGAAAGAGAAACAGCCTGCTATAATGAGGCCATAAAGAAAAACAACACCAAATAAAAATATATGGAGGTAACACTTATGAAATATGTATGCGACGTTTGCGGCTGGGAATATGACGAGGCTGTAGGCTACCCCGAGGGCGGCATTGCTCCCGGCACCAAGTGGGAGGACATCAGCGAAGATTTTGCCTGCCCCCTGTGCTCTGTAGGCAAGGACATGTTCAGCGAGGAATAAGGAAAAATACACAGCGGCGCACCCCTTTGGGTGCGCCGCTTAGACTGTCGAAGAAGTATAAATTCAGAATTTAGAGGTTCGTTACCGTAGGGACCGTCGTCCTCGACGGTCCGTCCGAAAATCCGACCTCAATGGGCGGATTTTCGGAATTTGTGCGGTGAATGATACGGAAAAATTGTCCA
>JAGBAI010000008.1 GCA_017939025.1 Oscillospiraceae bacterium
CTGCCCCAGAGTATTCTTTACCGCGAAAAAGCCGCATTTTCCGACGCGGTGGGTCATTCTATGGTGGACTATCTCAAGAAATTTGCTGAGGTCTGCTATACCGATGCTGAGTTTGAAGAAAAGTGCCGGGCTTACGAGCATGCCCGTCCCTTTACCAAGGAATCCTTACTGTACCGTGAGATTTTTGAAAAGCATTATCCCGGCCAGAGCGAGATGATCGTTGATTTTTGGATGCCAAACAAGACATGGGAGGGCTGCGACGTGAACGACCCGTCTGCCCGTGTGCTTGCAAACTACGGTGACAGCGGAAAATAAGCAAAGAATTTCAAGTCAGGAAGTAAGATATTTGAAAATACTTTACATCAATGTTTTGTTCAACAGCGGCAGCACCGGGAAAATCGTGTATGAGTTATACTCCCACGCCCGGGCCGAAGGACATGAGGCCGCCGTCTGCTATGGCAGGGGCAGGAAACGGAATGAGGAAAACGTCTTTAAGTTCGGTCTGGACTGGGAGACAAAACTCCACGCCCTTCTGACCCGTTTGACCGGGCTGACCGGTTGCTTCTCTCCTTTCTCCACCGCTCGGCTTATAGCATTTATGGATACTTTCAAGCCGGATATCATACATCTTCATGAGCCCCATGCTTATTTTGTCAATTTAAGACCACTTTTTGACTATATTTCCTCTCACAATATACCCTTGGTCTATACTATGCACTGCGAATTTGCCTTCACCGGCAAATGCGGTCACCCACTCCGCTGTGAAAACTGGCGCACAGGCTGCGGAAACTGTCCATGCCTGAGCGACTATCCCAAAACTTTCTTTTTTGATTTTACAGCAAAAATGCTTTCAGATAAGCTGGGCCTTCTTAAAAAGCAGAACATGCTTATCGTTTCTCCCTCAGTCTGGCTTGCCAGCCGCATAAAACAATCTCTTATAGAAAACAAGGATATCCGTGTCATTCCCAACGGTATCGACACGAAAAGCATTTTTTATCCCCGTGCTTATGAACACCTTAAAATAAAGCATGGTATAGAAAATAAAAAAATAGTCCTCGCCGTAGCCCCCGGTATAATGAGCAGCCATAAAGGCGGCGCAGAGCTGCTGCGTCTTGCGAAGGCACTGGAAAATGAGAATATAAAATTTATTTTCATCGGGATGAGTCCCGCCGAAGCCAGAGGCAGCTTTCCCGAAAACATCATTCCTCTTGCTCACACGGAAAATCAGCAGCAGCTTGCCGAATATTACTCCATGGCCGACTGCTTTGTTATCTGTTCAGATATGGAGAACCTGCCTACTACCTGCCTTGAAGCTGTATGCTGCGGTACGCCGGTGGCGGGTTACGACACAGGTGGCACAAAAGAAACTGTGCCTGCTCCTCTGGGCCGCTTCGCCCCTTATGGTGATACTGAGGCCTTGGCAGAGAGCGTAATGCTGCAGTTGAGAACCAGTTTTAAGCCGTCGGATTATGAAAGTCTGCGTAATGCTTACTCTTCAAAAAGTATGTATAAAGCTTATGAAGCCCTTTACGATCAGCTGGTATGCGGCAGAAAGGAACACTTAAAGCGATGAAAAACTGTGCAATTGTTGGAATCAACTGGGGTGACGAAGGAAAAGGCCGCATGGTGGACCTGCTCACCCAGGAGTATGATGTTGTCGTACGCTACCAGGGCGGCGGCAACGCAGGTCACACCGTTGTCAATGAGTACGGAAAATTTGCGCTGCATCTGCTTCCCTCCGGCATTTTCAGACCGGGTGTTGTTAACATTCTGGGCAACGGCGTCGCTCTGGACCTGAAAAATCTTTGGCTTGAAATCGAAAGTGTCAGGGCCAATGGCGTTTCCATTACGCCTGATAATCTGAAAATCAGTGAGCGTGCATCCTTGCTTCTCCCTTGGCATATCGCTTTGGACGAACTGGAAGAAAAAAGACTCAAAGATAAAAAGTACGGTTCTACCAAACAGGGCATTGCGCCTTTCTATTCCGACAAGTACCAGAAGAAAACCATTCAGGCCGGGGAACTGTTCTACCCGGACTATCTGGTGCGTCATCTTGAAGATCTTCTTGAATGGAAAAACCTGACTCTGACCGGTGTTTACGGCGCGAAGCCCTACACCATGCGGGAGTTGCTTGACTATCTCCACGAGTATGGGGACAAGCTGAAGCCCTTTATCTGCAACACCAGTGACTGGCTGCTCAGTGCTCAGGCCGAGGGTAAGAGCATCCTGTTTGAATCGCAGTTGGGCGCGCTGCGGGATCTGGATTACGGCATCTATCCCTATACCACCTCCTCCAACGCGGTGGCGGCCTACGCACCTGTCGGCTCCGGCCTGCCTTCTGCAAAGCTGGACGAAGTGGTCGGCGTGGTGAAAGCCTACTCCACCTGCGTGGGGGAAGGACCTTTTGTATGTGAATGGTTTGGACCCGAAGCAGAGACGCTGCGTGAGGCAGGATTTGAATACGGAGCCAAAACCGGACGGCCCCGCCGTGTGGGGCCCATCGACCTTGTGGCCACCCGCTACGGTGTCCAGACTCAGGGCGCAACCACCATCGCACTGACAAAGCTGGATGTTCTCAGCTATATGGATCGAATCCCTGTCTGTACCAAATATGTTGTAGACGGAAAAGAAACCGATAAATTCCCCTTCCCCGCAGCATTGGCAGACGCCGAGCCGGTCATTGAATATCTGGAGGGCTGGGGCTGCGACATTTCAGGTGTTCGCACTTGGGAGGATCTGCCCAAGCAGGCACAAGCCTATGTGGAATATATTGAACAGGCTATCGGTTGCCGCATCGGTTATGTGTCCGTCGGCCCCGAACGGGATGCATATATCAAGCGATAACAGGAGGGAATAGCGAAGGATTTCGCTATTCCCGAGATTGCCCATTTGCTCGCCGCTACGCGGCAACCGCAAATGATGGCAAAAATCCCCCATTCCACTGATGGGGAATATGCTTA
>JAGBAI010000089.1 GCA_017939025.1 Oscillospiraceae bacterium
AGATCAAGACAATTCAGGGACAGGCTGCTCGGGTGGTGGACATTGTGGAAGCCCCCAAGGAGCAGACAGAGGCCGAGGCATCAGAAACTGCAAATGCAGTTTCTGATGCCGGCGCTGCGCCTGCGGTATCCTTTCGTAATGTTTCTTTCTCCTATGGAGAAAAGCAGGCACTTAAGAATGTATCCTTTACAGTTCCGGCAGGTTCTGCTGTAGCCATTGTGGGACTGACCGGCAGCGGTAAAACTACCATGCTGAACCTGCTTGAACGGTTTTATGAAGCCAGTGAGGGAAAGGTTATGATTGGTGACCGGGATGTAAAGGAGCT
Organism: Oscillospiraceae bacterium; assembly: GCA_017939025.1. The sequence goes on from JAGBAI010000089.1 coordinate 326, forward strand.
GCCTCTTGGGCAGCTTCGCAGCCGGTATTCTTATGTACAGCAGGATACCGGGGTGTTCGGCGGCTCTGTTCGGGAGGCAATGACCTACGGTATCCGGCGTGTTCTGACAGACGAAGAGATCGTCACCGCAGCCCAAAATGCAGGTGCCTGGGACTTTATTCAGAAATTATCCGGAGGATTGGACGCAAAGATCACAGCCGACGGCGCTTCTTTATCCGGCGGCCAGCGGCAGAGACTTGTGCTTGCCCGGGAATTCCTACGCAATGCGGATGTGCTTCTTCTGGATGAACCTACCTCCGCACTGGATGCCAAGACGGCCCAGACGGTGAAACAGACCATATTCCGCCTGTTCCGGGGCAAGACAATGCTGATGGTTACCCATGACATGACACTGGTTTCCGATATGGACCAGATCGTAGTCCTGCATGACGGTGAGGTTGTCGGTCAGGGCACCTATGACCAGGTTTTTGCGGACTGCTCGCTGTTCCGGGAAATGGTAGAAGCCCAGCAAAAGGAGGTGCAGCAGGTATGAAACGGATAAAGCGCTATCAAAACATTTTCAGAGGGGTCCGCATTCCCTGGGTGATGCTTGCTGTACTGCTGATATTGAACATTGTTGAATCCCATGTCTTTTTGGAGCAAACCACTCTGACAGCGGATATCATCGATACCAGTCAAAAAGCCATCAACGCCAACCAGTTGGTTCGTTTTATTGTTGTGCTGCTGGTCAATTCAGCACTGTCGATCTCTATCAATTATATCAATGGCTGGACTGATCAAAAGTTAAGCCACGGTGTTCGCAATAAGCTTTGGAACAAGCTGATGCATCTACCCACCCGCTACTATGATCAGGAGAGCGGCGATACCCTGGTGAGCCGGGTCACTACGGACAGTGACCATAGCTCTACCTATTTTAACATTGCGATCAAATTTGTCAGCACGGTCTATGCCAGTGCGGTTGCGGTCAGACAGATGTACCGCTACAGCCCGCAGCTGACATTCTATATGCTGATCGCTATGCCGATTCTGCTGACAATCTCTGCCCTGGTGGGAAAGCTGAGTTTCACAGCGAACAAAAAGGCACAGGTAGCTTTTGCGGATGCTCTGGGTTATCTGGTTGAGAGAACCCGTAATCTGCGGCTGATCAAAGCTGCGCGCATGGAGCATGCGGAACAGCAGGCAGGTAAAAAGCGGTTTGACCGCCAGTTTCAGGTCAGTCTGCTTTCCACCACAGTTAACAGTCTGACAGCTGCGCTGATCCCCATATTTAGCGGCGTAGGTATTGTTGTCAGCTTTGTTATGGGCGGAAGACTGGTGCAGGAAGGTGTGATCACCGTTGGCAAACTGGTGGGTTTCTACACCCTTTCCGGTTTGTTAAGCATCCATATGCTGACCTTCCTCCAGCTCTACACTTCTTTAAAAGAGGCAAACGGAAGACTGGATAAGGTGGCAGAGCTGCTGGAGACACCGGATGAAAAACAGGAAGGCATCGAATTTGATGTGGCTGATGC
>JAGBAI010000090.1 GCA_017939025.1 Oscillospiraceae bacterium
ACCCTTGAATTCCCGGTTCACCACGATGAAGCCGTTGGACATAGGCTCGATGCCGCAGATACATTCGAAGCAGCCGCAGCTGGTCATGGGATCCTCCAGGATAGAGTACAGAGTAACGCTTTCAACAGCGCCGTGGGTGGAATCAAACACAGCCTTGTCAACGGATGCGTAACGGCCGGTACGCTCGTCGGTGCAGCCTTCCTTGAAGATGGGCTGGCAGGGGCCGTTGGGATCCAGCTCGTTGGTAGCCTTGGCATCCAGCCAGGAAACAGCGCCGCACAGGCCCAGACGCTCGGGAGTGACCACGCAGCAGTGAGCGGGAGCGAAGGACTGGCACAGGATGCAGGTGTAGTAGCGGTCCACGGACTCATCGGTCATGGAGTCCAGGCGCTCGTCGCGGGCAGCATAGCGGGGCATTGCGACCTCATCCCGGAACTTGCCTGCCTCAGCAGCGTCGGTGATCAGGGTGATCTGGCACTTGTCAACAACAGCGTCGAATTCGTCCATGATCATCACATACAGAACCTCGGCAAAGTGCTTCAGGCTCAGACCAGCCTCAAAGGCGGCGTTGCTTACACGGACACGAACCTGATTGCGCTGTCCGGTGTGCATGACACCTTCCATGTAGTTGAACCAGGCATGGAACTTACGCTCAATAACGGACTCAAAGTCCACCTGCATTTTCTTACCGGCGACTTCTACGAAAGTTGCCAGAGCCAGCTCCTTGGCATCCGCCAGATCGGGGCCGACGATGGTGATCTTGTGATCCTCAATTTCGTTCATTTCCCGCATGACCACCAGCTCAGCGGTGGGGTTCTTGCTGGACCAGAACTCGTTGTGCATGTCGGACTTGCGGATGATCTCACCCTCGAAGGCTGCGGCGAAGGCCACGGGGATGGGCAGCTCCTTCACCTTGATCTTGATGTTACGCAGTTCCAGAGACTTCCTGACCGTCTCGGCGTGATCGCAGACAGATTCCAGAGCACCGGGAACCTGATTCTCAGCCAGATCGATATCCACCACAACGGGGAAGCCCAGGGCGATGGCACCGGCACCGGCGGAAACCACAACGGCATCGATGGCACCGAAGGTGTTGACGAAGGCGGGAACACGGTTCTTGGTGTAGTCCAGCAGACCGGCCAGGTCACCGGGCTGGATGTTACCGAAGATCAGAGCGGCACGGACAGCAACGGTGACAACGTGGATGACGGAGGTCACATCATGGCCCAGGGGGATGACACGGAATTCCAGGCCCATCTTCACGCCGCCCTCAGCGCACTGCTCAATAACGTCGCCCACCATAAAGGTCATGATGCCCTTGGACTGGTAATCCTTAACAACATTCACCACGTCGGCGGCATTGTCAGCCTTGCCCAGCACAACGGCAACACCGGGAATATCACCGGTGACCAGGGGCACGCCCAGGCTGCGGATGATGGGGTCGGGCACGAAGCCGATACCGCTGTCGTTTGCATAGGGATCCTCGTTCAGATACTTCAGACCCTCAATGATCTCCGCGCCAACTGCAGTAGCCAGACCGGCATTCAGAGCCTGGCCCAGATCCTCCTGATTGGTGATCAGGCTCTTCAGCACGCCCACGCAGGCGGTCAGGTCGCCCAGAGTCTTCACCTTCACGCCGGTAGCAGCGTAAATGGTGGGGAAATAATAGGCAGTATCAGGGAAGGCAATTTCCTTGTCTGCGCCGTACTTGGCGATGGCATCATTGACAGCACCTTCGGTCAGTCCGGCAACGGCATTGGAGCCGCCGTAAATCAGGTCAGTTAATACGCTCATGTGTAATTCCTCCCAATTTTCATAATTAACATAATTTATATAGAGCCCTTTGGCTGAATATACAAACTTTTCTGTAGGGACCGTCCTCCGGACGGTCCGCCCCAAAATTCGACCTCGATGGGCAGATTTTGGGATTGCTGGTAATAGAACTCAAAAAATTGTCCATTGAGGCCAATTTTTCAGCGGACCGTCCGGGAGGACGGTCCCTACGGTTTAATCTGTAAGTGTGAGCAGGGACTGGTACAATTCCTCGCCGCCATCGTAGTATTGCTTCTCTCCGGTGCCGGGGTCAACGGCAATGTCACCGTTTTCCACGATGGTCAATATCACCAGAGCGCCGTCGTGGCGCTGCATCACCAGATAAAACCAGGGATCGGACATGGTCTGGAATTTGGGCCGCCGGGTTACCCGGGTATTTTCCAGAGCCGCCGCAAGGAAACCGAAATCTTCTTCCGTTATTTCGATCTCCTCGCTGTCCAAAAAGCCTTCGGTATAATGCCAAAGCTGGGCCTTGCCCCAGACTTTGGCAGGCAGCTGCTGGCCCAAAGACAAACCCCATGTCCAGTAGAGTATATCTGCTGCAATCAACAGCAAAACGATAAATTCGATCAGAAATTTCTTTTTCATTTGCTTTCCTTTTTGATTTTTTTCTTCTCGTTCTGCTTCTTTACCTTGGCCGTCAGCTGCTTTGCAAGATCGGTAAATTCCTCACCCGTATTGATGACGGTGTATTCTTCATTGGCTTTCAGGGTCAGGCTCACCATTTTGGGGACGGAGGTGGTCTTCTTCCCTTCCGCGGAAAGCCCCTGTGTTCGTTTGATATCCTTGATATTCACGGCGGTAAAGCCGGATTTTGTTTCAAACAGCACCCGCTTGGAGGTCAGCACACAGTTCCCCTTTTTCTGGGGGAGAATGGTTTTTACCGTCTCCCGGGGCAGCAGCACCGTTTCCAGCCGCCGGGCAAATTCCCGCTGTTTTCCCAGTTTCCGCTTATACAGAGCGTTTTTCAGTGCCAGCAGCAATGCCGCCGCAGGCAGCAAAGCCAGTAAGTATTCCATTTACATTTCCTTTCATGGGTACGATATCCCGGGTATCATTATACAAAAGAATCAAGCAAATGGCAATCGGTTTTGTAAAAAATATATGCTGTAGCGCGGGAGCGCCCCAACAAGGCTCCCTCTGACGAGGGAGCTGTCGCCGCAGGTGACTGAGGGAGAGAAAAAGTTGCAGCTTCAACCATATTACGTTAGAACTCAATAACTTTCAGATTCTCTCCCCCAGTCAGCTTCGCTGACAGCCCCCCATCAGAGGGGGCCTTCTTCGTGCTCCCGAGCCAGTACATAAAATGCCCGGAAGGCAGTAACCTTCCGGGCATCGGTTATTCAATTACCCATTTGTACTCGGTATCGAATCGGGCTCTGCGCCCGCGGGGGCTCGCCGCTTACAGATCCAGGTAGGAGTCGGAGTACAGGACGTGGTTCTTGAAGATGTCGCAGGACTTGATGGTCTCCATCAGACGCTTGTCGTTGGGGTTAACGATAGCGGAGGTCAGACCCTGCATCATGCACATTGCAACCAGAGTAGCATCCATCACGGGACGGACGTGCTTGGGAGCGCCGTTGGAGTTGTTGGACAGACCGCCGGTGGACTTCAGGCCCTTGTCGGAGAACATCTTGATGGCCTCCAGGACTTCCATCTGCTTGTCCTGCATGCCCTTGACGACCAGGAACAGGGGGTCGAACCACAGATCATCGGAGGTCATGCCCAGGGACAGGCCACGCTCCAGCATGTTGTCGCAGTGCATCTCACGCTCAGCATTGTCCTTGGCGATACCGTCAGCGGAACACAGAGCAATACAGATAGCATCATTGGCAGCAGCCAGATCGATGTAGCCGATACGGGAGCCGGCGTCGGCGGAGTTGACGATGGGCTTGCCGTTCTGACGGTTGTAGACCTTGATACCGGCCTCGATGGCCTTCATGTTGGCGGTGTCCAGAGCCAGAGGAACGTTGTTGAAGTTCTCCTGCAGC
>JAGBAI010000091.1 GCA_017939025.1 Oscillospiraceae bacterium
CAACTGTCAATAGTTCCAAATTTCCTTTACGCCATAAGCAAAGAGAAGTGAATTGCTTGTTGACAAACGAACATAAGTTCGTTATAATAACACCATAAAACTGCATAGAGAATTGTGACACCGAGCAACGGGGTGCGCTGAACGTCAGCGCAATGAAACACCACCAAATTGCCGGGCGCAAAAGTGTAACGCATGTCTGCGACAGAGTATCTGCCAGATATGGGTTAGGCTTTTGTGCCCGGCTTTTTGCGTTCTGTGCCAGATTCATCTATGGAAAGGAAGTGATACCACCACTCATTCATAAGCCGCCCACAGGCGGAGGAACCGAGCCAAAAGCCAGGTTCCTCCGTCCCATAAAGACAGAGAGGAGGATGCCATGAAGAAAGATATATGGCAGTTTTTCAGAACAAAAAACAACAGGATTTCCTATCACAAAAAGTGTCTGGGATGCGTCCACGATTGCAAGCAGAGCTTTCGTGTAAAGGCAATCTATTGCACCAGATATAAGAAACGAGGGAGATGACCATATGCAATATGTATAGTGACCAGATGGTTCCGAAACACTTGCAGGAATAAGGCTGGCACCTTTCTGGGCGCTCAGCCGGTTCACAGGGTCCGGCAATGCCGGTCCCGGAACGGATTTTCGGATTTCAGCTTCCGGGGTCACTTTCTGGGCGGTTTTCGACCATTGGGAACAATTTCGATAATCCCTTAGAGAAGCAAGCGCTTTCCTGGGGTCAATTTTAAGACCATCGGCAATATCAACAAAAGGAGGACTAATGAAAGAGAAGAAACAAAAATTCGCCCTGTGGATTTATCCATCCACGATGGATACGATTGAACGTTATTTGGAAAAAAGCGAGTGCCGCAGCAAGTCGGATTTCATAGAGAAAGCGATCCTGTTTTATGCGGGATTTCTTTCGGCGCAGACTTATCAGGACTACCTTCCCAATGTGGTGGTCTCCTGTATGAAAGGTACTCTGGGATCATTTGAACGGCGCACTTCCAATATCCTGTTCAAGGTAGCGGTGGAACTGTCCATGATGAATTTCCTACTGGCATCCGCACACAGAGTCAGCAAGACAACCATGGAGGATTTGCGTAACATGTGCATCCGGGAAGTAAGAAGCTATAACAGCAGCATCACATTGGAGGATGCGGCTGGGTTCCTGCGAGATGACCAATAGAAATAACTGGAGGAAAAGAAAATGAATAAAGGAATATTTCATAAAGTCCAGAAAGACACACGCACAGTGGAATACCAACGCCGCCATGTCTATACCAGGAATACTGTTTCTGTGAAAGGCATGACTTACAATATCATTTCAGTGGCTCCGTTTCCTGATGCCAACTACCAGCCAGAAGGGATTGAGGACAAGCTGAAATATCTAATCAACGTTGGAAAATCTTAGTAGGTATTGACGCTAGACTTTCAAACCGGGTAGTGATATGTTGGGTGTACATCCTACCCGGTTTGATTTACAGAACCGTACCCGGTTCGGAAAGGAACTTATAGAAACATGAAATCAAACCACAATTTAATAACCGCCCTCTACACCCGCCTGTCTCAGGAGGATCTGCTGCAGGGTGAATCCAATTCCATCCGCAACCAAAAGCTCATCCTGCAAAAGTATGCGGACGATCATGGCTTCCATAACTGCCAGTTCTATGTGGACGATGGTTACAGCGGTGCTGACTTCAACCGCCCGGACTTCAAACGAATGATGGCCGATATTGAAGCTGGTAAGGTCGGTACGGTCATTGTGAAAGATCAATCCCGGCTGGGCAGAGATTATCTGCAAACTGGTATGCTCATGGAGATCACCTTCCCGCAGTATGATGTTCGGTTCATTGCCATCAACGATGGTGTGGACAGTGCAAACGGTGTCAGTGATTTCTCAGGCATCAAAAACTACTTCAATGACTTCTATGCCAGAGATACCAGTCGAAAGATCCGGGCCGTCATCAAAGCGAAGGGAGAACGTGGAGAGAGAATCAGCACAGCTACTCCTTACGGATTTATGCGTGACCCGGAGAATCCGAAGAAGCTGATTCCTGATCCGGAAACCGCACCAATCGTAAAACGGATTTTTGAGATGCGTGTCAATGGCATGGGTGTAGTTAAAATCTGTGATACACTCAGTCGTGAAAAGATCATCAATCCCGGTTTATATATGTTCCGAAGAAATGGTAATCGTTCTGGGCAGCCAAATCCGGATCGTCCTTATCACTGGGCACAGAACACCGTCCGAAAGATACTTGCCAACCGGGAATATGTGGGTGACACGGTGAACTTCAAAACCTATTCCAAGTCCAACAAACTGAAGAAACGGCTAAACAATGCACCAGAGAACATACTGATCTTTGAAAATACCCATGAAGCAATCGTTGACCGTAAGACCTTCGATCTTGTTCAAAAGCATTTCGCAGGAAGGAAGCGTCCCGATATTCAAGGTGAGGTGGATAAGTTTGCTGGCTATGTATACTGCGGCGAATGCGGAAAGCGATTGTATCTGCACCGGGGCAAAACAATCAAACCGGAAAACAATCACTTCCAATGCGGAGGTTTCCAAAGCAGAACAACAGACTGCACTGCACATTACATCCGGGAATCTGTTCTGGAAGAGATCGTGTTGACAGACCTGAGAAAAATGACTGTTCTCGCAAGAGAACAGCCAGAGGAATTCTATAGAATGGCGATGGCAAACGGTGAGGAAGAAGCCAGGATGTTCCATGACACCGCAACCCGGCAGCAAAACAAATTGAACGCAAGAATCAAAGATCTGGACAACATCATCCGATGCCTGTACGAGGACAGAGTCTGCGGACGGATCACCTTGGAACGCTATGATACCATGGCTGGTAGCTACGAGCAGGAACAGGCAGAATTGAAACTGGAACTGGAAAGTATCTCCGCACAGATCAGCGAAATGAATCTGCGGGAAAAGTATATCAAAGACTTCATGGAAAATGCCCGGACATACATCGAGATGACGAAGCTGACACCGGAACTCCTGAGAGTATTCATCCACCGAATCGATGTATACGAAAAAGAAGAAAAGTATTCCAGAACCTGTGGAAACACCATCATGATTCACTACACATTTAAGGTATCCCTAAGCAAAACTGCGGCTGCCATAAAAACAGCCGCAGAGAAACAAGAAAAATGAAAAGCCGCCTAAATGCAAAAACCGGAAGGTCAAATGACCTTCCGGTGATGCACCCCAATCAATTCTCCGTTAAGAACACGGAACAAAAGGTTAGGGCTTTTTTCTGCCTAAAAGTGTCCACTGGATACTTTGCCAGAGAACACTATGCCGCATAGCACGGTAAACTTCAATTTTGGGTGTGTTCCGGAGGAACCCCATATCCTTTCTTGACGAACGGGTTCCTGAATATTATAATGTAGGAAAACAACGGGAGGGAGCTTGCGATGGTGAAACGATATACGCCTGTATCGAAGACCCGCCTCTTTATTCAAGGGTTTCTGATCTATGCCTGGGCCACAGTGCTGTCTGTCCTGTCGGTAACCGACACCTGGTACAGTGTATACCTGCTGTGTGCACTGATGGGTGCTCTGTGCCTGTATGACAACCAGATGGTGCCATGGCTTTATACGTTCCGGCAGAAGTGGATGACCGGCATATTTGCCGGTGTGTTTTCCTGCGCAGTGGCACTGGCAAATTATACGCTGTTTTCGCCTCTGGCAGTATTGCAGAATCTGTTTGATCTTACCTGTGTTCTGGCAGGCGGCTGGGTCATTGGTTATCACATTTTGCTGTGCCTTCTTCGGCGGCTGCCGCTGGAATCCGATGCCGGTGGACGGCACCACCCGGGATGGGTGTTCCTGGGGGTATTTTTCGCCGTGGCTGCCATAGATCTGGCCTATTTGCTGCTGGCACTGTATCCCGGGGTATTGACTACAGATTCTTTTTCAACACTGCGGCAGTTTATGGGCCAGCAGGCTTATAACAATGTGATGCCCTTCTGGCACACGGTGACAGTAGAAGTGTTTGTGAAGCTGGGACTGAAGCTGTTTGGGGATATCAACGCGGCGATTGCCCTGTTCCATGGGGCGCAGATCCTGTTTATGGCGGCTTGTTTTGGCTACACGGTAATGACCATGTACCAGATGGGTGTGCCGAAGCTGCTGCTGGCGGCTGTGTTTGGAATTTATGGCCTTCTGCCCTATAACATTGTATACAGTGTTACGATGTGGAAGGACATTCCCTTCGGTGGGGCGGCGCTGCTGATGGTCACGGCGTTGTACCGGGTTCTGAAAGGTCTCGGCCGCAGACATTGGCTGGATTGGCTGCTGCTGACGGCCGGTGCCGTTGGTTTCTCCCTGTGGAGAACCAACGGTTGGTATGCTTTTTTTGCTCTGACAGTGTTGATGTTCCTGCTGCTGAGAAAACGGCACAAGGGTTTGCTGATCCTGATGGCGGTGGTGCTGGTACTGTGCTGGCTGCTCATCGGGCCGGTGCTGGATGCCTGGGGCGTGGAGGAGACCAATTTTGTGGAGGCTTTTGGTATTCCCATGCAGCAGATCGCCAGAGTTCTCCACAACGGCCGGGAGCTGGCGGAGGAGGATATGGAGATGCTGTCTCAGATCTTCTTCGTGGAACGGACGGCAGAGGTTTATGATCCGCTGACGGTGGATCCGGTGAAATTCCAGACCTTCTACTATGACCAGGTACCCTACCTGATGGAGCACCTTGGGGAATATGTGAAGCTGTATCTGCGCATTGGATTGCAGTACCCAACGGACTACTGGCAGGCCTGGGTGGAGCAGACCAAGGGCTACTGGCATGGCGGCTACCATTTCTGGACCTACACGCTGAAAATGGGCGGCACGGAATTCGGCGTTGCTCAGACACCGGGAGATAATCTGGTGGCGAAGCTGTTTGCGGCCTGGTTCCGGTATGTGGAGAAGCCTGCGATTTTCCAGTGCTTTACCAGCATCGGCCTGCATGTATGGGCGCTGGTCAGCTGTGCGGTGCTGTGCGGTATGCGGAAACGGGAGGAAGGACTGCTGACGGTACCGGTTTTGGTGCTGATCGCCGGCCTTTGGCTGGGAACGCCGGTGTTCGCGGAATTCCGGTATGCCTATCCCATGATCCTTAGCATGCCAATGATTCTGGCAGCAACGGTATTTGAACCAAGAGAATAATGGAAAGGGCGGCACGAAAGTGCCGCCCTCAGCTTTTCGATAAAACAGACCGTAGGGGGCGATGTGGGCATCGCCCCCTACGAATTTACATTTTTGTGTTTTTTGACAGCCTGTGGCCCCTCGGGTGAGGGGGCCTGTGCCGTTACTCTTTCGTTTTCTTTTTTCTTCTGGGGAGCTTTTTGAAAAGCACAAAGGCAATGGCAGCAAACACGGCAAAGACAGCAATGTACGGGGAACAGACAATGAGCCACACGAAGGCATCCACGAAGCCTTCGCCCACGCCTTCCAGACTGTCTTTAAAACCGCCGGTGATCCGCTCCCAGATGGTGGGATCCTCCACGGGAGTATATTCCTGCACTTCACGCAGACTCAGGTGAATGGTGGCAAAGTCCACCTGGTTGTTGTAAAGCCGCAGCTGGGAAGTAACAGTCTCCAGTTCATAGCGAACATCGGTAAGCCGGGCCTCGATCTCCAGAAGATCCGCCATTGTTTCGGCCTCGGCCAGCAGCTCCAGCAGCCGGGCTTCCTCGGCCTGCAGGGCCTTCATGCGGCTTTCTGTGGCAGTATAGGTCAGGGTGATGTCTTCCAGTGACTTTTCCTTGCTGACAACATTGGCAATGCCAGCCACTTCTTCCGTAAATTCGTCCACCCGTTCTGCGGGGATCCGGACGGTCAGATTGGCATTGCGATAGCGGCGGTTGGCGTAGGCGCTGCCGTTGTAGATGCTCTGGTTTTCCACATAGCCGCCCATTTGGGTGATATGGGCATCAATGCCGGTGATGGCAGTGTCCAGATCCTCGGCCTCGGCATCCATGTAGACGGTGACGATCCATTTACGCTCCTGGGGAAGCGCGGTGGAGGAAGGTTCCGCACCTCCCTCGGTCAGGGCTGCGGCGGAGTCCATGGCCACTGCCTCCTCCGCATATTCCATGGGCGCACCCATGCTGGAATTCATGGCAGCAGGCGCAGCGGCCTCGGTCTTGTAGTTGCTGCCGGCACTGGCACCGCAGCCGGTCAGCAGCAGAAGCAGCGCAAGGGTCAGAGCCAATAAGCGTTTCATTTTCTTTTCCTCCTTATGGTATTTTAATTTCAGTTTATCGGGCTGTTTGAATACGTCATCGTAGGGACCGTCCTCCCGGACGGTCCGCCCAGAAATCCGACCTCAATGGGCGGATTTCTGGAATTTATACGGCGAACGTTGCGAAAAAATTGCCCATCGAGGTCAATTTTTTCGACGGACCGTCCAGGAGGACGGTCCCTACGCCAATTCGATAAA
>JAGBAI010000092.1 GCA_017939025.1 Oscillospiraceae bacterium
GATTATACCCGGTTGTTTTCGGAAGTCACCCGATTGGCAATGGATGCCGATTTGCTGGTTCTGGATGAAATCGTATCTGCCTGCAACCATGGCACCATTGCAGAGGTAGCTGTTACAGATTTTCTGCGCAGCAAACCGGAAAAACTGGAAGTGGTGCTGACCGGGCGGAATCCGTCGGAACACTTGCTGCGACTTGCGGACTATGTGACACAAATGCAGAAAATCAAACACCCCTATGACTGCGGAATCGCCGCCAGAAAAGGAATTGAGTTATAATGAATCGGACAATTCGGAATAAATCAGATATCACAGAAGAAATCCTGCGTCAACCCAATATGTCAGAAGCGGAACGCAGGGAATGGGCAATCGGTCAGCTCCGGCAAAAAGCAGAGGAGTTGGGCAAGCTTCCCAGAAAAGCGGACTTCGTGGATGTGGACTGCATTCGGATCAAAGCGGCCCTGGGTCCCTGGCCTCGGGCATTGGAAGCAGCAGGACTTAAGATCCCGAAAGCAGAAAGGGTGCAGAATAAGAAAATGGAGCTGAACACGGTTATTTCAACCATCACACCTCTTGATGATGCAGCCATGGTCGCTGCCCGTGAGCGGCAGGCGCAGCTTGCCAAACCTCCCGGCAGCCTGGGCCGTCTGGAAGATCTGTCCATCCAATTGGCAGGTATCACAGGATCGGTGCATAACATAATTGAAAAGAAGCATCTGCTGGTATTTGCCGCTGACAATGGTGTGGTGGAAGAAGGCGTATCCTCTGCACCTCAGTCTGTGACACTGATGCAGACCATCAATCTGACCAGAGCGAAAACCGGCGCTTCCACTCTCTGTAAGCACTTCGGCTGCGGCATTACCGTCTGTGATGTGGGTGTAAATGCGGACATCCCGGAGCCAAAGGTTCTGAACCGTAAAATCGCCTACGGTACACACAACATTGTAAAGGGTCCTGCCATGAGCCGGAAGCAGGCAGTCAAGGCGATCATGACCGGCATCGAACTGGCAAAGGAAACCGAAGCAGATGTGATCGGCATCGGTGAAATGGGCATTGGCAATACCACTACCTCTTCTGCGGTGTTATCCGTTCTGCTGGATGCCGATGTGGATGCGGTAACAGGCCGGGGCGGCGGTATCACGGATGAGAGTTTCTTAAAAAAGAAACAGGTCATCAAGGCTGCTATCGAAGTGAATAAGCCTGACAAAAACGATGTGATCGATGTGCTGGCAAAAGTGGGTGGCTTTGACATTGCTGCTATGTGCGGTGCATTCATCGGATGTGCTGCCACCCGCCGCCCAGTGGTCATAGACGGATTCATTTCCGCAGTTGCAGCCCTCTGTGCCTGCAAGCTCAGCCCCAACGTGAGAGGGTATCTGATTCCCAGTCATGCTTCCTATGAAATCGGCTACAAATTAGCAATGGATGCCATGGACCTACAGCCAATGCTTCTGTTGGGAATGCGGCTAGGGGAAGGCAGCGGCTGCCCCTTGGCTTTTGAGATTCTGGATGCTGCCTGCACAATCATCAACGATATGGCAACTTTTGATCAGGCTGGTATCGATGACGGCTATCTGGATGAAATCCGGGAGGGTGATAAATTCTCTGTGGAGGGAGCAAAATGACCGTATTCATTTCCGGCGGAGCCAAATGCGGAAAGTCTTCCTTTGCGCAGGATCTGACTGTGGCCCTGGCAGGGAACGGAAAACGCTATTATGTGGCAACCATGATCCCCATCGGAGAAGAAGATTTTAATCGCATCCGGCAGCACATTGCCGACCGGGATGGCATGGGTTTCGAAACGGTGGAGTGCTTCAAGGATATTATGACTGTAGCGAAACCCCATGGAACTTTCCTGGTGGACAGCGTTACTTCTCTGGTCCAGAACTCTCTGTTTCCTGTGGAAAAGAATTACGAAATGGATCTGAATGGGGTAAACCGCTGTGCAGATGCGCTGATTCAATTTGCCCGAACGGTTCGCCATGTCGTATTCGTCAGCGATTACATTTATTCGGATGCGGAGCGGTACACGGAGAGTACAGAAGCCTATCGGAAATGCCTTGCAGATATTGACCGCCGTCTGGCTGCTGTCTGTGATACTGTGGTCGAAGTTTCTGCAGGACAGCTTATCATCCACAAAGGAGATCTGTGCATATGAAAACATACTTTCATGCCTTTTCCATGTGCCAGAGCATGTTCTGTTCCATTCCTGCGCCGCAGATTTGGGATGATAAGGCCAAAGATAAGATGCTTTTATTTCTTCCTGTTGTAGGACTGGAGATAGGCGGACTTTGGACATTGCTTGCCTTGGCTTGCAGAGCGTTGAATCTGCCTGTATTGGTTAGAGGTCTGATTCTTTCTGCGTATCCTTACATCATTACCGGCTTTATTCATTTGGATGGCTACATGGATGTAACCGATGCGGTAAAAAGCTGGCGCAGCTTAGAGCGAAGAAGGGAGATTCTCAAAGACTCCCATGTGGGCAGTTTTGCGGTGATCGGTATCGTGTTGCTGATGATTGCGCAGCTTGCGCTGTTTGCATCTGCCCCTGACCATGCAAATTCTTTGATTCTGATTTTCATCCCGGCAGTGAGCCGGTGCTGCAGCGCTCTGGCAGTGACCGGACTGAAGCCAATGTCCACCAGCCAGTATGCGGATCAGCAGAAGCCAAAATCCCATATGGCAGTGCTGATGGCCATGCTTA
>JAGBAI010000009.1 GCA_017939025.1 Oscillospiraceae bacterium
AACGTCCAGATTGTGGTAGGGACTGGCTAAATCAAAGGACGCTACAGGATCAACCTGACCATTATTCGCAAAATGAGGCGTATTCATATCATTCATATCCCGAACTCCTTTCGAAAAAGTGAGGAAGAACTGTTCATATACTATCACATTTGTGGAAAATATAAAAGCCCACAGTGAAAAAAAGCAAATTTACAGTCAATATCCACAAGAAGTGCGGTCAAAATAATGATAAAATATTGATAGATTACACAATAGGGGTGATATTATCGTGAATAAATGGGAAAAATTCACATTTGACGATCAGTGGAAAATCGCATATATTGCCCATGAAGCTGTGGATGCCCATGCAGTTCCTAAAACCGTTGCGGAGCTCTCTTCTTACGGAGAGGGACAAATGTCAGCCCAAGTACCCATAGAGTTTGCCCTTGCATTGGAACAAAACGGGATCGTTCCCGAGATATATAAGGATCAAAATGTTTTACAGCTTCAAAAGTATGAAGGTTATCATGTCTTTTACGGCTACAGCTTTTCTTATCAAAAAAAGGAGGGCTATATCCCGGAATTGGTGTTTGAGGGGCTGGATACCGTTTGCGAGATTTGGCTCAACGGTCAGCTTTTGGGAAAGACGGAAAATATGTTTATTTCCCATACCTTCCAGCCAAACAACCTGGTGGAAGGGGATAATGAGCTGGTTCTGCATTTCCTGCCGGTGACGATGGAGGCGCGAAAATACGAGGTCAAAGCCGGCAATACCCACATGCCCTATAACTTTGATTCCCTGCACATCCGAAAGGCGCCCCATAGCTATGGCTGGGATATTATGCCCCGAATCGTTACCTGCGGTGTTTTTCGTCCGGTGTATCTGCAATACCGTCCCGTGGAGAGCATCAAACAGGCATATCTGATGACCGTAGCGGCGGATAAAAAGAGAAAAAAAGCATCTCTGCTGTTTTTCTATGAGCTGGATATAAAGGCGGCAGATTTGTCCTCGTATACCATTGAATTGGAGGGTATCTGCGGTGACAGCCGGTTTTTTGCAAAAAAGCAGCTGTGGAGTGTGGCCGGAGAGATCTTCCTGGAGGGCCTGCAGGATATAAAGCTGTGGCAGCCCAAGGGAAGCGGCACCCCCTACCTGTATGATGTGTGTGTCACCTTGAAAAAGGATCATGCGGTGCTGGATCGCAAGCAGTTCCGCACCGGCATCCGTACGGTTGCGCTGGAGCGTACCAGTCTGACGGATATGGAGATGTCCGGCAAATTCCAATTTCTCGTAAACGGAGAGAAGGTCTTTATTTTAGGCACAAATTTTGTGCCTATGGATGCGTTCCACTCCAGAGATCGGCAGCGTCTGCCCAAAGCCTGCGAGCTGCTGGAGGATATTGGCTGTAACGCCATTCGGCTGTGGGGCGGCAATGTTTACGAAGATGATTATCTGTATGATTTCTGTGATGAACATGGCATTTTGATCTGGCAGGACTTTATGATGGCCTGCGGATTGTATCCCCAGGATGAGCGGATGTGCCAAATGCTTCAGAAGGAAGCAACAGCGGTGGTGAGAAGGCTGCGTCAGCACCCCAGCATTTTGCTGTGGGCCGGCGATAATGAGGTAGACCAGTTTGCGTACTGTGTCAACTTCCGCCGAAATCCCAATGACAATATTCTCACAAGACAGGTGCTGCCGGCGGTGATTCGGGATGAAGATCCCGCAAGACCTTACCTGCCCAGCTCCCCGTTTATTGATGGGCAGTGCTTTGGGAAGGATCCCGGCATGTTCTCTGAGCAGCATTTGTGGGGACCGAGAGATTACTTTAAGAGTACATATTACAGCAAAAACATTGCCCACTTTGCCAGCGAAATGGGGTATCACGGTTGCCCTGAGCCGGCATCTATCTACAAGTTTATCTCCGGGGAAAAGGCGTGGCCGTGGCAGCAGAATGAAGACTGGATCATTCACTGCTCCAATCCTGCCAAGGAGGGCCCCTGGACATACCGCATTAAGCTGATGGCAGATCAGATTCGGGAGCTGTTTGGCTTTGTTCCCGAGAATATAGAGGATTTTGCCCTTGCCAGTCAGATCTCTCAGGCAGAGGCCATGAAATTCTTTATTGAGCTGTTCCGTATGGATAAGGGAAAACGGGGCGGTATTATTTGGTGGAATCTGATCGACGGCTGGCCGCAGTTTTCCGATGCCGTGGTGGATTACTACTACCAAAAGAAGCTGGCCTATCATTACATTAAAAATGTACAGCAGCCGTTCCTGCTGGCTTTCTCAGAACCGGAGAACTGGAGCATTGGGCTGAAGGCAATCAATGACACAGGCAAGGTTTTGCCCTGCAGCTATGAGGTGAAGGATGCTTTGACGGGTCAGGTGCTGACTACCGGTGAAGCGTCGGTGGGAAATGAGGTGCTTCTGCTGGAACAGATCCCGTATTCTTATGCAGAAAAGCGCATCTTGATGGTGTCGTGGAAAACCCCCTTGGGGTCGGGACAGAATCACTACCTAAGCGGATATGTGCCATTTGCGTACGATACATATAAAAAATTCTTGAATCAATATGGAGGAATGAACAATGAAAAAGAGTAAGTACCTAAACCGTATTGTGGCTTTGCTGCTGGCACTGGTGATGAGCCTGGGTCTGGTAGCCTGCGGCGGAGGCTCCGGTTCCGGCGGACCTGAGGGGAATGCTGAATCGCTGGATACCGAGCGTACCCAGCTATTTATCCACAACTTTAACGGTGGTTACGGTGTGGAATGGCTGAAAAACCTGAAGGACCGCTATGAGGAGCTTCATAAGGACGATGTCTATGAAGAAGGCAAAAAGGGTATTCAGATCATCATTAACAACGAAAAAGCGCTGGCCACCGAGCTGGAAGACAAGATCCTGCACAACAAGGAAGAAATCTACTTCGCAGAGAAGGCATTCTACTATTCCTTGTTGAACAAAGGCGTTTTGGCAGACATTACTGAAGCGGTTACCGGTGATATGGCATCTTACGGTGATCCTGCCGGCACCACAATTGAAGGCAAGATGTACGAGGAGCAGAAGCAATACTTAGGTGTAGATGAGAATGGTCAGACCAAGTACTACGCGATTCCCCATTACGCATCCTACACCAGCCTGATGTACAATGTGGACCTGTTTGAAAAGGAAAAGTACTATTTTGCAAAGGATGTAACCGATGCACAGAATATTGAGGACTACTTCATCGTCAGAAGCACCGATGAAAAGAGCGCCGGCCCCGACGGTCAGTATGGCACTGCCGATGACGGCCTGCCCGCAACCTATGAGGAATTTTTCATTCTGTGTGATTACATCGCTTCCAACGGCCAGACGCCTATGAACTGGAACGGCGCGAACCGGGATGACTACCTTGGAAACCTCCTGCAGGCACTGCTGGCCAATGTTGAGGGCAGAGAGCAGACCATGCTGAACTTCACGATGAACGGCACTGCTGAAAACTTGGGCACCGTTACAGGGGCTGGTTTTGTGAAGGACGCACAGCCCACCACCATTACTGCCTCAAACGGCTACGAAATGCTTCGGACCGAGGGCAGATACTACGCACTGAGCTTCCTGCAGCAGATGGTATCCAACGATGCTTATTATAATGAACTGGGCTACAACACCGCGTATTCCCACATGAACGCCCAGGAGGATTTCCTCTACGCCGGTCACGACAACGGTCAGACGGCCCCCATTGCGATGCTGGTAGAGGGCACCTGGTGGGAGAACGAGGCACAGGCCACCTATAAGGATATGGTTGACGCTATGGGCGACAGCTATTCTCAGCAGAACAGAAAGTTTGCGATCATGCCTCTGCCCAAGATTGATGCCGATGCGCTTGGTGTGAACACCCTGTGCGAGAACAGCTATTCTCTGTGCTTTATGAAGGCAAATATCGAAGAGTGGAAGAAACCCATCGCATTGGACTTCATCCAGTTTGCTTATTCCAACCAGGCACTGGTTGAGTTCTCTCAGGTAACCAATACGCCCAAGGCACTGAAGTATGAGATCACAGACGAACAGATGACCCAGATGACCAATTTCGGTCGTTCCGTTATGGAACTGCAGAAAAATTCCGAGATCGTATTCCCGTATTCCGCTGAGCCCATTTACGTGAACCAGGCAGGCAGCTTCGCCATGGTGGATATGTGGGAGAGCACCGTTGGCGGCACACATTACGGCAGCCCCAGCGTGCCTATTCGTAAGGGCGATGTAGATTTGGCGGATTACTTTAACGGCATGCTCAGCCAGTATAAGAATATCTGGGGGCAGATGGTTTATTAAGCAGCATAAGCATAAGGAGATGGAACGATGAAAAAACACTTGAGACTCATCAGCGCGATACTGTGTTTTGCTGTTGTTGCCGGAGTCTTGTTTGTGGGTGAAATCGAAGCAAAAGCGACATGGCTGCCTGCGGAAATCGAGCAGCAGTATGACCTGGGAACCATTTTCACCGTGCCCCAACGGGAAATGAATGTTGACGGGCAGCAGGCTGAGGTCACTGCGGTTGTACGCTTGCCCGACGGAACTGTTACCTCCAGGCAAGAAATTGCCCTGAACGATGCGGGCAAATACACAGTCGTGTACACAGCTGTAGTCAATGGTAAGGTATATGTGGATGAGGTTTCTTTCCTGGTAATGCAGGAATTTTGCGTGTTGACCTCGGAGGATTCCACCGCGGTTTACGGGAAAGCGCCCAGTGTTCAGGGCGTATCCGGCTTGCATGTATCTCTGAAATACGGCGATAAGCTGAAATTGAATGCTCCTATTTCCATAGATGCGTTGGAAGACGGTATGCTGATCCAGGGCTTTGTTATTCCTGAAAAGGTTGGAACGCTGGATTATGAAAAGCTGTGCTTCCAGTTCACGGATGCGGAAAATCCTGAAATTACATTATATATGTCTGTGCGACAGTACGCGGACAGTCCGGAGATCAGAGCTTCCTACGTTACCGCCGGCGGTAACGGTCAGGAGATCATCGGCTTCGATGACTACGCGGACAAGTTCTGGACAGAGGGTCTGTGGGGAAGAAATATTTACCACGGCTTCGCCTATGAATGTACCGATGTGCTGAACACCGGTATCAATCTGAGCCTTGACACGGCCACAATGCAGGTCCTTGCAAACGGCAATATGGTTGTGGACTTAGACAGTGTAGAGTATCAGAAGTCCCCTTGGGGCGGTTTCCCCAGCGGCAAGGCGTATTTGACTGTCTGGGCAGAAAACTACAAGGGTCTTACAGCCAACTTCTTCCTGAGCACTGTTGGCGATCTGGACCTGTCTCAGAAGATCATCAAGGACACCGAGCCGCCTGAATTTCAAATACAGACCCCGTATGAAACACCTCCGGCAGCCGTAAAAGGCGGCATCTACAGCGTGCCTGCCGCAACAGCGAAGGATAATACCGGCACAGTATCTGATGTACGGGTATCTGCCTGGTACAACTACAGTGCTCCGGATGCCTCGATTTTAAATATTGAGGACGGACATTTTGAAACAAACTATGTAGGCGATTATGCCATTGTTTACGAGGCT
This sequence comes from Oscillospiraceae bacterium, assembly GCA_017939025.1. Next base: position 5,541 of record JAGBAI010000009.1, read on the forward strand.
ACCGATGCCTATGGCAACCTGGGACGGGAGATTTTGTGGATCAAATCGCTGGAACAGGTGGAAAAGCCTACCATTGCGTTTGTCGGTGAGGCCAAAACCCAATATGTGTTGGGCGAATACTTCGTGCCTGCCGAATACACCACCACCTGCCACAGCGGTCTGCCTGTTGTGCGGATCTTTACCACCGTAAACGGTGCGCAGACGGTGCTGACGGAAGGATACTTCTTTGAGACAGCGGGGCAGTATCAGCTCACATATCAGATCACCGACTGCGCCGGCCAGAGCCAAACCCTGGAACAGACCATTCAGGTCGATATCGGAGACAAGCCGATCATGGTAGACCGGATCGAGCTGCCGGAGTATCTGATCGAGGATTCCCAGTATACCTTCCCCAGCGTGTACTTCAATGATTACCGCGGCGGCACGGTAGAGAAAAAATTAGCCACAGGCAAGATCCAAGATGCCGCCGGTACTACTGCGATAGAGGCGGGAAAGCCCTTTGCGGTCCGCGTGGAAAACAATATGGACCCGGTGAGCATTGTGTTTGAATGTGAGGGCGCGGTTTATCAGGTGGAAAGACCGGTCATCAAGGCATTTGACTCCGACGAAGGCAAGACAAGACTGTTTTTGGAAAACTATTTTGTAGGTCAGGGCTTTACCTGCACCCGCGAGGAAAAGGGTGTGCTCTTTACAGTCGATGCGCCCGATGCCCATTGGACCTTTGCCAACCCCTTATTGGCGACCGACTTCTCTATGGTGCTTGAGGGCGTAGCGGGCAAGGCGGACTTTGATGGTATGGTACTGACCTTCCGGGATTCTGCAGACACCTCCAAGTGCTTGGCGGTGGAGCTGCTTCAAAAAAATGGCGTCCTGGGTGTTCGGATGGGCAATACCGTCCTTTATATGGGCGAGGTCAGCTTGAATGCGGGCCATCAGGTGCGCATTACCTATGGGGAAGGCAAGCTGAAAATTGCCGGCTTTGATATTGATATCGGTGAATTTACGGACTTTGATTCCCACTATCTTACCCTTTCTATGGCCTTCCGGGAAGCGGATGCGGGCGCACAGCTTCGTTTGGTGTCCCTAAATAACCATACATTAAACAACTCCAACCGTGACCGTGTGGAGGCTTGGATTGATGTGACCGGCAGCTACGGCGGTCGCTTCGAGGCAGGCACGCAGATCGTTCTGCCGGCGGCTTATGCGGCGGATGTGCTCAATCCCAATATTACATTCCACCTCACCGTGAAGCAGGGCAATACAGTCGTTACTGCCGATGACGGTACGTTACTGGAAAATGTTGACCCCAACCGGGAGTACACCATTACCGCCACAGCGGAAGGTCGGTATGATGTGATTTATACCACCGAGGAAAGCTTTAGCGAAAAAGAAGGCGGTCTTACCTATGTTTTGCATATTGTGGATGGCTCTGCGCCTGTGATTGAGTTCAAGGGCGATCTGCCCACGAAAGCCAAGACAGGCGATGCGCTTTGCATTCCGGAGTTTACCGTATCCGACAGCAAAACTCCGGCAGAGGAGCTGATCGTACTCAAGACTGTTACCGGTCCCAGCGGCGTGATCGTTACGATCCCGGCAGATTCCAATTCTGTATGGGCTGCCCAAGCCGGAACGTATAAATTCACCGTTATGGCGGTAGACAGTGACGGCTATATCTGTAACAAGACCTGGTCTGTGACGGTTACAGATGACGGAAAGTAAGGAGGCGGGGATATGAACAGAAAAATCAAGGCGCTTTGTGCCGGATGTCTTTCCCTGATGCTGCTGCTTTCCGGTTGCGGCGGAAAGGGCACCGGCGACCAAAACGCGTCTGCGGTAAAACCGGTAGAGGATTATGTGTCCCACAAGGTGAATGCCACGCTGCATCAGGTATCTGTAACAGAAAGCCCCCGACCCTTTGTGGTGAACGGGGCATCGGATTACAAGCTGATCGTGGCAGAAGGAGCGGCAAACGAAACTGCCGCAGACTATACCCAGCGTTATGTGGAAAGGGTTACCGGCTGTCGGCTGGAATACGCCGAGGCATCCCAATTTGATACAGGCGGAAAGTTTATTGTTTTCAATGATGCCGATCTGTTTAAAAAGGCAGGCCTGACGATGCCTGCCGTGGATCTGGACAGTACCGGCTACTATATTAAAACTTCTGGCGACAATGTGTTTTTAATGACACAGCAGGATTTTGGCGCACGGTATGCGGTGATTGCGTTTTTGAAGCATGTTTTGGGTATGCAGGTCTACGGTCAGGACACCTTTGTCTACACCAAGGATGGCACCACACTGCCGGATATGGAAATCACTGAAAAGCCGGACATTGGCAACATTCTGCTGGGCAACTGGCGTGACACCTTCTCCGCAGATGCCCTGTATTTGATGGGATATTCGGATTATAAGACCCAGTTTTTAAGCATTCAGAATCAGGATAACCATACCAGCTTACTGTACCTGCCGGTAGAGACCTACTACCAGGAGCATCCGGCGTGGTTCTCGGCGCAAAAGGATCAGCTTTGCTATACTGCCGGCGGCGATGCGGAGGAGCTGGATGCAATGACCTCCGAAGCGGCACGGGTAATGCTGGAAAATATTATGGCAAACCCGAATATCCACGCAGGCCAGTTTACCATGGCCGACACCTGGACCTCCTGTCAATGCCAGGCCTGTAACGACTCTGCAAAGCAGTACGGTACCCGCAGTGCGGCAGTTATTCAGTTTACCAATATGCTGAGCCGAAAGATCCAAAGCGGTCTGCAAAAATATGCCGATGAAAACGGCACGGAAAAGAGAGATTTTACATTATACCTAATGGCGTATCACAAGTTTGTGGAACCGCCTGTTGTCAAAAACAGTGACGGCACCTATACCCCCAACGATCCGTCCTTGGTATGTGACGAGGATGTGGGCGTGATCTATGCACCCATCGAGGCCAAATACATTCACAATTTCTATGAGCAGGAAAATGTGGACTCTGCGGAAATGATGAAGGCCTGGTCAACGCTTAGCAGCAAGATGTATTACTGGCTGTATCAGACCAACTATGCAGGCTATCTGTATCCCTTTGACAGTTGGGATTCGGATGTGGAGAACCTTCGGTTCTGTTATGAAAACAAAGTGGATATCGTAATGATTCAGGGTCAGCACAATATGGCTTGCTCCACCGGCTTTACCAGCCTGAAGGTCTATACCGACAGCCTGGCGGCAATGGATCTGAGCCTGAGCTATCAGGATATGGTGAATGACTTTTTCCAAAATTACTACGGCGCAGCCGCAGCACCGATGCAGCAGTATTTTGAGGAGCTGCAGAGCTGGATGCGCTATTTGGAACAGGCTTACCCGGTAGAGTATACCGGTGATATCTATAGCGTCCTGGTAGGTGAGAACTATTGGCCCAGAGAAATGCTGCTGCGTTGGCAGGGCTTGATCGATCAGGCGTATGAGGCGCTGAATGAGGGCAAAAACACCGATCCCAATTATGAAATCTATATGAACCATGTGAAAATGGAGAGTATATTCCTGCGTTATGAGCTGATTACCTCCCACTCCGGAATCTATAGCGCCGAGCAGATTCTGCAGATGAAGCAGTCCTTTAAGGCAGACTGTATCGCGCTGGGTATTACCCATGAGTATGAGCAGCGTGAACTTACGGAAGTCTACAGAGATTGGGGAATCTCTTAAAACTTAGGGAAGCCTCTGAAAATACCTTTCAGAGGGTTCCTGAAAATAAAATATGAAAGGATGTTATTATGCAAAAAACGGCAAAGAAAGTTTGTTCTCTCTTGTTGGCACTTGTGTTGATTCTGGGTACGCTCCCCATCAGCGCACTTGCCACCGAATCCGGCACGACCCAATGGGTTGGCACGGATTTGCAACTGGGCGAAGACCTGACATTGCGTTTCTACGCAAATATCTCCGCTGAGCACGCCACTGACGGCGTGATGACCGTTACGGTAGACGGTCAGACCTACGAGACCTTTACGGTCAGTGAAATGACCGCAGGAGACAATGGCTATGTATTCCCCGTGGCATTGGGCGCAGCCCAAATGACTGCCCAGGTGAAGCTGACCCTGGTTTCCGGCGGCGAGACTGTGTTGGAGAGAACCTCCTCCATCCGCAGCTATGCCGATGCCATTTTGGATGGCAAGTACACCGAGGAAATGAAGAGCCTGGTGAAGTGGATGCTGAACTACGGTGCAGCGGCACAGGGCTACTTCCTGGTCAATACCGCAAATCCTGCCAATGCCGGCTATGAGCTTGAAAGCAATCAGGTAATTCCTGAGGAAGCCCCCAATGTGGATGTTTCCGGCAGCCTGCAGGGTGTAAAGTACTACGGTGCAAGTATGGTGCTCCGCAGCAAGATCGCTCTGCGCTTCTATTTCGCAGTCAGCGGCAGCGGAAGCTACACCTACACCTGCAACGGTAAAGCTTGTGATGCTGAGCCCAAGGACGGCTTGTTCTATGTGGAAGTGCCGGATTTGAATCCGCAGGCGATGAACGACAAGGTGCAGGTTGTTGTTTCTGACGGCACTGACAGTCTGAGTGTCAGCTACAGCCCTATGGACTACATCACCCGTATGTATCGCAAGGATTCCAGCAGCGCCGCACTGAAAAATATGCTGACCTATGCAGCAGATTACTTTGATGCCGCTGAAGGCTATGTAAACGGCACAGAGGAAAACCTCGTGGTTCGTGATACCTTTGCAGTGGGTGCTTACGGCGCAGGGGAGAACTTCACCATCGACCTGAGCGACTACAACGGCGCACTGAAAGGCTATACCCTGTCCGGCGCTGCGGTAAACGGCACTGCCTTTACTTCTGCAAGCTATGCGGACGGTGTGGTAGCTCTGGACCGTGCAGCGATTCAGGCACTCAGCGGTGAGCAGACCTTGAACCTGACCTTTAGCAATGGTCAGAAAACGATCAATGTTCCCGTGGATGTGGAGCTTTACACGATGGCGATCGGCACTGCTGAAGATCTGCAGGCATTCCCTGCTGTCATGAAGGCAAACCCCACCGGTCACTATATCCTGACCAATGATATTGATATGAAGAATGTTGCATACTCCAACGATGCAACCGTACCCTTCGCCGGCACCTTTGACGGCCAGGGCTACTCCATTTTCAATATGAACGCCAAGGCTTCCCACGTAGATATGCTGGGCGGCTTCTTCGGAAAGTACTTCGGTGCTGACGGCTCCGGCGTTGAGGTGGAAGGCGCAGTCCTGAAGAACATCTCCTTCGTCAATGCTACCGTATGGGGCAGAGGCTCCTTCCTGGCAATGATGGGTCAGGGCGCAGTGGAAAATGTATACTTCCGCGTGAATATTCAGGATCTGTTTGCAGATGTAAACGATCCTAACCCCTGGTACAACAGCACCAGCGTTCTGTTTAACGTTGCCTACTGGGATGTGGAACTGAAGAACGTGATCGTGGAATACAACGAAGCCCTGACGGATAATAACGGCTGGGGTTACGCACTGGGCCAGATCTACGGCAGT
>JAGBAI010000093.1 GCA_017939025.1 Oscillospiraceae bacterium
CACACTGGGGCGGATGAGGAATGCGGGCGGAAATGTTAGATTCAGCACTATGTTTTAGGCCTATTCCAGACTTTCAGTGCACGCCATCCCTCATCCGTCTCGCCTTCGGCGATCCACCTTCCCCCCGGGGGAAGGCTTTGTTAACTGCCCACCAAACTGCAATTTGTGCATGTGGCGTATCCCTGTTTTAGGATAGTGCGTTTTCATAGGTACCGTCCGTTTCCGCTTCGCTGCCCTGGGCCAGGGCGATGACCGCTTCCGCCAGAGCGTCCGCTGCGGTCATGGCTTCGCCGTGGGTATTCCCGGCGGCACCCACCTCAATGAGCAGCGCCCCGGGGCAAAGATCCTGGTTAAACCGCTGGGCGCGCAGCTGCAGCGGCCGCATGATCCCGGGAAAGCGTTCCTCCAGCAGCGTGTGCAGTTTCAATCCCAGGGAAAGATTCTCTTCATAATCCTTGTGATTGGTGCCCAGTACCACCATCAGCTGGGCACCATTCTCCCCTTCCACCTTGGCCCGGGTGCGCATCTGCTTCCCGTTTCCCCCGGAGGCATCCCGGTGCAGATCCAGAATCAGCTGAATGCCGGGATATTGCTCCAAAATCTCCCGGATCGCTTTCCGGGCATGGCTGTAGGAGCCGTTGTAGGAAGGGTAGTCGTGCAGCTCCCTGTCCTGAATGGCGCAGATCCCCGCCTCCCGAAGCCGCTCCACCAGCGCCGCGCCGATGGAAAGCATATTGTAATTCTCATCCAGCGTCCGCCAGGAAGAGGTCTCCCGGTAATCTTCCCCCTGTTTGGTGTAGCTCTCCGTGGAATGGGTATGCAGAACCAGCACTGTCGGAGTCTGGCCATACAGGTGCCATTCCAGCGGCTTTTGCAGCAAAGCGGGAATATCTGGATTCTTATCCGCGGAATAGGTGATCTCCACTCCCTCCTCCCCGGAAAAGGCCGGAACCGGCGGAAACGTCGGTTCTGTGGTTGCAGCAGGGGCGGATTCCACGAAATCTGGGGAAAATTCCCCCAAAGACGGCGAAAACCGGACATTCCGTCCGGTTTCTAAATATTGCAGAAAAGCAGCGATCTTCGGCTGGGCCAGCAAGGCCCCGATTTTTTTCGGCACATCCATCAGATACAGCCGCAGAACCAGCGCCAGGGCAATGGCCGCCAGTCCCACCCGCCGGGCCCGTTCATATTGCTTCAAAGACCGCCCTCCTTCATTCTTTTGCTACTCGGATTGTTTCGGTTTCCACTTGGGTCTGCTGCGCAGCTCCAGGCGCAGCTTCTGGAAAAATTCCGTCAGCAATGCGGCGCACGCTTCCTCCCGAATGCCGCACTCCACCTTGGGATGGTGGTTGAAGGCCATGTCAAAAAGACTGCACACGCTTTTCGCCGCACCGCACTTGGCATCGGAGGCTCCGTAGACCACCCGGGGGATCCGGGCGTTAATGATGGCTCCTGCACACATGGGACATGGTTCCAGGGTTACATACAGGGTACACTCCCACAGCCGCCAGCCCCCTAAGTTTTTGCAGGCATCGGCAATGGCCTCCAGCTCCGCATGGGCCAGGGCGGACTTGTCCTTCTCCCGCCGGTTCCGTCCGCGGCCCACGATTTCGCTGCCCCGGACGATGACGCAGCCCACCGGCACTTCTCCATCATCGAAGGCTTCCCTTGCCAGGAGCAAAGCCTCGTCCATAAATTGTTCATCCATATGATCCACTCCTTTGGGCCTATCATACCCCAGGGAACGGGGATTTGTAAAGATAAAAATGGACTGGATCTTCCGGTTTTGCTGACATCATACCATGCGCCGCCTGCGAAAAACGTCGAACATCGTTCGACAGACAGGACAGTTCTTTTCCGTTATACTGTAGACAGATTTTTACAGAAAGGCGGAGAGAATATGAATTTGGAACAGACACTTTTTACCGACCCTCAGACCATCCCGGCCGCAGCCTTCTGCCCCATTTGCGGCGGAGAGTGCTATGCTCCCGGACTGGGCTGCCTGCGCTGTGAAGGAGGGATGGTATGACCTTACAGGAACTGAGTCCGGCCTACCGGGAGGCTGCCCAGCTGCTGAGCTGCCGGATCCGGGAGCTGCAGCTGGCAGAGGCCCGCTCCACAGATCCGGAGGAGATCTGGCACCTGCACCGGCGGATCCTGGAGCTGAAACCCATGCTGACCCAGATGCGGGAGCTGGCAGAGCTGACAGAACACTATTACGACAGGGGGTACTGGCGCAGTGAAAAGTACACGGTCTGAAAAATTCGCCGTTCTGGGCCTGAGCCAGGAGGCCAGATCCCGCCGGATCCGGCGGATCTTACAGGAGGAGCTGACAGAATTGCAGCGCTATACCCTTTATGCTTACTACTTCCAGCGCAAGACCCTCCCCCAGATCGCCGCAGAGCGGGGCGTCAACAAATCCACCGTCTGCCGCACACTGCACCGGGCAGAGGAAAAGGCGAAACGGTTTCTTAAGTATTGACACGAATTCGAATTTGGCGTACTGGTGCTTACGGCTCGTCTAAAACCTTCCCCCAGGGGGGAAGGTGGATTCAAAATTGTTCCAAGAACAATTTTGAAGACGGATGAGGGGACTTTCCGGTGGAATTACAGCATTTCGCATACCCCAGTGCGTAGCCCCTCATCCGCCCCTTCGGGGCACCTTCCCCCAAGGGGGAAGGTCTTGGCTGCCCGCAAAAAAGAGGAACCGGTGAACCGGTTCCTCTCATTTATTTTTCGGGTAGGGATCTTTGATATTCGTGCGGCCCATGAGGTAATCCACACTGACGCCATAATAATCTGCAAGTATATTCCAAACCTCTGAAGGAATATCCCTGCGACCATTCTCATAATTGGAATAGCAAGCCTGGGTACAGTTGAGAACCTGTGCAATATCTTCCTGCTTCAGATCGTGATCTTCCCGCAGGTTCCGGATCCGCTCGAACATAACTGCACCCCTTTCCTTTTGTTATTACAAGTATATACAAAACATTTTGTAATATTGATTTATATAACAAAACGTAATATACTAAAGATAAGGAGGGGTTTAATGAACAGAGAAACTGTCGAAAAAATCCTGGAGGCCCAGGAGCGGTTTTATCGTGATCCGGAATACGATTCCTTGTTGCAAGAATTACAGGACAAAAGTCAAAGTTTTCAGCGGGTAATGGATGAATTATCCCCGCAGCAGCGTGCAGCTGTAGATGATTATATGGGGATCCTCCATGAAATGCAGCGAAAGCTGCTGTGCTGTGCAGTGGATCGTTTATAATGTATGGGTGGGTGATTTTCGGATTACCGGTATGATCGCAGCAGCGCAATGGATGCAGCTGGCTGGGAGGGGCAATGCCCCTCCCCTACACCAGATTTTTTAGAAACGCAAAAAAGAGGAAGCAGTTGCCTGCTTCCTCTCATTTTTATGGTTCTATAATAAATGTTGGGGTCAGGCGATGAGCCTGGCCCCAAAGCCATGTCAAAATAAAAGTTGAGCATAGAGACAAAATCCTTTGGTTCTATAATAAATGTTGGGGTCAGGCGATGAGCCTGGCCCCAAAGCCATGTCAAAATAAAAGTTGAGCATAGAGACAAAATCCTTTACAATGAATGTACCCCTACAACA
>JAGBAI010000010.1 GCA_017939025.1 Oscillospiraceae bacterium
AAAACTGCTTCGCACATTTCGGCGAGGTATGTTTGAGGGATTTTGGCCGCGGAGGACGCAGCCTTGCTGGCGCAAGGCAAGGACGACAAGTCCAAAAGCGCCAAACAGAGCCGCCGAAATGCGGTGCGTGTTCGACTCCCGTTGGACTAGGTTAATTTTTTGATCGCCGCCTGAATATGGGGATCGTCCTCCCGGGACAGCGTTCCATAGTACAGCGCACTGTCCGTTTCCTCATCCAGTTCAATCAGAATTTCCGGTGTCAGGCCGCCTTCCTCTGCCAGACTGACCCCATTGGGGGTAAAGTACTTTCCAATGGACAACGCCACCGCAGAGCCATCCTTCAGCGGATAGGTGGTCTGAAAATACCCCTTTCCTACAGTCTGCTGGCCTATCACAATGGCTGCGTCGTATTCTGCCATAGCCGCGGCAAAGAATTCCGCGGCAGAATAGGATCTGCTGTTGATCAACACCGCCATAGGAAGTTTCACACATTCCGCATCAGAGGTATCCACATGCTCCTTACCGTCATAGCGGACTGTGCGGAACAGATCCCCCTCCGGCAGCAGATAGTCCAGCAGCTCCACCAGCTCGTCAGCATAGCCGCCCGGATTGTTCCGGACATCAAAAATGATGGCCTCCGCCCCCTGAGAAAGAAGTGTCTCTATGGCGGCAATGCTTTCCCCGGCGCAGCGGGAATCAAAATTCTCGATGGATACAAGCCCCACGTTATTTTCCAGCATTTCAAAGGTGGCAACAGGCGTTTCTACCTTCCGTCTTTCTACGCTGGCAGAAATCATCTCCCCTTTGCGCAGTAAACGGAGCTTCACATAGGTGCCTTCCTTGCCCTTGACCAGCCCCCGCACCGCAGTAATCTCCATGTCCCGGATACTTTGATCCTCTACTTCCACCAGCAAATCCCCCACCTGGATTCCCGCTTCGGCAGCAGGGCCTGTGGCGGCCACTTCAATGATCCGGTAGCCTTCCTCCCGCTCCAGCTGAATGGTCACACCGATGCCTACATAGGAATTGTCCACCTGATCCCGGTAGCTTTCGTATTCCTCTGCGGACATGTAATAGCTCCACCGGTCTCCGGTGGCACTGACCATGGCAGCGGCCGCTGCGTCCTCCAGTTTTTTCGTCTCTGCCTCCCCAATAAAGCGTTCTTCGATCAGCCCTTCCAATTGGCTCAGCTTTCCCTGCTCCGGTGCAAACTGCAATGCCAGAAAGGCAGACAGTGTTGCCACCAAAAGATAGGAGGCAAAGGTTAACATGTGTTTTTTCATAGTTTCTCTCCTGATTCGGATACAATTGTTCCCACAGCCCGGTTACAGACTGTGGGAACATTCATTTACAGAGGAACGTAGCTGCAGGGGTTTACATACACACCGTTCAGCGTAATGCCAAAGTGCAGGTGGTCACCGGTGGCCACACCTGTAGCGCCGGTCATACCGATATTCTGTCCGGCAGAGACATTCTGTCCTACACTGACAGAGAAGCTATTAAGGTGCATGTAAATGGAAGTAAATCCATCGTGATGGTCGATCTTCACATAGTTGCCGGCAGCGCCGCTGTAGCCTGCAAAAATTACCGTACCGGCCTTGGCTGCCACGACTGGCCAGTTGGTACCGGTATCCAGGTCAACGCCCTGGTGGTAGCTGGATGCACCAGCAGTGGGCGCGTCACGGTAGCCGAAGGGAGAGGTGATGGAGGTATAGCTGCAGGGAACCACCCAGCCGCCGCCACCGCCGCTGCCTACACTTCCGCCGCCGCCGGGATTACCGGTTCCGCCGGAGTTGTTGGTTGCGCCATTTCCGGCCGCCTGGGTAGGCGGCACATAGGTTGCCATATAGGCTTCCCATTCCCGCTGCTTGGCTTCGCTGTATTCCACTTCCTTCTTGGCAATCTCGTTCAGGAAGTCTTCCTTCTGCTTTTCGAATTCTGCTTCCAGCGCCTCCAGGTCATCTGCCTTGGTCAACAGCTCCTGGATCAGAGCATCCGCTTCAGCGCGCTTATTGTCCAGCTCCACTTCCGTGGCATCCAACTCTTTCTTGGCTTCTTCCATCTCCGCCTTTTCTTCCACCAGCACATCCTGGGCAACTACTACCTGGTCAGCAGCATCGCTCAGTGCCTGCAGGCGGCGCTTATCAGAGGCTGCGATCTCCTCCACGATGTTCAGCCGGTCCAGCAAGTCAGAAAAGTCATTGGCCTTGAACAGAACCTCCCAGTAGGAAAGCTCGCCTTCCTCCTCCATGGTACGGATCCGGATCTTATTCTCTGCGCTGAGCTCTGCCAGATGATCCTCGGCAGTGTCCAGCTCATCCTGCTTGTCCGCAATGAGGACGTTGTAGGCTGCCAGCTGCTCATTCATATTATCGATTTGGGTGGTCAGCAGCTGAATCTCCTGGTCGACAACTTTTTTCTTGGCAATAATATTGGCGATTTCGTTCTCGTTTTCCTCGTACTGGCCCTGGACTTCTTTGATCTTTTCCTGGATTTCTTCCTTTTCTTCCTTCAGATGATTGATCTGTTTACGGATCTCACTGGAGGATGCCGCGTGGGCATGGGTGGGAATGAGGCTCAGAATCAGAGACAACAGCATGACCGCCGCCATAATTCCAGCCAGTATGGATACAAAACGTTTGCGATTCTTCATAGGTATACTCCTTGTGGAATGGTGCGAGTAGATACAACTGCGCGGTCACAAAAGAAACCGCCCGCAGGAGCCGATGCCCACACCGGCCCAATTGTATCTGATTTCGGAAGAGGGCCGATGTGGGCCTCGACCCCTACGAGGCATCTTTTAATAAATATACGCCAGTGGGTTTATATAAGTTCCGGCATAGGAAATGCCGAAATGCAGGTGAGGGCCGGTGGAAATACCGGTAGAACCCACATAGCCGATGATCTGACCGGCCTTGACCGTCTGATCCTTTTTGACCACATAATGGGTCATGTGCATATAGATAGAGGAAAAACCGTCCAGATGGTTGATGCTGACATAGTTGCCGGCACCGCCTGCCTGGTAAGCGGTCTTGGTGACCTTGCCGTCCCGGGTGGCATAGATGGGCGTGCCCTGGGGTGCTGCCATATCGATGCCGTTGTGCATCCGCTGGTAGCCCAGCACCGGGTGCATCCGCATGCCGAAGGGACTGGTCAGCCGCCAGTTGGTGGTTGGGGTGACCCAGGTGGCATTGGAGGGAGGATTTTCGCCCTTCAGTGCCAGCTTTTTCAGATTTTCGTCATATTTGGCCTCCGCCAGCTCCGCTTCCTTCTTAGCAATCTCATCCATCAGTTCTTCCTGAAGGATTTCAGATTCTGCCAGCAGAACTTCAAATTCCTCCGACTGCTTTTCCAGTTCGTAAAGCAGCTCGTCGGATTCGGAGCGTTTTTCTTCCAGTGCCGCCTCATCCGCAGATAACTGGATGCGGACGGCCTCCAGGGAAGATTTTTCCGTTTCCAGATTCATCTGGGTAGCCGAGACGATATCCGCCGCGATCCGCATCTGCTCAATGCGGCGGCGGTCAGAGGCGTTGATCTCCTCCATCATGTTGATCCGGTCCAGCAGATCCGTAAAGCTGTTGGCCTGGAAGATGACCTCCCAATAGGTCAGGTTGCCCTCTTCCTCCATGACCCGGACTCGCTCCCGATGGGCTTCGCTCAACGCACGAAGCTCTTCTTCCGCATCTTCCAGCTCGTCCTGGGTATCTGCAATCAGCTGGCTGTAAGCCGAAATCTGCTCGTTGGTGGTTTCAATTTTACTGTGGAGCAGGGTAATTTCCTGGTCAACAGCTTCCTTTTTCGCCACAATGTCTTCCATCTGAGAGAAGTTTGCATTGTATTGGCTCTGAATCGCGTTGATCTGTTTCTGGATCTCTTTGTTCTGAGCCTCCAGTTCGTCGATCTGCTCCTGGATCTCGGCAGAGGATGCCGCAGAGGCAGCGCAGGGAATCGCACCAACCAGCAGCACCGCCGCCAGCCAGGCAGACAGAACAGCGCGGATTTTTCTGTTTCTACGCATACAAAGAACGTTCCTTAAGCTAAGGTTTCGCGAGCCCTAAAGGCCCGATGTGCCGGTCACACATTCAGGAATTTCCGGATGGAAGTCCAGCTGCCCACAATGCCGACAAACATACCGGCAGCGGTAAAGACGATGACCATGGGAATCAGCAGTTCCTGGAAATCCACGAACTTGAACAGCTGCAGAGAGTCGATGCCGCCGATCCTCTGCACCAGCGCGTCATAGCCCACCCATTCCAGGCCGAAGGCCAGGGTAGCACCGATCATACCCAGGGAGAAACCTTCCACGATAAAGGGCAGGCGGATAAAGCCGTTGGTGGCACCCACCATCTTCATAATGGCGATCTCGTCCTTGCGGTCGTACATAGCCAGCTTGACGGTATTGGAAATGATCAGCAGGGAGACCACCAGCAGCACCGCGATGACCGCATAGGAAACGATATGCAGCACGCTCTGGATGGTGGTAAAACCCTCGGCCAGCTCATAGGCAGCGTTGGTCTTGGCCACGCCGGGCAGCTGCTTGAGCTGTTCGTCGGTCTGCTTCATCTTCAGATTGTCTTCCAGAGAGACCACATAGCGGTGGCGCAGGTCAGAAGCCTGGACACCGGCGAAGGCACTGTCGCCGTCATGGTCAGCAATAAAATCTTCCAGGGCTTCCTCCCGGGAAACAAAGGTGGATTGCAGGACATTATCCAGCAGATTGATTTTTGTACCGATGGAACGGGCTTCCGCGTCGGACAGTTCCGCATCCACATAGACCAGGATCTCACTGGTCTGGTTCAGATCCTCCACCATCACGTCCAGATTGTAAGCCAGAATGGAAAAACTGCCCACAATCACCAGGCAGGCCACCGTAACACAGACTGCGGCAAAGGACATGAAGCCGTGGGAGAAAATACCTTTAAAACCTTCTTTTAACAGGTAGCCCAGATTATTCAGCCGCATAGGTCAGTTCCTCCTCTTCCTCTTCCTCCAGTCCGTCGCTGACGACCAGGCCCTCATCGATGGCAACGACCCGCTTGCCGAACAGCTCCACCAGATTCTGATCGTGGGAAACCACCAGAACAGTGGTACCCAGATTGTTGATCTCCTGCAACAGTGCCATGATTTCAAAAGATCGCTCGGGATCCAGGTTACCGGTGGGCTCGTCAGCGATGATGGTGCTGGGGTTGTTCACCAGCGCACGGGCAATGGCCAGTCTCTGCTGCTCGCCGCCGGACATTTCATTGGGATGGCGGTTCATCTTGCTCTCCAGTCCTACCAGTTCCAGAACATAGGGAACACGTTCCTTGATTTCCTTCTCCTTGGCACCGACCACACGCATGGCGAAGGCCACGTTTTCGTAGACAGTCATCTTGTCGATGAGGCGGAAATCCTGGAACACAACACCGACCGTACGGCGCAGGTACGGGATCTCACGCTTGCGGATCCGTTCCAGAGAATAGCCGTTGACATGGACGGTACCGGAGGTGGGCTTCAGCTCACCGGTGATCAGCTTGATAATGGTAGACTTACCGGAGCCGGAAGGGCCGATCAGAAAGACGAATTCGCCGTCCTCGATCTGCATGGTAACGCCGTTCAGCGCGTTATTGCCCTGCTCGTAAGTCTTAACGACATCGTTAAATTGAATCATAAGTACATTCTCCTGTTTTGGGCGCAGACTTTTGCGGAATCTGCCCGCAGTGTAACCAAATTGTAACACATTGTAAGCATGTTGTCAATGCAATTCTTTAAATAATTGGCGAATCACAAAGAATTCACAAAATATCCACAATTTTTGCAGAGAAAAATTCAGCTTTCTATGGATTGTGGTTGACAAAAAATTATGGCACAAGATTTTGTGCCGGTACCAGATATCTGCCGCAAAGAACTGGGACAAACTGCAATTTTCCACGCACAAGGAAGGGCGGGCACAAGGCCCGCCCGGTCTGTATTAACTTAGCGGTTTTCCCGGGAAGCCAGATACTGACGCACCATCAGCGCCACCCGGAACACGATGGCATGGTCGAACTGGCGCAGATCCAGGCCGGTGAGCTTGCGGATCTTTTCCAGACGGTAGACCAGGGTATTGCGGTGGACGAACAGCTTCCGGGAGGTCTCGGAAACGTTCAGAGAGTTCTCAAAGAACTTGTTGATGGTGAACAGGGTCTCCTGATCCAGAGAGTCCAGAGAATTCTTCTTAAAGACCTCCCGCAGGAAGATCTCGCACAGGGTAGTGGGCAGCTGATAGATCAGACGGCCAATGCCCAGATTCTCATAGTGCATAATGCTCTTATCGGGATCAAACACGGTCCCCACCTCAATGGCAGTCTGAGCTTCCTTATAGGAATCTGCCAGCTCTCTCAGATGCTCTGCCAGGGTGCCAATGCCGATAATGGTCTTGATCCGCAGCTCATTTTTCAGGGTCTCTTCGATGTTCACAGCGATCTTTTCCATATCCTCGGCTGCCACATTGCCGCTGATCTGTTTGATAACCGCGATATCGGTCTCATTGATGGAGAGGACAAAGTCCTGCAGCTTGTCAGGGAACATACCGGAGAGCACATCCACGGTCGCCACATCGCTGTGGCCCACCTGCCGGATCAGGAACACAGCCCGGGGGGCATCGGTAGCAAAGTGCAGCTCCTTTGCCCGGATATAAATATCACCGGGGAGAATATTGTCCATGATGATGTTTTTGACAAAGGTGCCCCGGTCATGCTTCTCTTCATAGAAAGTCTTGGAATCGTTCAAAGCAATATAAGCCACCTGGCAGAAGGACTTTGCCACTTCATCGTCGCCTGTGCAGAACACGGCATACTCAAAGAAATTGGAATTGCCCATAATGGCTTTAAAGCTCTTCTGGGCAAAGGTTACGATGGATTCGCCGGCGTTGCCCACCTTCAGTGCGGCATCAGCCCAGCGCTCACCCTGCATGGATATATCGGTACAGGAAACAACGCAGCCTTCCGTGTCGATGACGCCGAAGGTGCGGTCAGAAATTTCTCTTAATTGTACGATTACGCTCTGGAAAACACTGTTGGACATCTTTCTGTCACTCCTTAGTATCTTGCATAAATGCGCATTTCACAAAATTGCATGTTTATTATACACATCTTTTGCACACTTTGCAAGTACCTTTTGACATTTTACTGCAAAATCTATTAGGTTTTTTAGTTACTATTCCAACACAACGACTTGTCTGACAGGATAGCCGGGCAAAATTCCCCGGCAAATTGCCATATTATATTATTATAATGTATATGAACAGCTCGCAGGGAGGCGAAACCCACATCGCCCCTATGGCGTCAATTTTCCAGATTATGAATTTCTTCCCCGGTCAGCTCCCGCACCTGTCCCCGGGGCAGCTCTCCCAGAAGCAGACTTCCCTCCTGCCGCCGTTCCAGATACAGCACTGTCATATTCCGGGAGGCCATCATCCGGCGAACCTGGTGGTATTTTCCTTCACAAACGGTGATGAGACTTTCCCCTGCGGCCAAAGGCTCCAGTTTTGCCGGCAAGCAGACCGTTCCGTCCCGGAGGATCAGTCCCTTTTCAAAAGCCTCCACATCTTCCTGTGTTGCCGTACCCTCATGCTTTGCGTAATAGACCTTGGACACTTCCTTTTTGGGAGAGATCAGCCGGTGGAGCAGGTCGCCGTCATTGGTAAACAGCAGCAGGCCCTCTGTCGCTTTGTCCAGGCGTCCTACGGGCTTCAAGTCCAGATGCTTCATTTCCGGGGGCAGCAGTTCCATGACGGTTTTTTCCACCGGGTCCTCGGTAGCAGTCACATAGCCTGCGGGTTTATTCAGCATCAAGACAACCCGCCGCTTTCCGCCCAGAATTTCCCCATCCAGGGCAATGACCTGTTTCGCAGGATCAATCTTTTTTCCGTTGTCTTTTTCCACTTTTCCGTCTACCGTGACTCTGCCGGCTTTCAGCAGGAGCTTCACCTGGGAGCGGGTGCCTGCGCCGCTGTCGCACAGAAATTTGTCCAGTCGTTCCATAATTCCCTCCGTATATTTCCCTCCGGACGGGCATAGGCTGTAGCACCTGAAGGAGGGATCCATTATGATGGTGATGACCGCAAAGGTCGATTTAAAAAAGATCATGCTCATTCTCACAGCCGTTGCCGCACTGATCCTGGCACTGATTTTGCTTATCGGTGAAGGCAACGCCAGCACCCAGACCGCCTCCCCGGCACTGAGCAGCAACGATGGCCGGGTAAAATTCCTGACGGATCTGGGCTGGGAAGTAACCCCCTCACCCACAGAATCCGGCCGGGTCAAGATCCCTGCTGAGAAAAGCGAGGTCTTTGACCGTTACAACGCACTGCAAAAAAGCCAGGGCTATGACTTAAGCCAATATGCCGGAAAAAGCGTCATGCGTTATGTATACCAGATCAATAACTACCCCGGTGCCACGGAGCCTGTATACGCAACGCTGCTGGTTCACAAAAACCAAATCATCGGCGGTGATGTAACAGACACCTCTGCCAAGGGCCGCATCCACAGCTTCAAGACACCAGTAACCGCCCCCACCGAAAGCAGCACCGCCGTCACCACTCCATAAATTGCAGTATGTCAAGCCGCTTAGGGAAATCTGATTGTAGTGGGCGGGGCAGTGCCCCGCCCACCCGTTAGCTATAATTGAGCGGTAGAATTCTGTAGAAAACGCAACGATTCCGGGAATACCGGCCATTCCGTAAGCGTAAAGTTGTGGGAGGGGCACTGCCCCTCCCCTACAGTGGCTTTGTTTTTAACTGCTCTGCAAATTTTAATTTATTATACCACAAAACACTTTTCTTGACAAGCATACTCCCCTGTGCTATTCTGTAAGGGAACTGAACAGTATCTTCAGGGCGGGGTGCAAGTCCCCACCGGCGGTAGAGTCCGCGAGCGCGTTTGCGTTGACCCGGTTGGATTCCGGGACCGACAGTATAGTCTGGATGGAAGAAGATATGCAGGCTCTTATTGTTTGTATTTTACGCCCTGAGTGTTTGCTCAGGGCGTATTCTGTTTTTGGGGTGGTTTTATGGATTGGAAGGTTCTTATGGACAATTTGGGCTTTGTGGCCGGCTGCATTGCCATCGTTGCGGCACTGGGTATCAGTGCAAAAATCGTGGAGGATCATCTGCCTGAAAAGCGGACAGTAACTCCCGCCCGGCGGGTCAGTATCATCGGCATCTGCGCCGCCATTGCAACAGTGCTGCATATGCTGGATTTCCCCGTGCTGTTCCTAGCTCCCGAATTTTACAAGCTGGACTTTTCCGAGCTGCCTGTACTGCTTTGCGGCTTTTACTTAGGGCCCAGCGCTACTGTGGCCTGTGAGGGTGTAAAGATCCTGCTGAAGCTGCTGCTGAAAGGCACCTCCACCGCTTTTGTAGGTGACCTTGCCAATTTCGTGGTAGGCTGCTCCTTTGTCCTGCCTGCCACCATCTGGTATCACTGGCACAAGAGTAAGCACAGTGCCGTCATCGGCCTGATCCTGGGTACTGCCTCCATGGCAATTTTCGGCAGTGCCTTCAATGCCATCTATTTGCTGCCTAAATTCTCTGAGCTGTACGGTCTGCCGCTGGAAACCATCGTGGCTATGGGCACCGCCATCCGGGGCGGCGTCAGCAGCGTCACCACCTTTGTGATGCTGTGCGTGGCACCGCTGAATCTGTTCAAGGGCGCCATCGTCTCTGTGCTGACCATGCTGCTGTATAAGCGGGTGGCACGGCCCCTGTTTGGCATTCATCATAAGTAACACTCCCGCAGGACACCCGCCGGTGTCCTGCTTTTTATCCAAAACAATGTTGACAAGTCAACGTTTTTGTGCTATACTCCCATTCGTTGACGAATCAACATCTTTTGGAGGTTCTCAAAATGATCACAAAATACGAACAATTTTCTTCCTCCGTTGCATCCTTGAGCCGGGACATCCAGCACATTGAGCGGATGGAAATGTCAAAATTCGGTCTGAAGGGGCCCCATGCCCAATGCCTGCTGACCATGCTGCGGCATCCGGAGGGCATCACCTCCGCCCGGCTGTGCGAGCTGTGCGATAAGGACAAGGCCGCCATTTCCCGCACCGCTGCAGAACTGGAAGCGTCCAGAATGATCCGCCGGGATCTAAGCGGCGGTTCCCGCTACCGGGCAAACCTCCTGCTGACGGAAGCTGGCCGCTCTGCCGCCCAGGCTATCAGCCGGCGGGCCCAGCTGGCTGTGGAAGCCGCCGGAGCCGGACTGAATGATGAACAGCGGACCGTTTTTTACCAGGTTCTGGACATCATTGCCGGAAATCTGCATACCATCTGCAAAAACGGATTGCAGGAAGAAAAAAAGGAGTTACTATGAGTGTAAAAATCATCGTGGATTCCACCGCAGATATGACTCCCGCCGTAGCCGCACGGGTGGGCATTGTTCCTCTGACCGTGCACTTTGGCGGAAAGGAGTATACCGCCGGTGTGGACATCGACAATCAGAAATTCTACGAAATGCTGGTAGAAAACGACACTTTACCCACCACCAGCCAGCCCACCCCCTTCGCCTTTTCCCAGGAATTCCAAAAAGCAGTGGATGCAGGCTATGAAGTGATCTGCCTTACCTGCTCCGGCAAGCTTTCCGGCACCAACCAGAGTGCCAATATTGCCGCTGAGGACTTTGACGGCAAGGTCACCGTGGTAGACAGCAACACCATCGCCATCGGTCTGGGCATTCTGGCAGAGTATGCTTTAAACCTCGTTGACCGGGGTTTGGATGCCCGGCAGATCCTGGAGCAGCTGGAACAGCAGCGGAAAAAGGTACGTCTGCTGGCTCTGGTGGATACCCTGGAATACCTGAAAAAGGGCGGCCGTATTTCTCCTACCGTGGCCTTTGCCGGTGGACTGCTGAATATCAAGCCTGTCATTGCCGTCAGCGGCGGTGAGATCGTTATGCTGGGAAAGGCCCGGGGAAGCAAGCAGGGAAATCATTTACTGGTGCAGGAAATTGAAAACGCCGGCGGGGTGGACTTCAATTATCCGCTGATGCTGGGCTATACCGGTCTCAGCGACACGCTGCTGCAAAAATATATCGCCGACAGCGAAGCGCTGTGGCAGGGACATACGGAAAACCTCCCCATCTCCCTGGTGGGCAGTGTAGTCGGCACCCACGCTGGCCCCGGTGCCGTGGCAGTGGCTTTTTTCGCAAAAGACGGGGAATAATACAATACGTTGTTTGTAACCGCTCTGCAAGCCGCATGTTACAGCGCCCCTGTCCGCATCTTGCATTTTTGCGAATTTTTCCCTTCATCATATTTTTACAAAAAAATTATTGAAAAATGTGTTTTGTTGCGGTATAACTATTATGTTGATTTGATTCTATTCCGCCCGGTATCCGGGACGGAGAAATGAGGTATCATTATGGAAAGAAAAGTCGGAACCATTTCCAGAGGCATCCGCTGCCCCATCATTCGTGAGGGTGACGATCTGGCCAAGATCGTTGTGGACTCCGTTCTGGAAGCTGCCGCAAACGAAGGCTATGAGCTGCGCAACCGTGACATTGTTGCCATGACCGAGTCTATCGTGGCCCGTGCCCAGGGCAACTACGCCTCCGTCGATGCCATTGCCACCGATGTGCGCAACAAGCTGGGCGGTGAGACTGTGGGTGTCATCTTCCCCATCCTGTCCCGCAACCGCTTTGCTATCTGCCTGCGCGGCATCGCCCGTGGCTGCAAGAAGGTCGTTCTGATGCTGAGCTACCCTTCTGACGAAGTGGGCAATGAGCTGGTCTCCCTGGACAAGCTGGATGAGGCCAAGGTTAATCCCTTCTCCGACGTGCTGACCCTGGAGCGCTACCGCGCCCTGTTCGGCGAGAACCTGCATCCTTTCACCCTGGTGGACTATGTCCAGTACTATTCCGACCTGGTTCGGGAAGAGGGTGCCGATGTGGAAGTGGTCTTTGCCAACGATCCCCGGGTCATCCTGAACTACACCAAGAACGTTCTGGCCTGCGACATCCACACCCGTGCCCGTACCAAGCGGCTGCTGTGGGGTGCCGGTGCTGAGCGGGTCTGCGGTCTGGATGATATCCTCAACGCTCCCGTGAACGGCAGCGGCTGCAACGAAAAATACGGCCTGCTGGGCTCCAACAAGTCCACCGAAGGCATGGTCAAGCTGTTCCCCCGGGACTGCCAGGATCTGGTGAAGGCCATCCAGGATTCCTTCCTGGAAAAGACCGGCAAGCTCATCGAGGTCATGGTTTATGGCGACGGTGCCTTCAAGGATCCCGTTGGCAAGATCTGGGAGCTGGCTGACCCCGTGGTCTCCCCTGCCTATACCGCAGGTCTGGAGGGCACTCCCAACGAGCTGAAGCTGAAGTATCTGGCCGACAACGACTTTGCCGACCTGTCCGGTGCCGAGCTGAAGGCAGCCATCGAAGGCGCCATCAAGGCCAAGGGCAATCTGGCCGGTTCCATGGCCTCCCAGGGCACCACTCCCCGCCGCCTGACCGATCTGATCGGCTCCCTGTGCGACCTGACCTCCGGCTCCGGCGACAAGGGCACTCCCGTCATCCACATCCAGGGCTATTTCGATAACTACACCAGCTGATAAACGCAAAAGAGAAGCGGCGCGGAAAATCCGCGCCGCTTTTTATATTACGTTTTGTCAAATTTCAGTTTGGCGGGCAGGGCCCGCACCCAATGGCGTGACTACAGCCCGGCA
>JAGBAI010000094.1 GCA_017939025.1 Oscillospiraceae bacterium
AAATTTCTGTTTATCGTACTGTTCACCGTAGGGACCGTCCTCTGGACGGTCCGCCGGAAAAATTGGCCTCGATGGACAAGTTTTCCGTACCATTCACCGCACAAATTCCGAAAATCCGCCCATTGAGGTCGGATTTTCGGACGGACCGTCGAGGACGACGGTCCCTACGGTAACGGACCTCTAAATTCCGAATTTATACTTCTTCGACAGTCTGCGGGCACCCCAAATGGGGTGCCCGTTTTTTTCTTAGCAGCAGCAGTTGTTGTCGTTGTAGCAGCCATTGTTATAGCCGCCGTTTCCGCCGCAGTTGCAGAACAGGAGCAGCAGAATGATGATCCACCACCAGTTGTTGCCGCTGAAAGCGTTGCAGATGTTGCAGTTATTGTTGTTGCCGCACATAAGATTACCTCCGGAATTTGGATTTGAGCTTTTCTGCTCACCCCATACTATTCCGGATCTTGATTTTTGTGCGCATATTCGTAGGGCGGGAATACATTCCCGCCGGGCACCATCGGTTTCTGAGCGGATCGTATAGCCGCTCAAAGGCTGCAAGTGCCCGGCGGGGATATATCCCCGCCCTACGTACGGAATTTTCTGCGTCTTACAGTGCCCGGAGGGCATCCACCAGGGCGGTCTTTCCGGCGGTCTTTTCATCCTTGATCTTGATGACCCGGGCGGGGCAGCCGGCGACCACGGTATTGGGGGCAACGTCGGATACCACGATGGCACCGGCAGCTACCACGGCATCGTGACCGATGCGGCAGCCTTCAATGACCACAGCGTTGGCACCGATCATAACATTGTCCTCCACGATAACGGGGGTGGCGGAGGCGGGCTCGATAACACCGGCCAGAACGGTGCCGGCACCGATGTGGCAATTTTTGCCCACAGTGGCCCGGCCGCCCAGAACGGCACCCATGTCGATCATGGTGCCCTCACCCACGACAGCGCCGATGTTAAGGATGGCGCCCATCATGATGACGGCGTTTTTGCCGATCTCCGCCTGCTCCCGGATGATGGCACCGGGCTCGATCCGGGCGGGGATATCCTTCATGTCCAGCATGGGGATGGCGGAGTTGCGGCAGCCGTTTTCGATTTCCAGATGGGCAAATTCATTGGCCTCCAGAACGGGCTTCACGTCCTTCCAGTCGCCAAAGACGATCTTGCAGCCTTCCCCGGCGGGGAATTCATGGCAGCCCGGGAAGGAAACAGGAGCCTTTTCCCAGACGTAGACCTTAACGGGGGTCTTTTTTTCCGAGGTGCGGATATATTCAATGATTTCCTGTGCGTTCATAATGCTCTCTCCTTAATGATCGTATGCGATAATGACTGTAGGGGAGGGTCTTGACCCTCCCGCCCGGCATCGAGGCTTGAGCGGTAGAATTCTGCGGAGATCATAACGATCCCGAAAACACCAAACGTTCCGCAATCGATAGATTGCGGGAGGGTCAAGACCCTCCCCTACAGTATATATGGAATATGCAATATATCAAGGGTATGGTATCATCTTTTCTACGGATTGACAAGCGGGAAATTGACTTCTTTATAAAATCAGCGTATAATGGTACCAAATTTTTCTTCAGGAGGCGGTTTTTATGCAGATATACGCTGACCGTCATGCACTGCACCGGATCCCGGAGCTTCATAAGGAATTGCCGGAAACCCTTGCGTATCTGAAAAATACCCTGTCGGGCCTGAAATGCAGGGTATTTTCCCCCTGTGAAGGGGCCCTGTGCGCTTTCTTTGACTTCGGGAAGGAAAGCACCCTTGCCTTCCGGGCGGATATGGATGCCCTGCCCATTGCCGAAAAGACCGGGGCAGAATATGCTTCTCGGCACGAAGGGAGAATGCACGCCTGCGGCCATGACGGACATATGGCGGTTTTGCTGGAGCTGGCCCGGCGAATTTCTGCAAAAACAGTGTTAAAGCACAACATTCTTCTGGTTTTTCAGCCCGCCGAAGAAACCACCGGCGGTGCCAAGGACATCTGTGACAGCGGCGTGTTTGCCCATTTCAACGTGGAAGCCATTTTCGGCCTGCACCTGTGGCCCGGTCTGGAAAAAGGTAAAATTTTCAGCCGGAAAAGGGAACTGATGGCCCGTTCCTGCGAGGTCACCGTGGACATTTACGGAAAATCCGCCCACATTGCCAAGGCAGCCGAGGGCATCGATGCCCTGATGGCGGGGGCGGAGTTCTATACCCGGGCCATGGAGCTGGAGCGGAGCCTGCCTGATGGGGTTTTCCGGCTGCTGAAGTTCGGTAAATTCCATTCCGGCACCGTGCGCAATGCCCTGTCTGCCCATACCCATCTGGAAGGCTCTCTCCGGGCTTTCCAGGATGAGACGTTTGACTATCTGGCCGAGGGTCTGCATACCATTGCCGAAGAGGTGGAAGGCCGCTACGGCTGCCGGGTTCAGCTTCATTATTCTGACGGTTATCCCGCTGTGATGAACCCGGAGTTGCTGTTTGACCGTATGGCGGAGACAGTGCCCTTTGAAACTCTGGATGAGCCCTGTATGACGGCGGAGGATTTTTCCTGGTATCAGAGGTATATTCCCGGCATGTTCTTCTTCTTAGGGTTGGGGGATACCCCTGCTCTCCATGCGGATACCTTTGACTTTGATGAAAGCGTCCTGATAAAGGGTGCGCAATTTTTTGAAAAAATCGCGGAGGAATTGCCATGATTCCCTTAAATCAGAATTTGCTGCCGCTGAAGCGCAGCGCCATCCGGGTCTATTCCAATCTGGCCCGGGAAACCCCCGGCTGCGCCATGCTTACCATCGGCGAGCCGGACTTCGACACCCCCGAAGCTATCAAGGCTGCCGCCTGGGCTGCCCTCAACGCAGGCCAGACCCACTATGCCCCCAATCAGGGAACCCTTTCCCTGAGAAAGGCCGTGGCGGAATTTGAGACCGCCCGGGGCAATGTGACCGGGCCCGACAATGTGCTCATCACCATCGGTGCCTGCCATGCCCTGTTTACGGCCCTCTTTGGCATTTTGAATCCCGGAGAGGAGGTCATTGTACCCACCCCCGGCTTCGGCCTCTATGAGACCATCGCCACCATCGCCGGGGCGAAGACCGTGCCGCTGGATGTGACGAAAACCAATTTTCAGATCACAAAAGAGGCATTAAATGCCGCCATTACCGAAAAAACCAAGGCAATTATCATCAATTCTCCCAACAACCCCACCGGCGTGGTGCTCAGTGAAGAAAGCCTTGCCAATGTAAAGGAAGCGGTGCTGGGAAAGCCCATCTTTATCATTTCCGACAATGTATACAATCAGCTGTGCTATGTTGACAGCTGTCCGGATCTGAGTCTGGACGGGGATTTGAAGGAGCAGCTGATCCTCTGCCAGAGCTTTTCCAAGCCCTATGCCATGACCGGCTGGCGGGTGGGCTACCTGACCTGTCCCGGGTACGTCATGGATCGGCTGCTGCTGCTCAGCGCCGCGGAAATCACGGCGGTGCCCACCTTTTTGCAGGAGGCGGCGGTGACGGCGCTGAAAACCGATACAAGCGGGATGAAGGAAACCTACCGCAAGCGCCGGGACTATGTGTGCACCCGTTTGAAAGAAATGGGCCTTGATTTCCCGGAACCGGAAGGGGCCTTCTATGTGTTCGTGGATATCCGGAAGTTCGGCCTGGACAGCGGCACCTTCTGCACCCGGATGATCCAAGAAGGAAAGGTTGCCGCCGTACCCGGCAGCTGCTTCGGTGCGGAAGGGTACATCCGCCTCAGCTACTGCTACAGTGATGAAGAACTGAAAAAGGGCCTGGATCGGCTGGAAGGATTTATCCGGACATTGTGATTTTAATACTGTAGGGGAGGGCCTTGACCCTTCCGTTGGACTAGAAAATTGAGCGGCTGGTTTTTGCGGAATGTTACCGTTTCCGCTTAAAACCAGCCGCTTCTTGATTTGTTATGTTGCGGGAGGGTCAAGACCCTCCCCTACAGCAGATAGGTGTGATCTGCCTAGCCAAAGCCATGCTATTAGCTGCGGTTCTTACCCGCCAGGTGCTTTTGCAGCCAGTCCTTGCCGTCCACATATCTTGCCACGATGAAGCTGACCACATAGTCGCCGGCGGCGTTGACCATGGTGGCGGGAGGATCGATGAGATTGCCCAGGGCCAGGGCCATGGGGTAGGCAATGGCCATCTGCTCCGGGAAGAACACGGTGCACAGTGCCAGCTCGCCGGTACCGCCGCCGCCGGGGATGCCGGACATGGCAACGGAGGAGAATACAGCAACAATGATGGCCAGGATCGCCCGGCCGGAGGTAAAGTCCTGACCGAACATGCCGAAGAGGAAGGCGACCTTCAAAATGGCACCCATGGCGCTGCCGTCCATGTGCATGGTGGCACCCAGAGGCAGGACGATGTTGGTCACATCCTTGCTGATGCCGGTCTTTTCGGAGGCCTCCATATTGGTGGGGATGGTGGCAACGGAAGAGCAGGTGCCGAAGGAAACGGCTGCGGGCTTGAACAGGTTTTTGAACATGACCTTCACGGCACCCTTACCGCCGCCAAACCGGGCGTAGATGGGGAAGAACAGGAACATGTAGGCGAAGCTCAGGCCGTAGTACAGCAGCAGGGTTCTGCTGTAGTCACCGATCAGCTCCGGGCCGTAGGTGGCAACCAGGTTGGCAAAGAAGCCGAAGAAGCCGATGGGAGCATAGTAGGTGACGATCTGAACAGCCTTCATAATGCAGCCGGTGATGTCCTCCAGGAGCTTTGCGGTCATGGTCTTGGGGCCGCCCTGCATCTGGACACCGAAGCCGATGATCACGGCAAAGACGATCAGAGGAAGGATCGCCCGGCGGCTTAACAGCTCCACGAAGTCGGGCTTGGTAAAGAAGCTTACCAGCATCTCGCCCACGCCCATAACCTCACTGGGGTCAGCCTGGGGCACATCGTAAGTACCGGTGACCACCGGGAAGATGCGCATAATGGCATACATGATCACAGCGGCGATGGCGGCAGTGGTGAAGAAGGTGGCCAGGGTTACGCCCATGACCTTGCCTGCCCGTTTGGCGCTGGGCATGTTGGCAATGGCGGAGGCAATGGAACAAAACACCATGGGCACCACCAGACAGAACATCAGGTTGGTGAAAATGGTACCCAGAGGCTCCAGCACCGGTGCCGCCTGAGGCCACAGCAGACCCACAAGGCAGCCACCGGAGATGCCCAGCAGCATGCAGGTGATAAAGCCGTAGTTTTTAAAGAAAGTTTTCATAAAGCGTGTCCTTTCGGATGAAATCGCCTACTATTATAGCGCAAAACAAAAACAAAGGCAAGAGAAATATACTCTGGCACGGGAGCGCCCTTTAAAGGCTCCCTCTGATGAGGGAGCTGGCGCCGCAGGCGGCTGAGGGAGAGAAGAGGTTGCAGGTTCCACCATATTTCGATACAAAGAGGAGGCTTTCAGACTTTCTCTCCCTCAGTCAGCTTCGCTGACAGCTCCCTCGTCAGAGGGAGCCTTGGGGCGCTGCCGCGCCACGGAATCAGCGGTTGATGACCTTCACCTGGAAGCCTTCCAGAACATCCAGCACCTTTTCGTGGAGGGACTTATCAAAGGAATCGGTGCAGGAAGCATCTACCACGATGGTGGCCTCGGGGTACTTGCTTTGCAGAACCACAGCATTGGAGACAACGCAGATGTTGCTTACCAGACCTACCAGCTCGATCTCATGGGCGCATTCGGGAAGAACAGCAGCAGTAGCGGGGTCGGTGACATCCATGCCGAAAACCAGCTTGTCAATGGCCTTTGCGCCCACTTCCTCCAGGGCTTTGGCGGTCTCACCGTAAACCTGCCAGCCGTCGGTGCCCTTAACGCAGTGGATGACAGGAAGATTCTTTCCCTCCCGGGTGTCCAGGTAGTTTTCAAAGTGGGTATCCCGGGTGAACAGCACCTTTCCGGGGCCATAGGCGCGAACCTTGGCGGCGATGGCCTCATCCAGCTTTTCCGCACCGGCAAAGCCCAGGGCGCCGTCCACAAAATCCTTCTGATAGTCGATGACAAACAAGTAGCGTTCCATAGGATAACCTCCATAAATTTGATACCTCAAACATAGCAAAACTGAACGAAAAAGTCAATGAGCCTTGCAACAGAGCGTGAGATTTGATAAGATATATAAAACTATGTGCGCTTCTGTAGGGGCGGGGCAGTGCCCCGCCCGCCAGCTGAACTGACCGACGCAGTATGAGTGGTGTACTGCGGCAGTGATTTGCATATAACCAGCCAGTCCTGAGTGGTAAGGTTGTGGGCGGGGCACTGCCCCGCCCCTACGGTGGATAATTTGGGTGAGACAATGAATTCAGAAAAGTATTATATCGCCGTCTTTGACTCCGGCGTGGGGGGCATCAGTGTTTTGCGGCATCTGGTGGCCCATATGCCCGGGGAGCGGTATGTGTATTTCGGGGACTCCGCCAACGCCCCCTATGGCAGCCGGACAACAGAAGATGTCCGGCGGCTTACGCTGGCGGCGGCGGAAAAGCTGACAACCGAATATCCCCTGAAAGCGCTGGTTATTGCCTGCAATACAGCCACCGCTGCGGCGGTGAAGAGTGTCCGGGCAGCGTATCCCGACCTTATTGTCATCGGTATCGAGCCTGCCCTGAAGGTGGCGGCAGACCACTTCCCCGGAGGCCGCATCGGCGTTATGGCCACGGAAGTGACACTGCGGGAGGAAAAATTCGACCTGCTCCTGCACCGCTTTGACGAAAGCTGCACCATCGAAAAGATCCCGGCACCGGGCCTTGTGCAGCTGGTGGAAGCGGGGAAGGTGGAAGGACAGGAGCTGGAAGCGCTGCTGCACAGCATTCTGGATCCCTATGTGGGAAAGCTGGATGCCCTGGTCTTAGGCTGCACCCACTATCCTTTTGCGGCGAAGGCCATCCGCAGTGTGCTGGGGCCGGAGGTGCAGCTGCTGGAAGGCGGTGCCGGCACCGCCCGGGAGACCAAGCGCCGCCTGCGGGCAGCGGGCCTGCTGCAGGAAGGCCCGGGAGAAATCATCATCCTCAACAGTGCGGACGATGAAGAAATGATAGCACGCTCCTGGCAGCGGTTAAATCAAAGATAATATTCCACGTAGGGGCCGATGCCCACATCGGCCCCTACGACATACAAAGAAGAGGAAAGTATAACATGAATAACATCTTAGTCATCGGCATTGCCGGCGGTACCGGCAGCGGTAAGACCACTTTGATGAACAATCTGATTGCCCAGTTCCGGGAGGATGTGACCATCCTCTCCCACGACAATTACTACAAGCGCCACGACGATCTGACCTATGATGAGCGCTGCCAGCTCAACTACGACGAGCCTGCCGCCCTGGAAACAGATCTTATGGCCCGCCATCTGGATGAGCTGCGAAAGGGCCAGGCCATTGACTGTCCCGTCTACGATTTTACCCAGCACAACCGGTCTGACAAAACCATCCGCATCGTGCCGAAAAAGGTCATCATCGTGGAAGGCATTCTGATCTTCGAGAACAAGCCCCTGCGGGATCTGATGGATATCCGCATTTTCGTGGACACCGATGCGGATGTGCGGCTGTGCCGCCGGATCGCCCGGGATGTCCGGGAGCGGGGGAGATCTCTGGAAAGTGTGCTCAGCCAGTACCAGGACACCGTCAAGCCCATGCACGAGATGTATGTGGAGCCCAGCAAGCGCCATGCCCATATCATCGTACCCGAGGGCGGCGAGAACTATGTGGCTCTGGAAATGATCACCGGCCGCATCCGGCGGCATCTGGAGGAAATATGAACTACGAAAGTCTGATTTTTGACATCGACGGAACCCTGTGGGATTCCCGGGCATTGGTTGCCGAAGGATATAACATCCAGTTAAAGTCTGAGGGGCTGGATCATCTGTGCGTCACCGCCGAGGACTTAAAGCCTCTCTTCGGTAAGGTCATGACGGAGATTGCCGATGTGATTCTGGCCTCCATTCCGGAAAATGAACGCTACGATCTGATGGCGCGGTGCATGAAGACGGAAAACGACTACCTCTTTGAAAACGAGTGTAAAATCGGCTACCCCGGCATCCGGGAGACTATGGCGCAGCTTGCCAAGAACCACCGCCTCTTCATCGTCAGCAATTCCCAGTGCGGCTACCCGGAACTGTGCATCCACAAGCTGGGTCTGGGGGATTTCATCGAAGGCCATATGTGCTTCGGTGATACCGGCACCAGCAAGGGAAAGACCATCCGTGCTCTAATGGAAAAACATAACATCGAAAACTGTGTCTACATCGGAGACACCCAGGGAGACTATGAAGCCACCCTGGAGGCCGGGGTGCCCTTCATCTGGTGCGCCTACGGCTTCGGCACCCCCGAGGGGTACGAGGCAAAAATTGACAGCTTTGCACAATTGCTGGAATTATGATTGTAGGGACCGTCCTCCCGGACGGCCCGCATAGATACAGCTTTCATCAGCAGAGAATTTGCCCATCGAGGTCAAATTTTCTGACCGGACCGTCCGGGAGGACGGTCCCTACGGTATGTTTGTAAATTTAGCGGAACACCCGCTGCAATAAGAAAGGAAGTAATCACTATGATCGTATGTCCCTGGAAAGATATCAAGAAGTATGCTGCCCTGCTGCCCGGCATTGACGAGGCATTTGACGCTGTCAACGCCCTGACCGAGTACGAGGACAAGAAGAATTACCCCCTGTCCAACGGCAACCGGTTCTTCCTGGCTGTTCAGTCCACCAAGGCTCCCGACCTGGCTGAGGCACACCGGAACTATCTGGACATCCAGTACATCGTCAAGGGCAAGGAAGTCATGGGCTGGGCCGACCTGGCTGACTGCAAGCTGGAAGGCGAGTTCAACGAGACCAAGGACGTGGGCAAGTACTCCGGCGATTTTGAGTACATGACCATCAACGAGGGTGTCTGCTACGTGGCCTTCCCCGAGGATGCCCATATGCCCGGCCGTCATCTGGATGTTCCCAACGATTTCGTCAAGGTCGTTGTGAAGCTGAAGGTCAAGTAATGAGCGTCGGCATCAATACACAATGCCTGCTGTGCCACTTCCGGAGAAATCTGGAAGTGGCACGTCCTTTGGGCACCGATGAGCAGGCCATGGCCTTTGCCAAGGACATGATGCGGATGTATTTGTCCGCCCCGGAGGGCATTTCCTCCCCCTGGTTCAATCCCCAGGTAAGTGATCTTCTGACCAAGCACTATGGCCTGCCGGAGGATCGCTTCGCGGAAGAAAAGCGGCAGTCCAATGCCTTCGTCATGGAGCGCCTTGACCGGATCCGGGAATTGGCAGAGGGGGCGGAGGATCCGGTGTACGCGGGGCTCCAATTGGCGGTTTTGGGAAATTATCTGGACTTTTCCGCCTTGCAGGGGCAGGTTTCCTTTGAAAAGCTGGAAGAAATGATCGAAAAGGCTTTACATTGGGAAATGGACAAAAAGGTTTACCATAATTTCTGCCGGGAGCTGGAAACCGGGAAAACCCTCCTTTATCTGACGGACAACGCCGGAGAGATCGGTTTCGACCGGATCTTGGCGGAGCAGATCGCGAAGAAGTATCCGCAAGTTAACATAACTTTCTGCGTCCGGGGCCATATCACCATCAACGATGCCACCCGGGCGGATGCGGAAGCGGTGGGCCTGCCGTTCCCGGTCATTGATAACGGCAACCGTGTCCCGGGCACCCAGATCGACCTGCTGAGCGCCGAGGCCAAAACCGCCCTGGAAACTGCTGACGTGATCCTGGCCAAGGGCATGGCCAATGTGGAGACCATGCGCGGCTGCGGCTATAATGTCTATTACGCCTTCCTGGTCAAATGCGAGCGGTTTGTAACGCTGTTTGACAAGCCCATGCTGACCCCCATGCTGGTAAAAGAGCGCCCCTAAAGCTCTCTCTGGCGCGGCAGCGCCCATGCCTTCCCCCGGGGGGAAGGTGGATCGCCGAAGGCGAGACGGATGAGGGATGGCGTGCACGAAAGTCTGGAACAGCCCTGAAACATAGTGCTGAATCTAACATTTCGCGCTCCTCATCCGCCCCAGTGTGCGCACTGGGGCACCGTCCCCCGGGAGGGGGAAGGTTTTTTATATGCTGCCGGGGCAGCTGCGCCTCTCGTAGGGGCCGATGCCCACATCGGCCCTTGTTTTTTGTCGCAAATTTACAAGCTTTTTTTGAAAAAAAGTATTGTAAAAATTATCATAATATGGTATAGTGACCTATGAGTGGAAACTATGCCACTGCTGTATCCCTGACTGAGAATGTACACCTTGCGCACTGGCCCGTCTCCTTGTGGGATTTCCCGGAAAAGTGTCGTGACCTGTCATTTTCCGCCCAGGAATGTTTCCGAAACGCAAAAAGATCCCTGGATGAAAATGTGTACTTTATGAACCAAAAAGGAGTCGTGATCATGAAACACAACGTAATGACACGCCTGCTGTCTCTGGTGCTGGCGCTGACGATGGTTATGTCCATCGGCATCGTGCCTGCAGCAGCGACGGAAGACGAAACCTCCGTCTGTACAGAGCACCAGTATACCAATCTGGTTTCTGACAGCGCCACCTGTACCACTGCCGGTACTGTAGTCTATGCCTGTGCCTGTGGCGCAGAGCAGGCTCAGGAAAGCCCCGCCAAGGGCCATTCCCATGAGGGCACCGTGACCCGTGAGGCCACCTGCACCGAGGCAGGCCTCAAGACCTTCACCTGCTCCGCCTGCGGCGATACTTACACCGAGTCCATCCCCGTCATCGCCCACAGCTATGAGAATGGCCAGTGCGGCTGCGGTGCTCAGGACCCCAACTACCAGCCCAACAACGAGGGCGGCGAGGACGATGTCCCCACCGAGTGCACCTGCACTACCCTGTGCAGTGAGAATCCCGGCTGTGCATACTGCGCTCTGGAGGGCACCAAGTGCAAGTTCGACCAGACCGTGACCGAGGACGATGAGCCCGTGGTTGTGGAGTGCGACAAGTCCGCCGAGTGCAAGGCTGAGACCCATGCCGAGGACTGCGAGAAGGCTAAGGCCGACGCTGAGGCTGCTGCCAAGGCCGCCGAGGAAGCCAAGGCTGCCGAGGAATCCGCCAAGCGGGTCGCCGATGTGCAGAAGCTGATCGATGCTCTGGCTACCGAGTTCTATGAGAGCGAGCGGGAGGCCAAGCTGGCTGAGTACAACGCCTGCACCGAGGCCATTGCCGCCCTGACCGAGGAAGAGCGCGCCCAGCTGGATCTGACCAACTACTATGCAGCTGCCAATCCTCAGACTCTGGAAAATCCTGTGTACGTTGCCTATATTGGCGACCAGGGTTATGAGTCCCTGTCCGCTGCTGTGACTGCCGCCGCTCCTGGTGCTACCGTCACCCTGAAGGCTGGCGAATACAACATGGTCAATGTCAACAAGCAGCTGACCATTAAGGGTGAGAGCAAGACCGACACCGTCATCAATTTCGGTGGTGCTTACAATCAGTCCGTTGCATCCGTGACTGACATCACCTTTGAGAATCTGACCATCAACAAGAATAATGTTCTTTATTCTGGCTTCCATCATTCCACCAAGGAATCCTACGTCGATTGTATCATCAATGGCGTACTGTGGACATACGCTCCCACCGCTGTCTTTAGCGGCTGTGTATTCAACCAGACCGGAAATGACTACAACATTTGGGCATACGGCACTGGCACAAGCAGTGTAAGCATTACGAACTGTGAGTTTAACTGTACCGGTAAGTCCATTCTGGTCTACTCTGACCAGCCCAGCACGATTCTGAATGTCAGTGTCAGCGGCAGTACCTTTAATGCGTCTGCTCAGCAGAGCGGCAAGGCTGCAATTGAGATCGATGCAACCTTGGTTGGCACTGGTAAATACTACACTGTCAGCGTTGACGGCAGCACTGCTAACGGCTTTGCTACTGGCAGCAACAGCGAAAGCCCTCTGTGGAACAACAAGACCAATGGCAATGGCGTCAAGAGCGTTGAAAACATCGTTTATGTAAACGGTGAAAAGGTTCTGGATCTGCCTGTAACCAACGAATTCTTCCCCGTTCTGGTGGCACAGGGCGGCGAGATCACTCTGACTGAGGATATCACCGTCTCCGAGACCATCACCGTTGACAAGCCCGTTACCATCAATCTGAACGGCAACAACGTGACCTGCTCCAATGGCTTTGCCTTTGAGGTCGCAGGCAACCTGAACCTGACCGGTACTGGTACTGTCAAGGGTGAGGTTGACACCATTCTGATGAAGAATGGCGGCGTGCTGACTGTCAACACCGGCGTTACTGTCGAGGCTGGCTCTGACTGTGCCATCCTGTCCAATAAGGACAATGCGGTCACCGACTGTACCGTGAACATCGCTGGCGGTAAGGTTGTCTCCAAGTCTACTAAATATGCCGCGATCTCCTTCAATGGCAATCATACCGGCGTAAAACTGAACATCAGCGGCGGTGAAGTTACTGGCGATGACGCAGCCATTTACTTCCCCTGCACCGGCACGCTGAGCATGACCGGCGGCTCTATCACCGGCGCTACCGCCATCGTTGCCAAGGGCGGCACCACCACCATCTCCGGCGGCAGCATCAACGGCAACGGCACAAAGGTTAATTACGACCCGAATGGCAACGGTCAGGGCTGCACCGGCGACGCTCTGATGGTCGTTAAGAACGATGGCTACAGCCTGTCCGGCGTTACCATCACCGGCGGCACCTTCACCTCCACCAACGCTTCCGCCGTGGCAGCTTACGGCGGCGCAACCGGTATCTCCATCACCGGCGGTACCTTCAGCAGTGATGTTACTGCCTATGTCCCCGTTACCCACGAGCAGAAGATGGAGACCGGTGTGGTTTCCGCGAAGGAAAACAAGAACGTTCCCGAAAGTGCCGGTACCACGGCTGTGGATACCAGCGATGTTACAAACACTGCCGGTATTGATAATAACAATATCACCGCCATGGGCACCAACGAAGTTGCCCAGCAGACCACCGGTCTGGATGCCGCACTGAGCCAGACTGCTGTCAATGATCTGGTTAAGAACATGGACACCAGCGGCGCTGACAAGGTGGTTCTGAATCTGGAAATCGAGGTTCAGTCGGTCACCAAGGAGTCCGAAACTGCCAATGTTAAGGTTTCCTACGACGTTACCCCCGTCCTCCAGCCTGTGAAGGAAGTGGAAAGCGCTGGCGGCGAAACCACTACTACCGAAAAGGTCGGCACCGGCGAGGAACTGGAAACTCTGGAAAAGCCCATCACCTTCCGCCTGCCCCTGCCCGCTAACACGACTTCCAAGCTCGTCAACGTCTGGCACGAAAGCACCTTCCTGGGCGCATTTGAGGTCAAGGGTGAAACTCCCAAACAGTATGTCGAACTGACCTCCCAGACCTTCAGCCCCTGGACTGTGGAACTGCTGCCCGCAGATGTTGAGGATCTGAACGCCGAAATCAGTGGCGTAAAGTATCCCACCTTACAGGGTGCCATTGCAGCTGCAACTCCCGGCCAGACCATCAAGCTGCTGGAAGAAATCACTCTGGCAGATGCAGAAACACTGTCCTTGAACGGCATTATTCTGGATCTGAATGAAAAGACCCTGCACATCAACGGCGAATCCGGCACTCTGACCAATGCTACGATTAAGAATGGTACCATTGATATCACTACTTATGCTGGCGATACCGTTGCTGACGGTCTGTTTAATGTGGCAGGTTCCGGCACTACCTCTATTCAGAATGTTAACTTTACTTCCAGCGAAGGCTCCGTTAAGATCTATGCTATCTTTGATGTGATCGGCGGCAGTACACTGAATGTTAACGGCGGATCCATCACTGTCAGTAACAATGGCACGGAAGGTGCCCTGTTCTATGCCAATAATGCCGGCGGTGGTACAATCAATCTGACTGGTGTTACCGTCAATTCCACCGACCCCGGTGACTTCCTGGTGGGTGGTACCGCTGTGATCAGCGGCTGTGATATCACGCTGACTGGCAACAGCAATCTGGACAATGGTATCAATAACAGCACTCTGACTATGACGGATACCAAGTACACTGTCACTGGTGCAAGTGGACGCGGCATCACCAGCTATGGCCAGACCATCAATATTACCGGCAACTCCACTGTAAACATGACCAACTGCGCCGAGGGTGAATTCATGTTCAAGGGTGAGAACGGCCATATCAACATCGCGAATACTGTTAAGGTCACGGAATGTGATGTCATGATGGGCAAGGGTATCCAGAAAGCTTATCTGAATAACACTCCCTTGACTGCTGACAACGCAAGTCAGGATGCACCCGTCACCACCATTGAAAATACTGACGGTAAGGAACTGGTTGTAGATGCTGCTGTGATGGATGTTGACGGAATCAAGTATCTGACCCAGGCAGAAGCTATTGCTGCTGTTGGTGACGGTTCCGTGGTCAAGCTGCTGGCAAACGCTAATGTCGGCGAGCTGGTACTGGATGGTAAGACGGTTACCATTAATACCAACGGTTATCAGCTGATTGGTACCCTCAAGTCCAATGTGGGACTGACTGTACAGACTGTCAACGGCGAGGTAGAGCTGGAAAACGGCGGCACCATCGCCATCAGCAACGGCACCCTGACCATCCAGCCCGCCTTTATCGAAGCCTGGCAGAACGGCAAGGCCATCGTCACCTACAAGGACGGCAGCGTCACCACCACCAAGACCTACGTCCTGTCCGAAAAGGCCAAGCTGACTCTGGATGCTAACGGCAAGCTGACCGAGGTTCCCGGTACGGACGGCGAGATCACCACTCTGCCCTACCACCTGATCCCCAAGGAGAACAAGAACACCTTCGTTCAGACCAGCACCTCCACCCTGACCTTCACCTCCAACATGTTCTTCGAGACCTTCTCCGGCGTTGCCAAGCTGGACGGCGTGGAACTGAAGGCCGGTGACTTC